>NZ_JBEZKG010000054.1:0-3095 GCF_040651535.1 Streptomyces sp. NPDC048420
GAGGCGTCACTCGGCTCTTCGGCCTGCACAGCCTCAGACCACGGCACGAAAACGGTCCACCGACTCCGTCGGCGGACTGTCACGAAACTTTGAGGCTAGAGGCACGCGTTACTTCCCGAAGGCAGCTTGATGAGCACTCTGGCTGGCTGCGGCCTCATCTGACGAAACCGGACAGAACGTAATCACGCAAAGACCCTGCCCTACGGAGGATCTTCACACGTGCTGCTTTTCGGTTCTGAGCCTGGAGTGATCCGGGGAAGCTGCCGCGCACGGAGGACCGGCTGGCTACGCTGCCGAGAGATCTGCCAGCAAACGGAGGACGGGGGAAGCCAAACACATGGCCGACGTCAGAGTTGAGACGGTGGCGCTCGATGCAACAGGAAGCCGTCAGATCGCTGCCCGGACACGGTCGACCTCCGCGCTCGGTGAGCGCGCTGCGGAGATGCAGGAGGCGATTGTTCAGGCTTCGACCATTGCCCAGCAGTCCCTGGCCCAGGTTCCCGAGCGCGACGGCTGGCAGGTCACCAGCATGGACGTCACCTTTGGACTGACTCTCGCTGCCGAGGCCGGTGTCATCCTCTCCAAGGCATCTATGGAGGCGTCGTTCGAGGTGACGCTCACCGTGGAGCGGGCGTCGGGTAGGCCATGACCGTCGCGGGATATTGGGTTGAGCTCTACCAGGACCGGCAGCGACTTGGAGGAGGGTTCCTCGTGACGCGCCGGTTTGTTGTCACCGCGCTCCATTGCCTGCGCGCTATGACCGCGTTCGACACGGACCTGGACATTGTGCTGGCCGACGGCAGTTGCGTGGTTGGACAGGTGTACGGCCAAGCCAAGGACGCGGACCTCGCGCTAATTGAGATTTCCGCAGACTCGGAGGTCTTCCAGCCCGTGCCCGTGGCCGGGGTTGCCCGTGGTGGCGACCGCTGGCGCGGCCCCTACCGGCCTGCCGAGAACGAGGTGGAACTCAGCGGTCACATCGACAGCGGAGCCATACGGTACGACTGTGAAGGCGGCGCGTCGATCGAGGCCCTGCAACTGACGGCCGACCAGAGGCTTGGCGACTATTCAGGCTACTCTGGTGGCCCGGTCGAAGGAGTTGCCCAGGGCCGGAGGCCGGCAGTCGTCGGCATCCTCCTGGAGCAGGCTCTCGACCGGGCCGACGCGAGTCGCAGTGCCAACGTGCTGTTCGCTGCCACCATCGGAGAGGTGCTGCGTCGATTCGACGTATTCGACGTCGCTCACCTTGTTGATGTTCTGCGGCCTGCCCGTCGCGAGGAGACCCGCGCACAGTCTCGGTCCACGGCTTCTTCATCGC
The DNA here is from genome assembly GCF_040651535.1 of Streptomyces sp. NPDC048420. Lineage (NCBI taxonomy): Bacteria > Bacillati > Actinomycetota > Actinomycetes > Kitasatosporales > Streptomycetaceae > Streptomyces > Streptomyces sp. NPDC048420. The sequence goes on from NZ_JBEZKG010000054.1 coordinate 1,319, forward strand.
CGCGTAGCCAGGTGGACCGCGTCGATAGTGTGATCCACTTCTTCCATCAGCTGTCCGGGCAGGGCGTCATGGACCCCGTGTATGTGAACGAGCTGAGATACCTCGCCCTCAGGCGCATCTTCGAAGAGGAGCCGAATGGGGGTGCAGCATGGCCGACGCCCAGGGAAGCGATCTGACCAGCGCCTGGCGAGAAGCAATCACTTGCGCAGAGCGCGCGCTGCGAGGCGACCGTGCGACTCGCGAGCAGGTGGTGGCAGCGGTCGAGGTGCTTCGTTTGGATCGACGGTTGCCTGGTCGTGCAACCGTGGGCCAAAACGTTAGCGATCTGGTCTTGCTGCTCGACTGCCTTGGTCTGAACCACGCGTCCCAGGTGCTTCTGGAGCATGTTTCCTCGTGTTTCCAACAAGATCCTGGTGCGTTGAACCTGGACACTGGTGTACGCAACCAACTCGCCGTGGTGCTCGGCGAGCGAGGGTATCTCGCAACCGCTGCGATGCTGCTCACCAAGCCGCACGGGGGCGACCCCTGGGCGGCCGCCACACTGGTGAACCAGGCGTGCATGATGCTACGTCGGGGTCTTTCCGAGAGGGCTGCTGACACTGCAGACCAGGCTCGCCGAGCTGTGGTTCTGGGCGCGGGCGAGGAAGAAACTGAACAGCAGTTGGACGTCCAAGTGCTGGCGACCGCAGTCCTTGCTGAGGTGATGCGCCTGCGTAACCAGCATGCCGAGGCGGATGAGTTGGTGAACGAGCTTGAAGGGTTCGTCCGCCGCCTCGTACGCATCCTCGGCGGTGACCACCCGAAGTCTCTATCGGCCCTGATCACACTGGCCTCGGCCGAGTTCGAGTCAGCCAGGGCGGCCGAAGACCACGAGCGCATGGAGCGTGCGTGCGATGTCATCGCCATCGCGGTGCAACGATTGTCGGCGACCTTGGGTACCGATCACCCCCGCTCTCTCTCCGCGCTGCGGACCCTGGCGACTGTGGAATATGAGACTGCGCTCTTCCTCGGCGGCGGCCGACGTCTCCAGGGCGCCCAGGCGCTGATGACGGCAGCAGCTGAGCGTGCCACAGCACTGTGGCGACGGGATCCGCAGTCTTCCCGCCAGGACTCGGTGGACGGGTACCTACACACGTGCACCCCTGAAGACTTGGACGAGTCCATCGCAGCGGCACGTGCCGCTGTTCTCGCGGCTAGGCCCGTTAGCCTGTCCGACCGTGCCGCCCACTTGACCCGTCTCCGTAACGCCCTCAAGGAGCGATTCGCACGTACAGGGTCCATCGAAGACCTGGACGAGATCGTCAATACGGTACGTGCCACGGGCGCAACCACGCCCTACGATCATCGCGGCCGCGTCGCCGACCTGGGGCTCCTCGGCGACGCCCTGTGGGCGCGGTTCGAACGCACGGGGGCCGTGGACGACCACCCCGACTACGCCACCCACCTGTTGCGCCTCGTTCACGCCCTGGAGCGCCAGTACACGCACACGCGAACCACGGAGGATCTCGACGAGCTCGTCGAGACGGCACGCGCCGCCCTCGCGGCCACGCCCGACGACCATCGCGCCCGCACCGCCGCCCTGTTGCTCCGCGACGTCCTGTGGATGCGGTTCGAACGCACTGAGGCGGCGGAGGCTCTCGACGAGCTCGTCGAGACGGTACGCGCCGCCCTCGCGGCCACGCCCGACGACCATCGCGCCCGCACCCTCGGCCGGTGGCTCCTCGGCAACGCCCTGCGGATGCGGTTCGAACGCACTGAGGCTGCGGAGGACTTGGAC
>NZ_JBEZKG010000054.1:3193-3597 GCF_040651535.1 Streptomyces sp. NPDC048420
ACGAGCTCATCGAGGTGGCGCGTGCCGCTGTCGCTGCCGACCCCAGTGGCAATGGCTTCTACACCGCCCGGTGGCTCCTCGCCGACGCCCTGCGGATGCGGTTCGAACGCACTGAGGCTGCGGAGGACTTGGACGAGCTCATCGAGGTGGCGCGTGCCGCTGTCGCTGCCGACCCCAGTGGCAATGGCTTCTACACCGCCCGGTGGCTCCTCGCCGACGCCCTGCGGAAGCGGTTCGAACGCACTGAGGCTGCGGAGGACTTGGACGAGCTCATCGAGGTGGCGCTTACTGATGCTGCCGACCCCAGTGGCAATGGCTTCTATACCGCCCGGTGGCTCCTCGCCGACGCCCTGCGGAAGAAACTCGAACGCACTGAGACTGCGGCGGACTTGGACGAGCTCATA
>NZ_JBEZKG010000054.1:3694-30049 GCF_040651535.1 Streptomyces sp. NPDC048420
ATTGAGGTGGCGCGTGCTGCTGTCGCTGCCGATCGTAGCGATTCATACAACGACCAGCGGCTCCTCCGCGACGCCCTGCAGGAGCGGTACGAACGCTTTGCGACTGCGGCGGACTTGGACGAGCTCATTGAGGTGGCGCGTGCTGCTGTCGCTGCCGATCGTAGCGATTCATACAACGACCAGCGGCTCCTCCGCGACGCCCTGCAGGAGCGGTACGAACGCACTGACGCTTTGGAGGATCTGGACGAGATCATTGAGATGGTGCACGTCGAGCTCGCGGCCACCCCCAACGATCGGGAATACGCGCGCGCGTTCATCCTGGCCCGCCTCCTTGACGTCCTGCAGAAGCGGTTCGAACACACCCGGGCCGCCGATGACCGAGACAAGCTCATCGAGACGGTGCACGCCGCGCTCGCAACCGCCTCAAACCACAACAGCCTTAACGCCTTGCAGAAGCGGTTCGAACACACTGGGGCCGCGGAAGACCTGGACAAGCTCATCAAGGGAGTGCGTATCGCTCTTACAGCCTCCCGCAAAAACGGCCCCTTTCCCCCCCTCGGTCGTCCCAGGCAGGAGGGAATCAAACGCACTGGAACCGGTGATGACTGACCTACACTCGGCTCTCGTGGTCCCCTCGACGACCATTCCGTCCTAGCCGCACACTTGACCGTCCTCGGACGCGGCCAGCAGATCGCGCGACTTGCAGCTGAGGAGGGGTAAAGCCCAGCGTTCTTCGGCAGCCGTCAGTCAGCATTCCGTCTCGTCCTGATCGGCTGCCGCGTCGTCTCGACTCGCCTGGCGCCTTGAGCCTACGTCTGAGCAGATCCGGGCCAGGTGTACAGGGGCTATCCCGGCGCCAGTCCGGTTGCGGTCATTTCCTGGTCACGCATCGTCGCAGAGAGCAATGCTCAAGACCTGTGGATCAGCTTCGGGTTGGACGCGGAGGGCGTACCTTCCCGAATGATCCTGTGATGGTCACCGAGTAGGCCCGCGTTCGCAGCGCGGGTCGGGAAGGCACGCCCGTGCTCAGCGTAGTGAACGCCGACGGTTCGACCGAGTCCGGCTCCCTGATCGACGAGATCGTCCGCGAGGGCGCCCGGCGGATGCTCGCCGCCGCGCTGGAGGCCGAAGTCAACCAGTACATAGCCGAGTTGGCCGCGGAGACGGACGAGGCCGGGCGCCGCCTGGTGGTCCGCAACGGCCACCACCGGTCGAGGACCGTGACCACTACGGCAGGTTCCGTCGAGGTCACAGCCCCGCGAGTGAACGACAGGCGGGTGGACGCGGCCACCGGCGAGCGGATGCGGTTCTCCTCCAAGATCCTGCCGCCGTGGTGCCGCAAGTCGCCCAAGGTCAGTGAGGTGCTGCCGCTGCTCTACCTGCACGGGCTGTCCTCGGGGGACTTCGTGCCCGCGCTGGAGCAGTTCCTCGGCTCGGCGGCCGGCCTGTCGCCGGCCACCGTGACCCGGCTGACCAAGCAGTGGCAGGACGACCACGCCGCCTTCCAGCAGCGCGACCTCGCCGAGTCCGACTACGTGTACGTGTGGGCGGACGGGGTGCACCCCAAGGTCCGGCTCGGGCAGGCGTACTCCTGCGTCCTGGTGCTGATGGGTGTGCGCCTGGACGGCACCAAGGAGCTGATCGCGCTGGCCGAGGGGTTGCGTGAGTCGACCGAGTCGTGGGCCGACCTCCTGCGCGACTGCCGCAGGCGCGGCATGCGCGATCCCGAGCTGGTCGTCGGCGACGGCGCGATGGGCCTGTGGAAGGCGCTGGTCGAGGTGTTCCCGGCTGCCCGCCACCAGCGGTGCTGGGTCCACAAGGCCCGGAATGTCACGAACGCCCTGCCGAAATCCGCACAGCCGGGCGCCACGAAGGCGATGCAAGAGATCTATAACGCCGAGGACCGCGGCCACGCCGACGAGGCGATCAAGGCTTTCGCGAAGACATACGGCGCCAAGTTCCCGAAGGCCGTCGCGAAGATCACCGACGACCGCGACGAGCTACTGGCGTTCTACGACTTCCCGGCCGAGCACTGGATCCACCTGCGCACCACGAACCCCATCGAGTCGACCTTCTCCACCGTCAAGCTCCGCACCAAGGTCACCCGCGGCGCCGGCAGCCCCGCCGCAGCCCTCGCGATGGTGTTCAAACTCGTCGAGTCCGCCCAGGCCCGCTGGCGGGCGATCACCGGAGCCCACCTCGTGCCCTTGGTCCGCACGGGCGCCCGGTTCGAGAGCGGCGTCCTGGTCGAACGCTCGCGCGGCGCTGCCTGATCTTGTGGCGGCTGGTCGGGATAGGGCAATTACTCAGACAGGAGTGGGACTGCCATGACAGAGGTCAGCCGGATTGTGCAATCTCACGCTGACGGAGCACGTCGTAGCCCACGAACTCAAACAGTCGGGTGCCGGTGCGCAGGGGTCGAGGCGTGCCGGTGAACCGGTGCACACCGACCCCGTAGCCAGCACCCGGTTCGGACAGCCACTGCAGTTCGAAACCCTGCTCGTCGAACCAATCGCAGATCATGGGCACTCGGTCGGGGGCGGCACGGTTGCGAGTCCAGATGACGCTGCCACCGGTCTTGCACAACTGGTTGCAGGCGCCGATGGTGCCCTTGATGTCGCTGTCGGTGATGTTTCCGAAGACACCGCAGACCAGAACGAGGTCTGCGGGGGTCATGTCCCGGTACTGGTCGATGAGGGAGGCGTCGCCCGTCACTACCTCGACATGGTCCAGCTCTGCCAAGCGGGCCGTCTCCGAAGCCGCCGCGGTGTTCAGGGCGTCCAACTCGACAAGCCGCGCCCGCACCTCGTGGCGGCGCGGATGATCAGACAGAACGTGGAGGAGGTCGCGACCGTCCCCGGCGCACAGGCTGATCACCTTCAGCGGCCCGGCCGGGGCATCGTCCAGAGCGGCCCGGATCTGCGATTGAACGGTCCGCAGCCTCCGTGCCATCCAGGAGTCCGCTACGTCGTACTTGCCATGCCAGGCGTTCCAGTCCATTGCCGCACCCTACGATTGACCACGAGCCGCAGACGATCCAATTTCGATCACCGCAGGGAACCGCTGCAGCGGGTAAAAGCGAGCCACAGCCCGTCAGATCGCGGCGGTCACGTCCTCCGTCATCGAGACAACTGTCGAGCGGCCGTCCACAGGTCTTGACAATTACTCTCGTCGCAGACCAGTAGGCCCCGGAACGGCGCTTCTGCCCGCGATACCAACGGAATATGCGCCACGGGGTCGCCGATCCCAGCAGGTCAATTGGCACTCTCATCCACGACAGACCATCAACACACTTACCGTCTCGCGAGCGAGCACTGACCGCTCCGGTGGGGCCATCCACGGCGTCACCAAACCGGGTGAGGCCCCGTACGCCCACGATGTCCGCATCTCCGCGAGGAAAGCAGGCGGAACTTGCCCCTATCACCCGAATGAGTGGGTGTACTGAGCTGCGATTCTCAGCGCAAGGCCATATATGGCCCTGATATGCAGTCAGCTCTGAGGATGTGGCGCCATTTTTGAGAACCTACAGCTGTCCAAGGACACAGTTCGCCGGGGGCAGACAGGAAAGATCCCGAAAGGACTGGTGCGGCACGGCACGGCATGTCAACGTACAACGCCCGCCGGAAGAACTGACGTCCGAGCCCACGGAGGCGCCCCTGCACCCGCACCACCCCAGTGACCCTTCTCGCTCCGATATGCCAGACCCGATGTACTGGGTAACTCCGCGCCACCTTGCCGGTGACGACGGAGGGCTTGCCGAGCTGATCGGCGATACCTTGACCGGCCTCGGCTGGCGTATGTGGCCCACCTCCCGCCACACGCTGCTGTATACGAGCCAAGACGGGCTGAGCGGCGCCGAGTGGATCCTCGCGGCCTACCCGTTCGAGCTGGGCGGACTGCCCGTTGCTTGGCAGCTGAGCGCCCGCCCGCATGCTGCCTCCGCGATGACGGAGTGGAACGCGTACTTCACCTCCGGCGTCCCGTACGAGGCGCTCGCCGATCTCATCGTCGCGCTCGACGCCCGTGAGGTGCCGGACGCTGGCTTCGAAGGGCCCGAGACGGTCCTCAACGCACTCGGTGCCCAAGGCTGGATCCGTGACGTGGACTGTCCCCTCACCACCGCCATGGACCCCGGGTTCTCCGCCACCGTCTCCCTGGGACTGCAGCCGCCGCTTGTCCAGGACGCGGATCCGCACCCTGACTTGATGGGGTGGCAGGCGTGGGCGGAACCCGTTCTCGGCACCCCATATCTCTGGTGTGCCAGCTTCAGCGCCAGTGTCCCGCATGACCTGGTCGCGGCATTCGCCTCCTCGCTCGCCTCACCGGTCCCGGTGCCCCGCCGCACCGTGCCCAAGAGCGCGGAGGGCCGGATCAACGTCGTCCGCCGCAGCTGACGATCCGCGCCCTGCAGTGCTTGTTGTGCTGTTCGTCGCCAATTCCCCTGAGTACACGTTCCCCTGTGTCCGTCAGATGACAGAGATGGAGACCGTATGTTCCGACGACGTGCTCGCGCAGACCGCGAGTTCCGTGAGGCCCAACGTGAGGCGTTCGCGGTGCTGCGGATGCATGCACACGAGCTTCTGCCATTCGACATCGTCCGCGCTGAGGCGCCGATGTCGACCGGATCGGCCTCGGCGACCACGATGCCGGATTTCCCACCAGCCGATCTGCGGGCGCCGTCCCGACAGGACGTCGAGGGAGCGATGATGCGGTGGATGCAGCCGCTCGTCATCGGCGGTGAGATCCGCGCGTGCCCGACGTGCGGCGCGTACCGGGACTGGATCGTCTTCTGCCTGCGCGACGACTCGGTGTGGCTGCGCTGCCGGGCCGGCCACCAGGTGATGGAGCCCCGTCTGGACGCGGCCTGGTACAACCGCAACTCCGGTCCGGTCGATCACTGGCACCCCACCCTTGAGGACGGGTTGCGCCACCTCGGCCACTGACCCCCGAAACCGCAGTCCATACCCCTGCATTTCGCCGGCGCCGGAGGCCCGGCTGGTCAGACCGTTCGTTCCGTAGCGATTTTTGGGGTTCCGCATGCGCCTTCACACCACGACCGTTCGCAGCCTGAGCGCCCTCGCCGTCCTGGCCTTGGCTGGCTGCACCACAGGCAGCACGCCCGCCGACGATCCGGTCTCCTCCGACTCCGCGCCCACACAGCAGGAGGGCAAGCACTCCCCGGTGCCCGAGCTGTTGTCCTCGGCGGCGCTGAGCAAGCGCCTGTTGGATGAGAGTGATCTTGGCGAGGGTTACACCCGCAAGCCGCAGCAGCCCAGGCCGCAGGACGATGTCGTCGTTTCCGGTTGCCCGGCGTTGGAGAAACTCGGCGGTGACGCGGCTGTCGGCGACAGCCTCGACTTCCCTCGCAGGGCGAAGGCGTCCTTCACCTATACGGGCGGCAGTGACTCGGAGGTGGCTGAGGAGCTGTACAGCGACTCCGCCGCAAAGCTCTCCAGGGGCGTGAGCCGGATCTTCGACGCGATGATCTCCTGCCCCACGTACCAGGTCTTCGTGGGCAGCACCTCCGTCGACATGGGCACCGAGGAGATGGCCGCGCCGCCTCTAGGCGACGAGCAGTGGAGCCAGCTGCTCACCTATTCCGTTGGCCGGCAGCGCAGCGTTGTCCAGCAGACGGCGATCCGCATCGCCAACGTGCTGGTGGTCGTTTCCGGCTCGCCGGGTGTTGTCGACGCGCACTTGGCGAAGGCCGTTGACAAGGTACAGCGCACACTGTGACTGCAGGGGATGCGAAGGGGGCCGGTGACCGGGATGTTTTCCCGGTCACCGGCCCCCTTCCTCATCTGGGGGTGCGGTCGGTGCCGTCGTCTGTCAGAAGGTGTACGGGGTGAACGGACGGACAGGTTCAGTCGCCGCGTTGACCAGCCACTGGAGCTTCAGCCGCTCGTTCTCGTTCATGATGCCGATGGCGTTGCCGAAGGACTTCTCGTCGAGCCGGTCCAGGAAGGGGGCGAGGAAGCGGTCCAGTTCCTCGGGAGCTTCGAGCCAGGTCTGCAGGTACTGGTGGTACCGATCTATTTGCTTCTTCGCCTCTTTGACCTCGTTGATGGTGGGTGCGAGAGCGGCGGCCTGTTCCGCCTTAGTGAAGGGGCCTCCATCGTGGTGGAACCAGGTCTTGGTGCTGGCGTGGTACTTGAAGTACGCGCCGCTCAGCTGGGCGACGACGTACCGGCGGGGTTCGGTGAGGGGAATGCGGGTTCTCCTTGTCGAGGGATAGGGCAGTGGGCAGGACATAGGGTCCTGAGAATCCCCGGTTTCGATAACCGGGGATGTACAGCTACGATCCGTCGGCTTCGTACCGGTCCGTGGCTGCGCGTGGTGTCGTTCCTCGTGGCCCGCGCCAGGGGCTCCGGCTCAGCGGGACCGTCCGGCGCGGGATGTAGGCGGCGTGTACGTGCCCGGGAGCCCGGGATCGGTCTGCGGGGCGGTCTGAGCGGGAAGGCGGCGGGCCTGCGCGGTTCGTGCGCCGGGGCCGGGTGCATGCCGGTCGCCGAGGCGTTGGATGCGCCAGACGAGGACCTCGGATGCTGACTTCGCGTTGTCCAAGGGACGGTGCTGGGCTGCCTGCTGGAGGACGGCGGCCGGGTTGTGGCCAGCGGCTTTCGCGGCGGCGAGGGCGGCGGTGAGGGCGGGCCAGGCGCTTTCGGTGAGGATCTGTTCGGCGTGGCGGGGCAGGACCTCGTGCAGGGTGCGGGCGTACCGATGCACCGCGCTGTCGGAGGGAAGGTGCCTGGCGAGTGCGGCGAGGCTGGCGGGGGCTATCTGGGCGTAGGCGGCTTGCAGGTGCGTGAGCGACTGACGGGCGGCGGCCACCTGCCGGTCGTGGTGGTACAGGGCGCTGTGGCGCTGGACTGCGAGGACGACGAGGATGGCGGCGTCCAAAAGCATGGCCAGACCGGTGTGGTCCGCGGGTTGATAGCGCATGGCCTTTAGCGCTCCCCGCAGTGCGCGGGCGTACTGGTGGTCGGCGCGGGCGCGGGTGTGGGCGGCGTGTTCGAAGGCGGCAGCCGCACGGTGGAGTTCGGCCTGGAGTCGGACAGGAGCATGGGCCGGTAGCGCGTAGAGGACTTCGCCGAAGACGGTGAGGTGGGCCTGGACGGCGCCGTCGTCGGCGTGGGCGAGGTGGTGGGGGATGCGTTCGGCGGCAGCGGTGGCCACATGCCACGGGCTGGGGCGGTGCTGGCGAGCTGATGAGGCTGCGGTGGGCTGTGCCTCGGTGGCGGCCAGGCGCTGTCGGATCTGGGGGAGAGACAGGTCGGTGGCGAGGCTGGAGCCGGAGAACCAGATGGGCGTGCCGTCGTCGGACAGAGCGACCTTGTAGCCGCCGAGGTCGCCGGAGGGCAGTGTGCGGGTCTCGACCTGAAGGCCGGCATCGGCGAGCAGGTTGAAGAACTCGTCCAGATCCTTCGCGTGGGACAGCGCGGTACGTACGACGTGCCGCAGCCGCTCACGCGCGGTCTTGTCGTGGCCTCGTCGCTTGGCCTTTTCCTCCTCGGCCCGGGTGGAGCGCTTCACCGCCGAGGTGCCGGCAGCAGCTTCGGGACCACGTGCAACCCGGGTGAGACCGAAGTCCTCCTCGACAGCTGTGAGTTCGTTCATGGCGCGGCGGTAGTCGTTCCAGTTCCGCGGCGGGCGCAGATCACCGCGCACCTTGGTGGCGACGATGTGGATGTGGTCCTCCGCGTGACGCACAGCAACCCAGCGGCAGCCGTCGGGATCGCCGTCAGGTGCGATGCCGGTCGCGTGCACCATGCGCCGGGCGATGGTGGCCCACTCGGCGTCGGTGAGGATGCGGTCCTCGGGTGCGGCGCGTACCGAGCAGTGCCACACGTGCCCCTCAGGTGCCTTGGCGCCGGCTTGCTTGACCCGCAGATCCAGGGCCTGAGTGAGCTGGCCGAGCCGTTGCTTGTGGCCAGGGCTGTCCCAGGGGCCGGGGTCGGGGATGAAGTCGTCCCAGGAGGCGACGATGTGCTGGTCGGTGTGTTCGTTGGCGCGGCCTTTGTCGAAGAGGTAGGCCAGCACGCCGTAGGTTTTGTTGCCCGGCTTGACGATGTTCGCGATCACCTCAGACTGCCCACTTCTGCTCGGCTGCCCGGATGGCGGCGTCGTCGATCGCCCGGACCGTGTCGTGGGCGTCGGCGAGCAGGCGGTCCGCCCGGTGAAGGATCGCGGCGTCCACAGGGTGTGGATCGCCGTCCGCGTTGAGGCGGCGGGCGATCTGGTTGACGTTGTTGCCGATCCGGGCGATCTGCGCCCGGATCGCGGTGAGCCCGTCGATCGCATCGTCGTAGACCGTGCGCTCGGCGGCGACGGTGATCTCACCGCGGACGCGGGCCATGGCGGCGTCGGCAATGTAGCGGGCCATGGTCACGTGAGCGGTCTTCGCCGACGACTGGATGTCGTGCTTCTCGTGCGGCGCGAAGCGCGCGGTGACGTGCTCGGAGCGCTGCGCATCGAGGTTCGCGCGGCGGTACGGCGCACGCTGCGTGGCCCCAACGGAGGGATCGCGCGACTGCTCGCCGGCGCCCACCCGCTCCTGCTCCGGCACGCCCTCGTGCCGGAGCTGTTCCTCCGCCACCCCCGGGGCGGAGGAGTCCGCGATCGAACGGCCTATGGACGGTCCATCGCCATTGCTTGCTGCCCTGTCGAGGTCGGCGATCATCTCCTCCTGGGAGGTGGGGAGTTCGTGGTGCGATTCGTGCATCGAGTGGTTTTCCTTGGGCGTTGAGGGTGGTCTCAGTGCGGGTGGCCGACGGGCGCCGTCGGTAGCTCGGCCTTGACGGTGCGGACCACCTCGCCGGCGGTGTCGCTGGCCACGCTGTAGCCGTCCCTGCGTACGGCCTCCTCCAGCAGGTCGCGGGAGAGACGTCCGTGCTCGCGGAAGAGGTCACGGGCGTATTTGTTGAGGAGGTCCCGTGTCGCGCGCGGTTTGGAGCTCGGGCGCTTCGACTCCGCCCGCGAGGCGGGTCGCGGGTCGTTGCCCGGCGGTTCCTCGCCCGGTTTTGGTTCCGGGCCGACGGTGGTGCGGACGGGCTGTTGCGGGCTGTTTTCGGGCAGGGGGCGGGCTGCCCGGTCGGCGGCGTCATCGCCCGCGACATTGGAGGGCGAGGCGCCCGAAATTTCTGCCCGCTCGCTTGCCGTAGCCCGCGGGCGGGCCGTCGCGGAGCCGCCCCTCGTGCGTGCGGCGGTATCGGGCCAGCGGGCGGGCAGCGGGACGGTGGCCAGGGCGAGGGCCTGTTGGCGGGTGGCGAGCTTGCGCAGCAGCAGCTCGTCCTGGTGTTTGTCGCGGTCGACGTCAGCCTGCTCCAGGGCCTGGTGCAGGCGGCGGGTGAGGCGCCGGCCTCGCCACTTGGTGCGTTTCTCGGGTGCCATGCTCTCTACCCGGAGGATCAGCGTGACGGCCCAGTCGAGGGCGCGGTCGCGGATGATCCGGGCGGCATCCGCGTCCCGGTCGGCAATCCCCAGACGAGCCAGCAGCCGTTCGCGTGCCTGTCGGGTGAGGAGGGCGGTCAGGCTGCGGGAATCGGCGTGCGGGCTGCGGTGGCGTAGTTCGATGCCCATGGCCAGGTGCCAGAGCACTGCCGCCAGGACCGGGCCGACGAAGGCCCGCACAGTTCCGCCGACCAGGCCGGACTCAGCGTAGGCGGGCACGATCTGCACGCAGGTGATCACCCAGGTGAGAGTGCCGGGCACCCCAGGCGCCTGCTTGGGGCCGTTGAGGTTCGCCCGCGCCATCAGCGCGGTGGCGAACAGCGCCAGTTCGGCGGCGGCGAACATCGCGGCGCGCTCGACGGCGCTGCCCATGTCGAGGTAGTCGGCGGCGAATCGCCAGCTGGTGTCCGCGCTGTACGCGGTGCAGCCGATCGCGGCGACAGCGGCGACCGGGATCGCGGCGGTGCTACGGCGCCGTCCAGCGCTCGGCTTCCGTCGGTACTTCCGCAGGGACCATGCGGCGGACAGTACGACGACGAGCAGAGCCGCGATGGCAGCAGAAGCAGGGAACCAGTGCGGCAAGGAGGGCATGCCAATGTCGTTAGCGCTGATGAGCGTGGTGGGGCCAGGGGTCATGCAGAAGCTCTCCAAGGGACCCGGGCGTTCGAGGGCAGGCGGAAGCCCGGGCGGGCGAGGTGGTGGGACGGGAGGGACCGCGGGCCGTTCAGATAGCGGGCGCGGTGCGGCGTCGGTCGGGGCCGGTGAGGATGACTCGTTCGGTCATCTCAGCGAGGCGGGAGGCGACCCGGTCACCGAGCGCGGTGCGCAGCTCGGCGGTGGGGACGTTGGTGGTGATGAGGGTGGGGAGCATGTGCTCGTACCGGTGGTTGATGAGCCGGTAGGTGAGCTCCTCGGTCCACTCGCTGGTCTTGGCCGCGCCGAGGTCGTCCAAGAGCAGCAGTGGGCAGCGGGCCAGCGTCTGCAGGTCACGCTCGGAGTCGTGACCGGCGCGGGGGCGCAGCCGTGCGTGCAGGTCGGCGGAGGTGGTGGCCTCCCAGCGCAGGCGGACGCCCCGGGTGAGCAGGGCGCGGACGGCGCCGTATGCCTGGTGGGTCTTGCCGGTGCCGGTGCGGCCGGCGATCAGCAGCGACGGGCCCTCGGAGATGCCGGGGCCGCCCGGCCCGGGGCGTCCGGCGTCGGCGATCTGGTCGGCCCAAGCGGTGATCTGGGGGTGGTCGGCCAGGGCGCGGCGGTAGCGGGCGGGGATGCGAGCGTCGGCGAGCTCCAGTGCCGTGATGGGCTCGGCGGCCGGCTCCACGGCGACGGTACGGGGGTCGATGCCGCGGCCGGCCAGGATGCCGTTGAGCCGGTCGGCTATCGCACCGACCTGGCGGGGCTCGCGGGTGAGGGTGGCGGTCAGAGGTCACCTCCGTAGGCGGCTGCGGTGTCCGCAGGGTTCGTCCACGCCCGGTGGGCGGTGCGTGCGGGGGTCGCGTTCATGACCTCGTGGACGAGGCTCGGCAGGAGGCTGGGGGACAGGCCCTTGGCGCGGTGGCGATCGAGCCCGGCCCGGATGTGGGCGGGGGCGATGCCCTCGCCGAGGAGCTTGTGCACCTCCCGGCCGAGATGGCCCAGGACGCCCTTGGGCGGGCGGTGAGCGCAGGCAGCGATGTACTCGGCCATCAGCTGCTGAGCCGAGACGGTGTCAGGCGCGGGGGCGCTCGCGCCCCCCGAAGGGGAACTTCCTAGATCCACGGTCCTAGGTCCTAGATCCGTACCGTGAGACGTCACTGCTGCCTCACTGACCGCTCCCTGATCCTTCACGGAGGACCCCGTGAAGCGATCCTGACCTGCGACTTCGCTCTCAAGCCCCGGATTCAGTGCGGACTCCCGGACCTCGCCGGAGCCCTCAGTGAGGACTGCGTGAGGCGGCAGCGAGTACTCCGTGACACCGGCGCCCACGGCAGGAGCCGACGCGACCGAAGCGTCGTGAACCGGGCAGCTCGGGAGGCGGCTCTTGCTCGCCCGGTTGATCTTCTGATGCTGGTGCCAGGTCACGACGTGCAGGTACCGCTTGTGATCCGGCCCCTTGTAGCGGCAGATCAGTCCCGCGTCGGCGAGCTGGGCGAGGTCCGTCTCGACGTCGGACGGGGTGTGCTCCGGGCGCAGCACCCACAGCTGCCCGGCGATGATCGCGGCGTGGTCGCGGTGGCGGCCCTGGTCGTCGGCCTGGGTGAGCAGGCCGAGGAAGGTGCGCTCGGCGGTCAGGGAGACGACGGCCAGGGACTCGGAGACGAAGGCTTCGGGCTTGATGGTGCGGATTCGTGCCAAGTGCGGGGCGGTCCTCACTCGGTGGCCTGTGCGCGGGCATCACGGCTCACCGTCGGTCGGGGCGGGATTCGAGGGGGTGTTGGCGCGGACGCGCGCCGGGAAGCGATTGCGTTTCCGGGGGGTGTCGTCAACATAGCCACACCCCAGTCGCGCAAGTCCAGCCCTATCCGGCGCAATCTCTCACGGCAGAAAGGCAGCGAGAAATGGGGCTCGGTGGCGGGCGGGAGGAAAACCGTAAGGCACGATCGGCCGTTGACCAAATAGTTGCCCGGACCGCCGAGCCAGAAGCATCACATCGGCAAGCCGTTGACGAGCCGCAAGCGGGGAAGCTACAACACAACACCGCACGTCAGACTCGTGATCGGCGCGCTTTTCCGTGCCTCTTCCCGACTCCCTGGAACCGCATCTCGGCGAACGACGCGAGCGCAACATAGACCACGATCGCCGGTTACCCAAACCGGCGAATGCACCTTTCAATTGGAGCCATGCCCCCACGCCCACTGGAAGTCGGACCCGCAGGAATGCAGGCGGCCCGCACCATCGAAATGCTCCGAACCGAACGCGGCCTGTCGCAACGCCAGTTGGCCGACCGCGTGACCGCTTTCGGCCACCCGATGTCCAACACCATGCTGTCCCGCATCGAACGCGCCCAACGCCGATGCGATGCCGACGACCTCGTCGCGATCGCCGAAGCCCTCCTGGTCTCGCCTCTCGTGCTGCTGCACGGGCCGACCGCCATGTGACGAGGGCCCTCAGCACCGCTGACCGAGCACGCCCCCACCCAGTAAGGACCCGCCCTTCTTGCACCACTCCGACATACCCCCTGCCCTCGTACGACGCCTTCCCGGCACCGAGGGCGGAGCCCCCTTGCCCCGTCTCTACCGCCCCGAAGAAATCGCCGAAGCCCTCGGCTGCTCCGCCTGGTGGGTCAAGGACCGGGCCCGACGCGGACTCATCCCGCACAACCGCGTCGGTCGCGCCTACCGCTTCACCGCCGCGCACCTCGCCGAGATCGTCCGCCTCCACGAAGAGCGCCCGAAGCGATCCCTCAGCAGCGCGCCGACGAGTCGGGCAGCGACAAGTCCTCCCGCGGTACGAACTCGTGCCGCGCCGTCTCCTGAGCCGACTACGGCCTCGACGCCAGGGCGTCTGCGGGCTCGACCGCCGCGCCGCACCCTGTACGAGACCGTCGCGTAGCGCGCCCGCACCCAGTCACAAGCCGAGAGCAGGGGAGGAAGACGGAAGTTGGGTTTCGCGGAGAAGCGCGGAAACTACTGGCGCGGCCGGTACAAGACCGCGCCCGGCAAGCACCTCACGGTGGTCGACGACAACGGCAAGGCGATCCGGTTCGCCACCAAGGGCGAGGCCCAGCGTGCCGCGAGCGAGGCCGAGAACAAGTACCGGCGCGGCGACTGGCGCGACCCGGCACTCGGCCAGGAGACCTTCGGCGAGTACGCGAACCGCTGGTACGAGGCGCAGGACCTGGCCGCCTCGACCATGCAGAACTACAAGCGCCACATCGAGGAGCACCTTCTCCCCGACTTCGAGGACAAGGCGCTCGCCGGCATCCTGCGCACGGACGTCGACCTGTGGGAGAAGAAGGAGAAGGCCGCCTACGCGGCCTCCAGCGTCAAGACCTGGCGCTCGACGCTCCACCTGATCTTCGAGGACGCGATCGACGAGGGCGTGATCACCTCGAACCCGGCCGCCAGACGGCGCGGACGCGGCAAGCGTGCCGGCCGCTCCCGCGACCGTGGCCCGGAGAAGGTGGTCACTGACCCGCTCGGCATCCTGCTGGCCGCCGAACGGGCTGCCCTGCTCTCCGGCCGCGACGACGAGTTCGTCGCCGTCGTCCTCAAGGGCTACACCGGCATGCGCTGGGGCGAAATCGTCGGCCTGGAGACGGAGTTCGCCCGTCCCGGGGCCGTCCGCGTCGAATGGCAGCTGTACGAACTCGACACCGGCGAGCTGGTTCGCTGCCCTCCCAAGGACGACAGCTACCGCACCATCGACGCGACGGATTGGCTGTCTGCCCTGGTCTCCAACCACGTCGCCCGCACGAAACCGAAACCCTGCCCGTGCCATGGCAAGACGTACGTCTTCCGGGGCCAGGGCACGGCCCGCACCGGCGGCCACCACGGCGCGAAGCTCGTCGACGTCGCACGCCGAGCCGAAGTCTCCACCGGCACGGTGTCCAACGTCCTCAACCACCCCGACCGCGTCACCGAAGCCAAGAGGGTCAGGGTGGAACAGGCCATCGCAGACCTGGGATTCGTGCGCGGCGGCGCGGTACCGCAGCACGCAGCCCACTGGCGCCGAAACGGCTTCGCCACCTGGCTGTTCACCCCGGCGGTCTCCGGCTGGTACCCGAAGAAGGCACCGCAGGAAGCCCGCCCCGTACCGCTCCTCGGCGAGCCGTGGCCCGGCGTCCCAGCCCGAGGGCGTGGCGCCAGCGACCGAGCCGATGCCTGCTGGCTCCCGATCGCCAAGGGCCTCACACCCCACGGCCTCCGCCACACCCACCGCACCGTGATGGAGGACCTCGGTACCGAGAAGGTCCTCATGGACGACCGCATGGGCCACATCGACGGCTCGGTCTCCGCGCGCTACGCCCACGTCACACCCGGAATGCGCAAGCGCCTCATGCTCGGACTGACCGAGCAGTGGGAGGCGGCACTCGACACCCGCCTGGCGATGAGCCCCACGTCACCCGTGCGCGTACTCGACGATCTCCTACGTGCGCGCAGGGAATCACGTGCGCCTGCGGAGTCTCAGCGGTGACTGTTGCTGTGCCTCTGGTGGTCACCACCAGAGGCACAGCCGTCTCCGGCGACACCTTGCGGGGGCAGCGTCAACCTCGTGGAGGTCACCTCGCTCCGGAGGTTATGGCAAACGCCCGGTGAGAGGGCCAAGAGACCTGGCTCAATAGGCACATGGAGATTGGCGAGCACTGGGCATACCGCGCGAGGTCGAAGGACCTGGGTAACGAGGTCCGCCAGGTCGAGGTCGTACGCGTGGGCAGCTCCGGTAGGTCTGGCTGGGTTCACGTGCGTTTCCTCGAAGGTGATGCTGCTGGCCTGCAGGAGTGGGTCAGTTCCGGCTCTCTCGTAGCACCGTGGGCGGATGTCGATACGTTCCGCGCGGATGACGCGGCAGAGCTGGCGCTGGCGGAGTCCTCTCGCCACGTCCGCGGCAGCACGGATTTCGAGGCCGCCCGCATGATCCTCGGCTTCGTCCGTCCGAAGAGCAGGCTCCGCCTGCGCCGAACGGTGGCCGACGCCGGGGTCCTGGAGCTGAGCCGCCTCGACGAGACGGCACCACTCATCGGCATGGACGCAGCTGAACTCCGCAGCGACGCCATGGTCTACGAGAACCGCCACGGAATGTGCCTGGCCGGTTGGCCGGTCACCGAGCGCGTCGCCCGCCAAGTGGCCGGCCGTCTTGCCGACGAGATCCTTCCGGAGGTGGACCGCAAGCAGCAGGGCATCGAGCAGGAGCGTGCCCAGTCCTCCTGGTACTCCTACAGCCGACGGGACGATCGGAAGCTGGACGTGGAGGCAACTGTCTTGCGAACCGTCCGGGCCTGGTGCGGCGAGGACAAGGCTGACCGCTACGACGAGTTGGTCGCTCTGCGCGCCGAGGTCATCAGGCTCGGGGAACTGGTCGAGAAGGCGGTCAAGGCGCTACGCGACCGAGGTCACGGCGTCATCGCCTCCACCATTGAGCGCGACCTTGGCGTCCATATCGCCACCCTTGATCCTGATGTGCATCGATGACGCCGCGCCACGGGTCCGGCTCCGGCTTGGGAGGCGTTGGCTGAGCCGGAGGCTCCTTCTCCGGCCGGTCCGGCCGCCAGCCGTCGAGGAACGGTCGCAGCTGCTTCTTCGTCGGCTCCACGTTGAAGTCACGGGCGGCCAGACCCTTGCCATTCGTCGTGGGGTCGAGCTGATCTGCCTCTGTGTTTCCCCAAGCCGACCACTCGCGCAGCCTCTCAGCTTCGAGGGCGTCCTCCGATGCGGCGGCGACGTCATCCAGCGCGGCACAGAAGGCCCGGATCTCACCGGCGGCACGCCACTGCTCCAGGGCCGTGCCGAAGTGCTCGGCCCTTACCGCGTGAACCGCCTGCACCGAAGCCGCACTTACCGCGGCCTCCCACTCCCGACGCTCGCGCTCCTCCCGCTCCGCCGCCAGTCGTCGGCGCTCGGCCTCCTGGCGCTCCCGCTCCTCGCGGAGACGCCGTTGCTCCGCCTCTCGTTCTAGCCGGGCCTGCTCCTGCTCCTCCGCGCGTGCCTTCAACGCCCGGAAGATCGAGGCGATCTGCTCCTCCAACGGCTTCTTGGCCGTGTCGGCCCATTCCTTCTTCCAGCCGTAGTTGTAGCTGTAGCCCGAGTTCTCGCTGACCGACAGCTCCAGTTCGCCGGACGGCTCGAACTTGTGGGCCGGCGTGACCCGCTGCCAGTCGTACGTGCGTCGGCCCGGTTGCTTGGGGACGTACCGGACCTGCTTCTGCCGCTCGCGGAATCCGACCTCGTACGTTCTTCCGTGGACGGTGAGCAGCGGCCTCGGCTGCCTGCGCTTCTTGGACACCGCGATCTCGCCGTACCGCGCGAGTGCCTGATCGGCAAGGAGCCGGATCAGTGCGAGCACCCTCGGCAGGACCTCCTCGGAGATCTCGAACGCGCTGTGGTCCTTGGTGACGGCGGCGAGCACGTCCTCGACGTCGGTGATCACACGGCTGCGCGCCAGACGGATCCGGTTCCACTCTGTGTCGTCCTCACCGGACACCCTGAGCAGACCGAGGAAGAAGTCCCCCTTCGCCCGCCCGCTGTACTTCAGGTGGTATCCCTCCGGAGCGCACTGCCGAGCTGCGTCGAACGCCCTGCGATACCGAGCCCGTTCCTCTGCGCTGGGATCAGGGATCCGAAGAAATCGTCCGGCCTCCTGCACCTGCGCGATGAGCGCCGGCCCGACAGCCGCTGGCGACGGGCGCGGAGGTTTCACAGCCCGTTTCGGGGCGGGCTTTGGCTCGGTCGGGGGATCGGCATCCTGCGACGGATCAGCGGCAACCGGCGCTCCGGATTCAGACGCCGCAGCGCGAGGCTTGCGTGGAGCCAACTCCGGTCGGTCGGGATGATGCCCGTGCTCCAGATAGAAGCGCCCCGAGTCAGTGATCTCCGCCTGCCACCTCCCCTTCTTCCGGGGCATGGTCACCAAGCCCCGATCCCTGAGCGCGCGAGCCGTGACGGCGAGCTCGGGGCTGTCCGACGTGACGGGGTCGGTTCCGCCCCCGATACGGGTGAGCAGTGCGAGTTGCCGGTCATTTAACGGAGACCAAGGGTGCATGGCGATCGTCGTACCGTCTCAGGTCTGCGCGGCACAAGCCGTGCACCTCCTCGGGGAGCCACCGGGAGCCGGATCTCGAAGATCACACCCAGTTGGCTCCCAAATGGCTCCCAAAACAGGGTTGCAAAGCAAATCAGGCCCGGTTCTGATCTCTCAGAACCGGGCCTGACCTGCTGTTTTGGCTGTCGGGGTGGCGGGATTTGAACCCACGACCTCTTCGTCCCGAACGAAGCGCGCTGCCAAGCTGCGCTACACCCCGATCGTCGCTGCTTGTCGCGGCGACGTCGTTTACTTTAGCCCACCGGTGGCTGGAGACGAAATCCGGTTTTGGGGCGGTGGCGGATGGGGTTCGGGCGGGCGTGGTCGAGGGCGATGAGGAGGATCGCGAGGGCGTAGAAGGAGAGGCCGAGGAGGAGGGCGTTACCGAGGACGCTCTTGTAGCCGTGGAGGTCCACGTCCAGGAAGGGGTAGAGGTAGCGGCCGCCGGTGCCCGGAGGGATCAGCTCGCCTCGGGTGAACGAGAAGGCCAGGTAGGCCAGGGGGTACAGCAGCCAGTTCGCCGCTTGCCGCAGGTGCAGGCGACCGGGGGGCGACAGGAGCAGCCAGTCCAGGACGGCCGCCGCGGGGATCGC
This sequence comes from Streptomyces sp. NPDC048420, assembly GCF_040651535.1. NCBI lineage: Bacteria > Bacillati > Actinomycetota > Actinomycetes > Kitasatosporales > Streptomycetaceae > Streptomyces > Streptomyces sp. NPDC048420. Next base: position 21,451 of record NZ_JBEZKG010000054.1, read on the forward strand.
CGTGTGCAGCACGTGCGCGGTCACCGCGTGCCACCCCGTCGGTGTCGCCGCCGCGCCCGTGAGGGAGAACGGGCTCGACGCGTTCGTCAGGAGCAGGTGGTACACCAGGGCCGTGATCGTGGCGTAGAGGAGTGTCGCGCCTGTCAGGGAGGCAGGGAGGGGGCGGCGGGCCGTCCATGCCCTGCGGGCCGACAGCAGGAACACCGCGGCCACGAGGATCGCGCTCTGGACCGAGAAGTGGCTCAGCGTGCGGATCGGGCCGCTCAGCAGCAGTTCCACGGTCACGGCCGCGGCGGCCACCAGGGCCACCAGTACGCGGTAGGCGGCGGCCACGGGATGCCGTACGGGAGCCACCACCGCCGAGGCGGGGACGAGCGTGGGCAGGAAGGCGGGCATGCCGGGGATCGCGGGAAGGTCCGGGATGTCCCTGGGTATCGGGGCGGTCATGCCCTCACGCTAGGCAGGCATGACAAAAGGGGCGATACGGGCGGGCCGTGCGGGTTAACCCACCCCCGCGCGGCCAACCGGCGACAGCGACTTACTCCCGCCCCACCAGCGTCAGCAACGTCACCTCCGGCGGACACGCGAACCTCACCGGCGTGTACCGGCTCGCGCCGCAGCCCGCCGACACGTGCAGATACGACGTCCTGCCCTCCGCCGAGTGGCTGGACAGGCCCTTCACACGGTCCGTGTCCAGGTCGCAGTTGGTGACGAACGCGCCGTAGAAGGGGAGGCAGATCTGGCCGCCGTGGGTGTGGCCGGCCAGGATGAGGGGGTAGGCGTCGGCCGCGAACGCGTCCAGGACGCGGAGGTACGGGGCGTGGACCACTCCCATCGAGAAGTCCGCCGCGCCCGACGGGCCGCCGGCCACCTCGGCGTAGCGGTCCCGCTTGATGTGCGGGTCGTCCAGGCCCGTCAGCTCCACCGACACGCCCTCGATCTTCAGCATGCCCCGCGTGTTCGTGAGGTTCTGCCAGCCTGCCGCGTCGAAGCCGTCCCGCAGGTTCTCCCACGGGTTGTGGACGACGCTCACGGCGGGGGCGTTGCCGTTCAGGCCGTGACGGCCCTGGGCCTTCTCGTACAAGTACCGGGCGGGGTTACGGAACCTGGGGCCGTAGTAGTCGTTGGAGCCGAAGACGTACGCCCCCGGGAACTCCATCAGCGGACCCAGCGCGTCCAGGACCTCCGGCACGCCCTCCGGGTCCGACAGGTTGTCGCCCGTGTTGATCACGAAGTCCGGGCGCAGCCCCGCCAGCGAGCGCAGCCAGCGCTGCTTCTTGCGCTGGCCGCCGACCATGTGGATGTCGGAGACCTGGAGCACCCGCAGCGGGCGCATGCCGGCCGGGAGGACGGGGACCGTCACCCGTCGCAGACGGAAGGAGCGGGCTTCGAAACCCGCGGAGTAGACCAGACCGGCGGCGCCAACCGCCGCGATTCCCAAGGGGACTCCGTATCGCGCGCGCATACGTCCATCGTGTCAGATCGTGGCGGCGTCCTTGACCGCCCGCCGCCCTCACGGTAAAAGCGCGGGCGTCCGTCACCGCACACCTGCGACAATCGGACCCATGACCACGCTCAAGTCGAAGCTGCAGGAAGACCTCAACGCCGCGATCAAGGGGCGTGACGAGCTGCGCTCCTCGACGCTCCGGATGACGCTCGCCGCGATCACCACCGAGGAGGTCGCGGGCAAGGAGAAGCGCGAGCTCTCCGACGCCGAGGTCCTCAAGGTGATCACCAAGGAGGCGAAGAAGCGCCGCGAGGCCGCGGACGCCTTCGCCCAGGGTGGTCGCGCCGAGTCCGCCGAGCGGGAGAAGGCGGAGGGTGTGGTGCTCGCCGAGTACCTGCCCAAGCAGCTCAGCGACGAGGAGCTGAACGACATCGTCGTCCAGGCCGTCGAGGAGGCGAAGGCGGCCGGCGCCGAGGGGCCGCGGGCCATGGGCGCCGTCATGAAGATCGTGAACCCGAAGGTCGCGGGCCTCGCGGAGGGCGGCCGGGTCGCCGCGGCCGTGAAGAAGCTCCTGGCCGGCTGAGCACGGCAGCACGTCGTACGAGAGCCCCCGCCCCGCATGTTCTGCGGGGCGGGGGCTCTCACTTCGCTACGGCCTTCAGGCCGGCGCGTCAGCCGCGCCCACCGCCGTTGCCGTTTCCGTTGCTCGTGCCCTGGATGAAGTTCTCCGGGATCGAGAAGGTCGGCGTGGGGAAGGTGGTGTTGCCGTCGTCGCCGCCGTCGTTCCCGCCGTTGTCGTTGCCGCCGTTGTCGTTCCCGCGGTTGTCGCCGTTGTCACCGTCGTCGTCGCCCTTGCCGGGGTCGTCCTGCTTCGGCATGTCCGGGATGCTGACGAGGTTGAAGCTCGGTGCGTCCTTGCCCTCCAGCGCGCCCTCCATCATGTCGCGCCAGATCGGGCCGGGGACCTTGCCACCGAACACCTTCTCGTTCCATACGCCGCCGATGGTGATGTTCTGCATCTTGCGCTTGTGCGCGGGGTCGCCGACCCAGACCGCACCGGCCATGTTCGGCGTGTAGCCCACGAACCAGGCCGCGTAGCGCTCGTCGGTCGTACCCGTCTTGCCGGCGCTGGGACGGCCGGCGCCGAGGCCCGCCTCCGAACCCGTGCCGTCCTCGACCACGCCCTTCAGGAGCGTGTTGATGGTGTCCGCGGTGTTCTCCGACATCGCCCGCGAGCAGGTCGACCTGGGCACCTGGAGGGACTTCGACTTCTCGCCGACCCGCTGGGTGATCGACTCGATGGCGACCGGGGTGCAGTACATCCCGCGCGAGGCGAAGGTGGCGTACGCGTTCGCCATGGTCAGCGGGGACATCTCCTGGGTGCCCAGGGCGATCGACGGGGCCTGCTGGATCTTGCGGCCGTCGGCGCGCTGGACGCCCATCTTCGCGGCCATCTCCGTCACCGGGCAGATGCCGATCTCGCTGATCAACGACACGTAGTAGGTGTTGACCGACTTCGCGGTCGCCGTCTTCATGTCGTACGGGCCCACCTCGGAGGTGTTCTCGTTGGTGACCGGGACGCCCTTCTCGTTCCAGACGCCGCCGTTGCACTCCTGGACCGGGGCCGGGTAGTCCATCTTGTACGGCGAGGGGAAGATCTTGGTCGCCGGCGTACCGCCCTCTATGGCGGCCGCGGCCACGATCGGCTTGAACGTCGAACCCGGCTGGTAGCCCGCGCCGCCGCCCATGTCCTGGTTGACCGAGAGGTTGAGCGTCGTCTCGTTCTTCTTGTTGTTGATGCCGTACGGCCGCGACTGGCCCATCGCGAGGATCTTGCCGGTGCCGGGCTGGACGATGGTCGCGGCGGTGGCCACCTGGTCGTTCTGGTAGACGTGCTCCTTGATGGACCTCTGGACCGACTTCTGGGACTGCGGGTCCATCGTGGTGCGGATCGTCAGACCGCCCTGGTTCCAGACCTTGGCCCGGGCTTCCTGGGTCTTGCCGAAGACCGGGTCGGTCAGGAAGACCTCACGGACGTAGTCGCAGAAGAAGCCCGCGCCCTTGACCGCCGTGATGCAGCCGTTCTTGGGCTTGCTGACCTTGAGGCCCAGCGGCTGCTCCTTGGCCTTGTCGGCCTCCGCCTGCGAGACGTCACCGACCTCGGCCATGCGCTGGAGCACGGTGTTGCGCCGCTTGGTCGCCTCGGCCTCGTCGTTGACGGGGTCGTAACGGCTGGGGGACTGGACGATGCCCGCGAGCAGAGCCGACTGCTCGAGGTTGAGATCCTTGGCGTGCCGGGAGAAGTAGCGCTGGGAGGCCGCCTCGACGCCGTAGGCCTGCTGGCCGAAGAACGTGATGTTCAGGTAGTTCTCGAGGATCTTCTTCTTGCCGAGTTCCTCTTCGAGCTGGATCGCGTACTTCAGCTCGCGGATCTTGCGGCCGATGGTCTGCTGGGTGGCCTGGGCGACCTTCGTCGGGTCGTCACCGGCCTCCTCCACCGCGACGTTCTTCACCAGCTGCTGGGTGAGCGTGGAGGCGCCCTGGGCGACCCCGCCGCTCTGCGCGTTCTTGTTGAGCGCGCGCAGGACGCCCTTCAGGTCGACCGCGCCGTGCTGGTAGAAGCGGGAGTCCTCGATCGCGACGATCGCCTTCTGCATGTACGGCGAGACGTCCTTGAGGTCCACCACCGTGCGGTCGCGCGAGTAGACCGTGGCGATGGTGCCGCCCTCGGCGTCGAGGATCGTGGTGCGCTGGCTCAGCGGCGGGGTCTTCAGGTTGGCGGGGAGCTCGTCGAAACTCTCCACCGACCCCTTGGCCGCGAGCCCCAGTGCGCCGGCCGCGGGTAGCGCGATGCCGGCCATCACCGCTCCCGCGAGAACACTGACACCGAGGAACTTGGCGGCCTGCTGCGTGGGCGACAGACCGCCGCCCGAGCGCTTCTTCGACATAGGGGGCAGCCTAATCCGTACTCATGAGCGTTCGGAGAGAGCCTGTGTCACGGCATGGCGACGGAAGCGGGCACGACGGCGTCGGAGCGGGCATGACGACAGGAGCGCCCTACCTTCTCATTCGCCGGACACGCGCACAGGCCTTGGCCTAAGCTGCTCTCAACTGTCACAGCAGTAGGGCCACGTATCAATACGTCCGGCGACCCCGAATCGTTCTGGTCGTTCCCTGACTTTTTTGGTGCGGACGTGTCCGAATCCGCCTCGTGTGTCATCACGTGCCCGTTGTGACGCAAGACAAGTGTCCCGGTTTGCCGGGATAGTCATGTATGTCGCGGGCTCACTCCCCCGGGTGATCTGCCGCTTACGCATAGTCCGTTCGGGCCATTCAAGATTGGGCCCGAAGGGGGTGTTGCGCTGTGCCTGCCTTCCGTAACGTCCTCAACTGGCGGCGGTGAATATGCCGCTGCCGCCGTGGGGGAGCCTCGATTCGGGAGAGGACGGCGCCGGTATGGGCTGGGTAGTCGACTGGAGTGCGCAGGCGGCCTGCCGCACTACCGATCCGGACGAACTGTTCGTTCAAGGAGCAGCGCAGAACAGGGCGAAGGCAGTGTGCACCGGATGTCCGGTACGCACGGAGTGCCTCGCCGACGCGCTGGACAACCGCGTCGAGTTCGGCGTGTGGGGAGGCATGACAGAGCGCGAGCGCCGCGCCCTGCTGCGCCGGCGGCCGACGGTCACGTCGTGGCGCAGGCTGCTGGAGACGGCGCGCGTCGAGTACGAGCGGGGGGTCGGCATCCTGCCCCTCGAGGACGACGAGATCTACGAGAACTACGCGGCGGTGAGCTGAGGGGGACACCCCTCGGATCAGTCACCGGGTCACTCACCGGGTCAGTCGACGGCAGCGTCGGGCAGCTCCGGCCGCCCGGCCGCGAGCCGGTTTCCGATGTCCCGCAGCCCCGCGAGGTCGTGTACATCGCCGGGCAGCGCGGCCACTTCGGCCACCGCCACCTCGGGGTGGAGCGCGGTGAAGCGATCACGTGTGCGCTGCTCGCGGGAGAGCAGCTGCATACGGTCGGCATGCAGCCTCAACAGGCCTGCGGTGAGCTGGTCGACGGACCGCTCCTTCTCCAAGTTCTCCGAGTCGGCGGGGGAGCCTTCGTCAGGAGTCGGTGCCTGGGAAGCGGGAGATTCTGAACTGCCGTACGTGTCGGGAGAGTTACGAACTCCAGCTTTCCCGCCCTCCTGATCGACAATGCGGGGCTCTTCAAGATTTTCCGCGGCCTCCAGGTTTTCCACGGTCTCAAGGGTTTCCGCGGCGGCGAGCGCCCGCTCGGCCGAGAGCCGGTCGGCGCCGCTGCCGTGGACCCGGTTGAGCACCAGCCCGGCGAGCGGCATGTCCTCCGCGGCCAGCCGCTCCACGAAGTACGCGGCCTCGCGCAGCGCGTCCCGCTCCGGGGCCGCCACCACCAGGAACGCCGTCCCGGGCGCCTGCAGCAGCTTGTACGTCGCGTCCGCGCGGGTGCGGAACCCGCCGAACGTGGTGTCCATCGCGGCCACGAACGTCTGGACGTCCTTGAGGAGTTGACCACCCAGCAGCTTGCCCAGGGTGCCGGTCATCATCGACATCCCGACGTTCAGGAACTTCATCCCCGCGCGGCCGCCGAGCTTCGCCGGGGCGGTGAGCAGCCGGATCAGCTTTCCGTCGAGGAAGGAGCCCAGCCGCTTCGGCGCGTCCAGGAAGTCGAGGGCGGAGCGGGAGGGGGGCGTGTCGACGACGATCAGGTCCCACTCGTCCCGGGCCCGCAGCTGCCCGAGCTTCTCCATCGCCATGTACTCCTGCGTGCCCGCGAAGCCCGCCGAGAGCGACTGGTAGAAGGGATTGCCCAGGATCGCGGCAGCCCGCTCGGCGTCCGCGTGCGCCTCGACGATCTCGTCGAAGGTGCGCTTCATGTCGAGCATCATCGCGTGCAGTTCGCCGTCGCCTGCGCCCTCGATGGACTTCACACGACGCGGGGTGTTGTCGAGGGAGTCGATGCCCATGGACTGGGCCAGGCGGCGGGCCGGGTCGATGGTGAGGACGACGACCTTGCGGCCCCGCTCGGCGGCACGCAGCCCCAGGGCAGCCGCCGTGGTGGTCTTGCCGACCCCGCCCGAGCCGCAGCACACCACGATGCGGGTGTGCGGATCGTCGATCAGCGGGTCGAGGTCGAGGGTGGGGGCGGGGGAGAGACGGTGGTGCCGGTCGTGCGGATTGGCGTCCGGGCTCATGACATCCCCTGCTTCCGCAGCTCGGTGGCCAGTTCGTACAGACCCGCCAGGTCCATGCCCTCGGTCAGCAAGGGCAGTTCGTGCGACGGCAGCCCCAGCTCGCCCAGGACCGCGCGCTGTTCGTGCTCCAGCTCGTACCGCTCGGCGTACTCCTCGGCCTGCTGGACCAGCGGATCGACCAGCTTCTCCGCGTTGCCCCCGCGGCGGGCGCCGCCGAGACCGGCCGAGGAGAGCGCCTTCGCCACGGCTGAACGCGGGGTGCCGCGTACGAGTTCCAGGTCCGCCGCGTCCAACACCTCCGGACGCACCATGTTCACGACGATCCGGCCCACGGGGAGGTGGGCGGCCCTCAGCTCGGCGATGCCGTCCGCGGTCTCCTGAACCGGCATCTCCTCCAGAAGCGTGACGAGGTGGACGGCGGTCTCGGGTGATTTCAGCACCCGCATCACCGCCTGCGCCTGATTGTGTATCGGGCCGATCTTGGCGAGCCCGGCGACCTCGTCGTTGACGTTCAGGAAGCGGGTGATACGGCCCGTGGGGGGCGCGTCCATCACGACGTAGTCGTAGGCGAAGCGGCCGGACTTGTCCTTGCGGCGGACCGCCTCGCACGCCTTGCCCGTCAGGAGGACGTCTCTGAGGCCGGGCGCGATGGTGGTCGCGAAATCGATCGCGCCGAGCTTCTTCAGGGCACGGCCGGCGCCACCCAGCTTGTAGAACATCTGGAGGTAGTCCAGAAGGGCCAGTTCGGGGTCGATGGCCAGTGCGTACACCTCCCCGCCCCCAGGAGCGACGGCGATCTTCCGCTCCTCATAGGGCAGCGTCTCCGTTTCGAAGAGCTGCGCGATTCCCTGGCGGCCCTCGACCTCGACGAGAAGCGTCCGCTTCCCCTCGGTGGCGAGGGCCAGCGCGAGGGCTGCGGCGACCGTGGTCTTTCCGGTCCCGCCCTTGCCGCTGACGACCTGGAGCCTGCTCACGTATTCGAGCGTAACCAGTCGGCGGCGAACCTAAGCAGGAGGCTGTGGATAACGCGGGGAGGGGCTGTGGGGGCGGGGGGTAGCAGCGGCTGAAGGCACGGGGTGAGCGGCGGCCGGCGGCACGGGGTGAGCGGCGGCTGAAAGCGCGCGGTGAGCAGCGGCTAAAGTCGGCCGCATGACCAAGAAGTGGGAATACGCGACCGTGCCGCTGCTCGTCCACGCCACGAAGCAGATCCTGGATACCTGGGGCGAGGACGGGTGGGAGCTCGTGCAGGTCGTGCCCGGGCCGAACAACCCCGAGCAGTTGGTGGCGTACCTGAAGCGGGAGAAGGCGGCGTGAGCGGGGCGGTCGAGGCGCGGCTCGCGGAGCTGGGGCTGACGCTGCCGTCCGTGGTGCCGCCGCTGGCCGCGTACCAGCCGGCCGTGCAGTCGGGTGTGTACGTGTACACCTCGGGTCAGCTGCCCATGGTCGACGGGAAGCTTCCGGTCACCGGGAAGGTGGGCGCGGAGGTCACGGCCGAGGAGGCGAAGGCTCTGGCCCGCACGTGCGCGCTGAACGCGCTGGCGGCGGTGAAATCGGTGGCGGGTGACCTGGATCGCATCGCGCGTGTGGTGAAGGTCGTGGGGTTCGTGGCGTCGGCCTCGGACTTCACGGGGCAGCCGGGTGTGATCAACGGCGCGAGCGAGCTGCTGGGCGAGGTGCTCGGGGGGGCGGGGGTGCACGCGCGGAGTGCGGTGGGGGTGGCTGTGCTGCCGCTGGACGCGCCGGTGGAGGTTGAGGTTCAGGTGGAGCTGGCTTCGTAGTGAAGTGATGGGTGCGGGGTGGGTGGGGGCGGGGGTTTTGCGCAGTTCCCCGCGCCCCTGAGATGCCTGCGGGTTGCCTCCGGCGGTTGGGCGGGGTTCGGTTGTTGGTTGTCTGCGGGCCGGTGGGGGCTGGTGTTGTGCGCAGTTCCCCGCGCCCC
>NZ_JBEZKG010000055.1:0-27313 GCF_040651535.1 Streptomyces sp. NPDC048420
GGTATCCGTCCTCGGTCCGGCGGCTCGGTCCCTGCAACAGGGGCTCTGTAACGGACGCCGGCCGCTGCGGGCGGACACCCCCCACCCCGTCCCCTTCGCGCCGTACGCGGCTTGAGGTGCGTCCACCGTCCCCACCCAGGGGCGCGGGGAACTGCGCGACCAGCCACAACGAACCCGCACGCGCCCGACGACCGGACCCGGCACATCCTCACGCGCTGCCCGCCGCCCGAACCATCCGCTTGCCCAACTCCCGTACCGCATCCACGAGTTCCACCGGTTCCTGAACCGTGAACTCCACCCCCGTCATAGCCAACCGCACCGCCATCCACTCCACCGGATCCCCCACAGCCGCCCGCAACCGACACCGCCCCTCGCCCAGAGACTCCGGCACCCCCATCCACCGCGGCACCCGCACCCCCACCACCGACACATCGGCCTCGAACGTCACGACCATCTCGTACGTCTCCTGACGCCGGTACATCGACTGCCGCAGATACTCCGCCGCACTCCCCGTCGGCAACTCCCGCGGAGCGAACCGCGCCCCGGTCGCGAACGGCTCGCTCACCCGGTCGACGCGGAACGTCCGCCAGTCGCCGCGGTCGAGGTCGTAGGCGACGAGGTACCAGCGCCGCCCGGTGGAGACCAGGCGGTACGGCTCCACGACCCGTCGGGACTCGGCGCCGTCCTTCGCGCGGTAGGCGAAGCGGAGCCGTTCGTGGCCGGCCACCGTGGACGCCATCACCGTCAGCGTCTCGGTCGCGATGCTCGCCCCGTCCCCGCTGGTCAGCGGAGTCGTCGCGGACTGGAGGGTGGACACCCGGTGCCGCAGCCGGGAGGGCAGGACCTGTTCCAGCTTCGCCAGCGCCCGTACGGACGCCTCGTCCACGCCCTCGACCGCGTGCCCCGCCCCCGCGCGCAGGCCGACCGCGATGGCCACCGCCTCCTCGTCGTCAAGGACGAGCGGGGGCATGGCCTTGCCCGCGACGAGCCGGTAGCCGCCGTCGGAGCCCATGGTCGCCTGGACGGGGTAGCCCAGTTCGCGCAGGCGGTCGATGTCCCGCCGGACCGTGCGGCGGGAGACCCCGAGCCGGTCGGCGAGCTCGCCGCCGGGCCATTCGCGGGGCGTCTGGAGGAGGGAGAGGAGCGTCAGGAGCCGTGCCGGGGTGTCCGTCGTCATGGGTTCGAGGATGCCGTATCACTAGGACACGACCTGTCCTAGTGGGGTCGTAGCTTGAATCCATGACCTCCACCGAGACCACCCTTTCGGGCACCCTCGACGCACGGCCCGCCGCAGGCGACCGGCGTCGCTGGTTCGCTCTCGCCATCGTGATGACCGCGGCCTTCATGGACCTCGTCGACGTCACGATCGTCAACATCGCCATCCCCTCGATCCAGCGGGACGCCGGCGCCTCCGTCAGCCAGATCCAGTGGATAACGGCCGGATACGCGCTCGCCTTCGCCGCCGGCCTCGTCACGGGCGGCCGGCTCGGTGACATCCACGGCCGCAAGCGGCTGTTCCTCGTCGGGATCGGCGGGTTCACCCTCGCCTCCGCGCTGTGCGGTTTCGCCGCGAACCCGGAGATGCTGGTGGCCTCCCGGATCCTGCAGGGCGCCATGGCGGCGCTGATGGTGCCGCAGGTGCTGTCGATCGTGCACGCCACCTTCCCGGCCCACGAGCGGGGGAAGGTGTTCGGACTCTTCGGCGCGGTCGTGGGGCTCGGGGCGGTCTCCGGTCCGTTGCTCGGGGCGCTGCTGACGGAGTGGAACCTGTTCGGCCTCGAGTGGCGGCCGATCTTCCTGATCAACCTGCCGGTCGGCATCGCGGGGCTCCTGCTCGGCAGCCGCTTCATCACCGAGTCGAAGGCGCCGAAGGCGCTCAAGCTGGACCTCGTCGGGGTCGCCCTGGTCGTCGTCGGCCTGCTGATGCTGCTCTACCCGCTCACCCGGGGCCGCGAGCTGGGCTGGCCGCTGTGGGGGTACCTGTGCATGGCCGGCGCGGTCGTGGTGTTCGGCGCGCTGGTGGCGTACGAGCGCCGCAAGACCGCCCGTGACGGCTCCCCGCTGATCGAGCTCTCCCTGTTCCGTGTGAAGAGCTTCGCGGCCGGAATCGCGGTGCAGACCGTGTTCGGGGTCGGGCTCGGCATCTTCTTCCTGGTGTGGACGCTGTACATGCAGATCGGGCTCGGGTGGAGCCCGCTGCGGGCCGGGCTGACCGGGGTGCCGTTCTCCCTCGCCGTGTCCACGGCCGCGGGACTGTCCGTGCAGCAGCTCGTGCCGCGCTTCGGGCGCAGGGTGCTCCAGGCGGGCGCGCTGCTGATGGCGGCCGGTGTGCTGCTCTACCTCTGGGAGGCCGAGCGGTACGGCATGGCGATCAGTTCCTGGCAGATGGCGTTGCCGCTGGTCGTGATGGGTGTGGGCATGGGCCTGATCGTCGCCCCGCTGACGGACGCGGTGCTGTCGGAGGTGCCGCGCGAGCACGCCGGGTCGGCGTCGGGGCTGATCAACACCGTGCAGCAGATGGGCAACGCGCTGGGGCTCGGGCTGGTGTCTGTGGTGTTCTTCGGGGTCGTCGGCGACGACCTGGGGCCCGCGCAGGTGGGCCCGGCCTTCGTGGACGCCTTCCAGCACGCGCTCGGGTGGGTCGCGGCGGTGATGGTCGTCATCTTCCTGCTGATGTTCGCGCTGCCCCGGCGGCCCGCACAGCACATCGAGGGCGCGTCGGAGGCCTTGGTGGTGGAGGAGCGGGAGCCGCAGCCGGTGGGGTGAGGCTGCTGGTCAAGGGCCCGGCATCTTTCGGGATGCCGGGCCCTTCTGCCATGTCCGGGCCCGTCCGGAAGTCCGTTCATGCCTGGATGGTGCCCGAACCTGTTTACTTTGCGGAAATCCGGGCGTAGCCTCCCGACTGAAACCACACGTTCGGGCACACTCGGAGGCGAACGGACATGTACGCACCGGAGCGGCAGCAGGAGATCCTCCGGCTCGCGCGTGACGGCGGGCGGGTGGACGTCGTCTCGCTGGCCGAGGAGTTGCAGGTCACGGCCGAGACGATCCGCCGGGACCTCAAGGCCCTGGACCGCGCGGGGCTGCTGCGCCGGGTGCACGGCGGGGCCATCCCGGCCGGGCGCCTCGACTTCGAGCCGGACCTCGCCGAGCGCGAGACCACCGCGGCCGACGAGAAGGACCACATCGCCAAGGCGGCCCTGGCGGAACTGCCGACCGAGGGCACCCTGATCCTCGACGCCGGCACGACCGTCGCCCGCCTGGCCGCCGCGGTCCCGCTGGAGGCTTCGCTCACCGTCGTCACCCACAGCCTGCCGATCGCGGCCCGCCTCGCGGACCACCCCGGCATCCAGCTCCACCTCGTCGGGGGGCGCGTACGGCACCGTACGCGCGCCGCCGTCGACGCCTGGGCGCTGCGGGCGTACGGCGAGATCCGGGCCGATGTCCTCTTCGTGGCGGCCAACGGCTTCTCCGCCGACTACGGCCTGACCACGCCCGACCTCGCCGAGGCCGCGGTCAAGCGCGCGGCGATCGCCGCCGCCCGCCGCGTGGTGCTGCTCGCCGACTCCGCCAAGCACGGCCAGGAGCACTTCGCCCGCTTCGGCGACCTGAGCGACGTGGACCTGCTGATCACCGACAGCGGGCTGAGCCCCGAAGACGCCGCCGTGATCGAGCGCGGCGGCACGGAAGTAGTGCGCGCATGATCCTCACCGTCACCCCGAACCCGTCCCTGGACCGCACCTACGAGGTCCCGTCCCTGGAGCGCGGCGAGGTCATCCGTGCCACCGGGGAACGCATGGACCCCGGCGGCAAGGGAGTCAACGTCTCGCGTGCCGTGGCGGCCGCCGGGCAGCGCACGGTCGCCGTACTGCCCCTGGGGGGTGCGCCGGGGGCGCTGGTGGCGGACCTGCTCGACGCACAGGGCATCGAGGTCGCGCCGGTACCGGTCGCGGGCGCCACCCGCTCGAACATCGCGCTCGCGGAGTCCGACGGGGTGCTCACGAAGATCAACGCTCCGGGCCCTGAGCTGTCCGTGGCCGAGCAGGAGCTGTTGCTGGAGACGGTCCGCTCGCAGTCGCGCGACGCCTCCTGGATCGCGTGCTGCGGAAGCCTGCCCCGGGGTCTCGCCCCCTCCTGGTACGCCGAGGTGGTCACGCGGGCGCACGCCGGAGGCGCGCGGATCGCGCTGGACACCTCGGGGCCCGCGCTCCTGGAGGCGCTGCGCGCACGGCCCGACGTGGTCAAGCCCAACGCCGAGGAGCTCGCGGAGGCCGTCGGGCGCCCCCTGGCCACGGTGGGCGACGCCGTGAAGGCCGCCGAGGAGCTGCGTGAGATGGGCGCGCGTGCCGTACTCGCGAGCCTGGGCGCCGACGGCCAGTTGCTCGTGGACGGCTCGGGCACCTGGTTCGGCAGCGCGCGCGTGGAGGCCGTACGGAGCAATGTCGGCGCCGGCGACTCGTCGCTGGCCGGCTTCCTGATCGCCGGCGGCAGCGGCCCCGAGGCGCTCGCCTCCGCGGTCGCGCACGGCGCCGCGGCCGTCCAACTGCCCGGCAGCGAGATGCCGACGCCGGACGACCTGGACCCGGCCGCCGTGACGGTGACGGCGGAGGTGCCGGTGGACCGGGTGCTGAAGGAGCCGGTGTCATGAGCGGCCCGACGGCGGGTTCCGGTACGGCGGTCCCTCGCGCTGCCGGTACGGCCGTGCCGGCGCTGTTACTCCGCGCCGCCGCCCCCCTCCCCACGAACCCCCACCGCACCACCCCCGTCCCCTCCCCTTACGCCCACTCCACTCCCCGGGCGATACGCGTGCGAAGGAGCCCGCGATGAGCGACATGATCACCGCGGACCTGGTCGATCTCGACCTGTCCGCCGAGACCAAGGAAGCGGCGGCGCGTGCCCTCGCCGAGCGCATGGTGACCCTGGGCCGGGTGACCGACCTGGAGGGCTTCCTCGCCGACGTGGCCGCCCGTGAGGCACAGATGCCCACCGGCCTCGACGGCGGCATCGGCATCCCGCACTGCCGCAGCGTTCACGTCACCGAGCCGACGCTCGCCTTCGGACGCAGCGCCGCCGGGATCGACTTCGGCGCCCCGGACGGCCCCGCCGACCTGGTCTTCCTGATCGCCGCCCCGGCGGGCGCGGACGACGCCCACCTGACGATCCTGTCCTCGCTCGCCCGGCAGCTGATGAACACCGAGTTCACGGACGCGCTGCGGTCGGTCGGGGACGCGGGGAGCGCGGCGGCGCTGATCCGCGGGGACGAGACGCCGACGGCCGTGGCGAGCGGCGGTGCCGCCGAGGGCGCGGTCGGCGCCGAGGGCGCTTCCGAGCCCGCGGCAGGCGCCCCGGCCGCCTCCGAAGACTCCGTTGCGGTATCGGCGGCGGCCTCCGCCGATACCGCAACGGCCACTCCCGATGCTCCGGCGGCCCCCTTCCGGATCGTCGCCGTCACCTCCTGCCCGACCGGTATCGCCCACACCTACATGGCGGCCGAGTCGCTGGAGAACGCCGGCCGCGAGGCGGGCGTCGAACTCGTCGTCGAGACACAGGGCTCCGCCGGCTTCGAACGGCTGGACCCGGCGGTCATCGCGGCGGCCGACGGCGTGATCTTCGCGCACGACGTCCCCGTACGCGACAAGGACCGCTTCGCCGGCAAGCCGACCGTCGACGTCGGGGTGAAGGCGGGCATCAACCGCCCCGCCGAACTCATCACCGAGGTGCGCGGGAAGGCGGAGCGCGGCGAGGTGACCGCGGGCGCCGCCGGAGGCACCGGGACGCCGGTCGAGCGGGCGGGCGAGTCCGGCGACAGCTACGGCACCAAGCTCCGCAAGTGGCTGATGACCGGCGTGAGTTACATGGTCCCGTTCGTCGCCGCGGGCGGTCTGCTGCTCGCCCTCGGCTTCGCGATCGGCGGCTGGCAGATCGCGAGCGCGCCATCGGTCATGAAGCACTTCTCCTGGACCGAGATCGACAGCTGGGGCGCCCTGCTCTTCCAGATCGGCCAGGTCGCCTTCGGCTTCCTCATCCCGGTCCTCGCCGGATACATCGCCTACGGCATGGCGGACCGCCCCGGTCTCGTCCCCGGCTTCGTCGGCGGAATGATCGCCTCCAACATCGCCGCCGGCTTCCTCGGCGGCCTGGTCGCCGGTCTGCTGGCCGGTGCCGTGGTCCTCGCGATCCAGCGGATCAAGATCCCGCCGGTGCTGCGCGGCATCATGCCGGTGGTGGTCATCCCGCTGATCTCCTCACTGGTCGTCGGCTTCCTGATGTTCGTCGTGATCGGCAAGCCCATCGCCGAGGCCCAGAAGGGCATGACGGACTGGCTGGGCGGCCTCTCCGGCACCAACGCCATCCTGCTCGGCATCCTCCTCGGCCTGATGATGTGCTTCGACCTCGGCGGCCCGGTCAACAAGGTCGCGTACGCCTTCGCCACCGCCGGAATCGCCGTGCAGGACCCGAGCGACTCCGCGATGAAGGTCATGGCCGCCGTGATGGCCGCGGGCATGGTCCCGCCGCTGGGCATGGCGCTCGCGACCACCGTCCGCAAGAAGCTCTTCACCCAGACCGAGCGCGAGAACGGCAAGGCCGCCTGGGTCCTCGGCGCCTCCTTCATCTCCGAGGGCGCGATCCCGTTCGCCGCGGCCGACCCGCTGCGCGTCATCCCCGCCTCCATGGCGGGCGGCGCGGTCACCGGCGCCCTGTCGATGGCCTTCGGCGCCACCCTGCGCGCCCCGCACGGCGGCATCTTCGTGGTCCCGCTGATCGGCAGCCCGTTCCTCTACCTGATCGCCATCGCGGCCGGTGTGTGCGTCACGACCGCACTGGTGGTCGTCCTGAAGAGCATGCGCAAGCAGGCGGCGGGGACCACGCCCACCGCGGCGACGGAGGACGCGGGCGCCCCGGCGGCCGAGCGGAAGCAGCCGGTCGCCGCGTAACCCTTTGCCCCTTTGGGTGGCCGTGAGTCGTTCACGGCACCTGCGAGATACGTCACGGTCCGGGACCAAAGTCCCGGACCGTGGTGTCTACTGGACCGCATGCCTGAGCACGTCTCCGTCTACCAGTTGCTGGGGATGACCCTGCTCGTCCTGGTGACCCTCGCCTGGACGGGGGGCCTGGTCCTCATGCTGCGCCGCAGCCGCTTCGAGGCCGTCGCCTGGCGAGCCGCCGCCCGCTCCCTGCCCGCGCTTCCGCACCAGCGGCAGGACGGACCCCACCTGGAGTCCGTCGAGCTGACACCGGCGGAGAGAGACGCGTTCGCCGGTCTCGTACGACGACTCGTCAGCGGCCGCTGACACCGCACCCGGCCCACCGCACCGCTCAGGAGACCTGCGCCGCGCGCCGCTCCATCGCCTCCCGGGCCGCGTCCTCGGTGACGTACACCTCGCACATGTGCCGTCCGTCGGGCGTCGCCGTGTGCTCCACCTCCCAGAGGGAGATCTCCGCGCCGTCACGCAGCAGGAACGCGTGCTCGTACAACGAGTAGCCCAGGCCCGCGCGTCCCGCCCGGCACGGGCGCCCGAACGCCTGCGTGATCTGGTGCGCGAACGCCTCGGTCAGCAGCGCGGCCGTCTCCGCACCCGGCCGGTCCGGGTTCTCCGCGCGGCGCAACAGCCGGCGCGCGTGATCCGCCGAGTCATCCGGGACGTAGGCGTGCCGTGGGACGTGCACCGGTGAGAGCTGCACCGTCACCGGCAGCTCGAAGTCCGGGGTGTCCGACGGCAACGGCAGCCGCGCGGTCGCTTCCCGCAGCTCCTCCTCGTCGACGTACACCTCGTGCTGCGGAACGCTGTCCCGCGCGGTGTTGTGGACGAGCTCCCACAGAGTGAGCGCCGAGCCGTCGGCGAGCAGCCATGTGTGCCGATACGTCTCGCGATGCAGGCCCGAGCTGTGGTGCGCGGAGTGCAGCGAACTGTCGTGCGCCAGCGCGCAGTCCAGTCGCCGTATCGTCTCGTCGGGCAGCTCGAAGGAGTTCAGGGCGCGACCGAGGAGCCGCGCGAGATGCTCCTCCGGAGACTCGGGCGACTCGGGTGGTTCGTACGCTGCCGTCTCGTACGGAACGCTCAAGGTTTCTCCCGGCGTTGCTGCATGTCACCTTGTGGGTGCATACCGTAGCCCCTCGGTTGGACATCATGTCCGGGAACCGAGAAAACGTACGCCCGGAAAACGCCCGGGCCGCGCGGGAAGTTCCCACACGGCCCGATGATCCGTCAAAACCCCCCGGTCAGAGGGGTCTTGAAGCGATCATGATGTACCGACGGCACTCCCCGCGACCCACTCGTTCCACGACATGTTCCAGCCGTTCAGCCCGTTGTCGGGCGCCACCGTCTTGTCGGGGGAGTCCTTCACGATCACCACGTCCCCGATCAGCGAGTTGTCGTAGAACCACTTCGCCGGAGTGTCCGCCTGCCCGCCCTTGACGTCCTGCAACCCGACGCACCCGTGGCTGGTACCGGTGCGCCCGAAGGGCGGATTCCCCTTGTTGTACCAGTAGTTGCCGTGAATGAAGGTCCCCGACTGCGTCAGACGCATCGCGTCCGGAACATCAGGAATGTCGTACGCGTTGGCCAGCGCGACCGTCCGGCTGTCCATGCGGATCTTCTTGTACTTCTCGGAGATCACCATCTGCCCGTTGTAAGTCGTGAACTCCGGGCTCCCCGTGGAGATCGGCACCGTCTTGACGGTCGTCCCGTCCCGCACGACCTTCATGGTCTGGGTGTCGGCGTCCACGGTGGACACCTGCGAGCGCCCGACCGTGAAGCTCACGGTCTTCTCCTGCACACCGGTGACGCCGTTCGCCCCCTCGACCCCGTCCAGGTCGATCTTCATCGTGACCTTGGAGCCGGTCTTCCAGTACTCCTGGGGCCGGAAGTCGAGCCGCTGCGCCCCGAACCAGTGCCCGACCACCTGCTGCCCGCTGCTGGAGCTGACGGTGATGTGTGACTGCACGGCCTTCTTGTCGCTGATCGCCTTGTCGAAGTTGAACGACACCGGCATCCCGACACCGACCGTCGTCCCGTTGTCCGGCGTGTACGTGCCGATGAAGCTGTTCGCCTTGGAGACGGTCGTGAAGACGGACTTCGCGGCCACGGCCTTGCCGTCCGAGTCCTTCGCCGTCGCCGCTATCTGGTACTTCGTGCCGCGCTCCAACTGCTCCGCGGGCTTCCAACTGCCCCCGTTCGCCGCCATCGCCCCCGGCACGTCCTGCCCCGTGCCCGCCACCGTCATCTTCACGCCGGTCAGCGTGCCGTCGCTGACCTTCACGCCCGTCTTGTTGATCGACGCGCCGGTCGAACCGTTCTTCGCCGAGATGACGATCTCCGCGGCCGAGGTCTTCGCGGGGTCCTTCCCGCCCTTGCCTTCACTCTTGCTGTCCGTGCCGCCACCGCACGCAGTAAGGGTGAGGGCGCCGACCATGATGACGGCACAGGCTCCCAGTGCGCGCCGCGCTGCTATGTCCGGCGTTGTCACGGGCTGCTCCAGATTCGTGTGATCTACGTTGTCCGCTCCACTCCGTGAAGAAAGAGGGACCCGGTCCCCGCGCGGGTTCCCTCAGAACCAATCGAATGCCACCACGTGACAAAACCGGGACGGAATGCTGGGGTGCGCTTGGGGTTGGGGGTGCCTCGCGATGTCGTCGGGCGCGTGCGGGTTCGTTGTGGCTGGCCGCGCAGTTCCCCGCGCCCCTGGATGGGGACGGTGGGCGCACCTCAAGCCGCGTACGGCGCGAAGGGGACGGGGTGGGGGGTGTCCGCCCGCAGCGGCCCGCACCCAACCACCAACCCCGCCCAACCGCCGGAGGCAACCCGCAGGTATCTCAGGGGCGCGGGGAACTGCGCAAAACGCCCGCCCCCACCGGCCCGCGACACACCTCAGCCCGACGCCGGAGCCCCGTACAGCTCCTCGTACGCCGGCCACACCCCACCCACCCCCACCCCTTCAACCGACTCCACCGACTCCGCCGCCCGCACCCCCCGCACGATCGCCCGCATCACCACATCCGCCCCCGCCGCCAGCACGGAGTTGAGCGCGAGCGGACTCGTGGCGTCGAGCGTCCGCACCCCCGTGGCCATCGCGAACACCGTGTCGCCGTCATTCAGCATGTGCACCGGCCGCACTGCACGCGCGATACCGTCATGCGCCGCACCGGCCACCTTCTGCGCCTGCGCCTTGGACAGCTCCGCGTCCGTGGCCACCACCGCCAACGTGGTGTTCAGCGGCGGCACCCCGTTCCTCGCCGCGCTCTCCGCGAGCCGCAGCCGCGCGGCCTCATGCACCCCCGCCTCCGGACGGTCCACCCGCCCCTGGAACAACTCCCCGTACAGAACCCCCGTCTCCGGATCCAGCACCGACCCCACCGCGTTGACCACCACCAGCGCCGCCACGGTGACCCCCGAGTCGAGCACGACGCTCGCCGTCCCCACGCCCCCCTTCAAGGCCCCGGCGGCGGCCCCCGTCCCCGCCCCCACACACCCCTCCGGCACCACCGCACCGACGGCACTCGCCGCCGCGGCCTCCACCGCCTCACGCCCGGTGCCCGCGTCCGGACGGGCCCGGAAGTCCCCGCCCCGCCCCAGGTCGAAGACACAGGCGGCGGGCACGACCGGCACCACATGCGAGGGATCAGGCCCGACCCGCACCCCCCGCCCCTGCTCCTCCAGCCAGGCCATCACCCCGGACGCCGCGTCGAGCCCGTACGCACTGCCCCCGGTCAGCACGATCGCCTCGACCTTCTGCACCAGGTTGCGCGGGTCGAGCGCGTCGGTCTCCTTGGTACCGGGCCCTCCGCCCCGCACGTCCACCGCGGCGACGGCCCCGCCGTCCGGAGCGAGCACGACGGTGGTACCGGTGAGCCAACCGCCGCCGGTACGCGTCGCGTGTCCCACGCGCACCCCGGCGACATCCGTCAGAGCGTCAACTGTCATGGGACCAGTCTCTTCCAGTCACGTGGTCCCGCGATGCCCGGCGAGGTCGACGGTGGCGCCCAAGGATTTCTGGCCACGTCCACATGGCCGGACTGGCGGGGCTGGGCAGGCAGCCGGCGACCGGGATCGCTGCCCGCGCTCCCGCTGTCAGCGTCTCACCGGTCGACACCGCTGGCGCCGCGCAGAGGCAGTTAGCGATCGCGTAGCACTTGGAAGATGACGTCGATCAGGGCGTGCATCACGCACGTCTGCTGCCGTCCCTGGCCATTGGTTTGGTCGGCACTTCATTTGCCGTACGTCAAGTCATGGAGTTCATCCATGTCACCTGTGCTGATAATCGTCTCGTGCCTGTTTGGCGAGCCAAGAACGACGAGGCGCCGCGCCTGGATGTTGGGTTCGAGGCAATGGAATACGCGGTGTGAGCCCGTGGGCGGACCCGGACGCCTCCCAGCCACGGCGCCGTACCCTGGACGCATGAGCACCGCCCCTGCCCCTGAGCCTCGTGAGCCGAAGCCCGCCCTGGTCTTCGACGACCCGCTGGACCAGCAGTCCGCGGACGACACCGACCGGGGCTGGGGCGACCGGCCGCGCTCCGAGAGCGACAGCGCGGCCGACCTGAAGCGCTTCCTGGACGAGAAGCCGCCCCACCACATCTGAGCGACCCGCGACGTCTCAGCGAGCCGCGCCCCCTCAGCGACCCGCAACCGCTGAGCAAGCCGCACCGCGGCACGCCCGAGACGGCCGGCCCGGCCCGCTACCGTTCGTCGGGCCCCGAGCCCCGCTGCGCCACCAACGCGTCGCGGATCTCCTTGAGGACCTCCAGCTCGGTCACCTCGATGACCTCGTGCGTGCCCTCCTTCGCCTTCCTGCGGGCCTCCATCCGGGCGAGGTACTTCGCCATCGGCAGGACCATCAGGAAGTAGACGACGGCGGCGGTGATCACGAAGCTGAGGGTGGCGCCGAGAACGGTGCCCCACCTGATCGGGATGCCGCTCAGCACCGTGCCGTCCGCCGCGACCTTGCACGGGTGCTGGATGCACCAGCTGTAGCTGTCGAGATTCTTGGTGCCGATCGCCCCCACCAGCGGGTTGATCACGCCCTTCACCACCGAGTTGACGATGTTGGTGAAGGCCGCGCCGATGACCACCGCGACTGCCAGATCGACGACGTTCCCGCGCATCAGGAAGGCCTTGAAGCCCTCCCAGACGCTCGGCTTCTTCTCGCTCACCCAGAGGCCTCTTCTCGCATGAACAGCTTGTGGAACAAACAGCTCCGCAACCTACGTCAACGTGCGGTGACCCTGTCCAATTGGGTGGCTCGTAAGGGGGACTTGACGCAAAGGTGCGCAACAGACGGAACGCGCGGCTCAACACAGCGTCACCGCCAACCGTGCCGTCGAGCTCGCCCCGACCAGGCGGGCGGCCGTGGAGCGCGGCACTGACAGAACGACCAGAGCCCCGCTGTCTGCCATCCCGTCCAGTGCCTCCGGAACCTTCGACACCCGCGCCCCGCGCGCGACCACCCGAGCGTCGCCGCCGGTCGCCGACTCCTCCGCGGCGATCACGTCGACCCGGTCCCCGGGCCGCAGCAGCCGGACCGTCGCCCCGTCGGCGATCCGCACCGGCGCCGACACCGTCGTGGCGGGCCGGTGCTCGCGTACGGGGTCGGCCAGCGGATGCCCGCGCGCCCCTTCGGTGTCCCGCGGGCCCGCTGCCACCAGCGCGGCCGCGGTGACGACCAGACCGACGGCCACGGCTCGTCGCCGGTGCCGTACGAGCTGCCGTAGTTGATGTCGCCCGCCGCGCACCCGCACGGGAGCGAAGTGCGGGACTTCGCAGGTCGGCGGAGCGTCCGTGCCGGGCGGGCGCGGAGAAAGGGGGAGGGGAGAGGGAGCGAAGGACATGAGGACCACCACCTGCCACGAGAGATCGGCTTGCGATGCCACGATGAGGCTTCGCGCCGGATCCCGCCGAGGCCGGTGGACTACCGACCGGTTGTGGAAAACTCCCTCACCCGAACGAGAACTTCCGCTCTTACTACGGCAGTTCGAACCCCGGATCCATCCCGCCCAGCGCGTTCGCGCACAGACAGTCCCGCTCGTCCTGCGACGGCAGCGCCGCCACCGCGTCGAACAGCACGCCCCGCAGCCGGTCCACGTTCGACGCGAACACCCGCAGCACCTCCTCGTGCGAGACGCCCTCACCGGTCTCGGCGCCCGCGTCGAGATCCGTGACCAGGGTCAACGACGTGTAGCAGAGCTCCAGTTCACGGGCGAGCGCCGCTTCCGGATGTCCGGTCATGCCCACCACCGACCAGCCCTGCGCCTGGTGCCACAACGATTCGGCACGGGCCGAGAAGCGCGGGCCCTCGATCACCACCAGGGTGCCGCCGTCCACCGCCTCCCAGTCCTGCCCCCGGGCCGCCTTCAGCGCGGCCGCCCGCCCGACGGGGCAGTACGGGTCGGCCAGGGACGTGTGCACCACGTTCGGTACCGCGCCGTCCGGCAGTGGCAGCCCGTCGAAGTACGTGCCCGCCCGGGACTTCGTACGGTCGACCAGCTGGTCCGGCACCAACAGCGTGCCCGGACCGTACTCGGGGCGCAGCCCGCCCACCGCACACGGGCCGAGGACCTGCCGTGCCCCCACCGACCTGAGCGCCCAGAGATTCGCCCGGTAGTTGATCCGGTGCGGCGGCAGATGGTGGCCGCGCCCGTGCCGGGGCAGGAAGGCGACCCGACGGCCGGCGACCTCGCCGAGGAAGAGGGAGTCGCTGGGCGGACCGTAGGGGGTGTCCACCTGGACCTCGGTCACGTCGTCGAGGAACGAGTAGAAGCCCGAGCCGCCGATTACGCCGATCTCTGCGTTCGCCATGAGCAGCACAGTATCCGGCCCCGAATTCCCGCAGCGACAGCTTGGAGAACACCGCTCGGAGCGCACCGCTCGCGAGAACGCCGAAGACCCTGCCGTCGTACGACGGCAGGGTCCCGGAAGTGAGACTTACGCGGCGGAGCTGCTGCTGGACGAGGTGCCCGTGCTCGACGACTTCGAGTCCGAGGAGGACGAGGAAGAAGACGAGGACGACGACTCGGACGACGACGAGGTGGACGTCGACGGCTTCGAGGACGACGACGCCGGGGAGCTGCTCGACGAGGAGCCGCGGCTGTCGTTGCGGTAGAAGCCGGAGCCCTTGAAGACGATGCCGACCGCGGAGAACACCTTCTTGAGGCGGCCCTGGCAGTTCGGGCATTCGGTCAGGGCGTCATCGGTGAACTTCTGCACCGCCTCGAGGCCCTCGCCGCACTCGGTGCACTGGTACTGGTAGGTCGGCACTTGTCTTCCTCCTGGCACTCTCACTCAATGAGTGCTAACGAGGGTCCATAGTGACGTATTCCCGGGGATCAGTCCACTGCCACCGGCACTCGGTGACCGATGCCACGTGCGACCGTACGGCTGCGGGGGCGTCCCGACAGGTGTGAACGCAGTGCCAGCAGGGTCGCGAGGGCCAGCAGAGTGCCGCCCATGGGGACCAGGAATCCGGCGCCGCCCCAGAAGCGGTCCTCCAGCTGTCCGGCGATCGTGACCGCGGCCGCCTGGCCGAGCGCCACCGCTCCGGTGAGCCAGGTGAAGGCCTCGGTGCGGGCGCCGGCCGGGACCAGGTTCTCGACCAGGGTGTAGCCGGTGATCAGGGCGGGCGCGATGCACATGCCGACCAGGAGGCCGAGGCCGGCCAGGACGAGTACCGAGTGCGCGGCCCACAGGCCGGAGGCCGTCAGTGCGAGGGCACCGTAGGCGACGACCAGGCGCCGGCGCGGGGCCACCTTCCAGGCGATGGCGCCGCAGACCAGACCGGAGAGCATGTTGCCCGCGGCGAAGACGCCGTACAGGACACCGTTCAGGCCGGGTTCGCCGATCGACTCGCTGAACGCGGCCAGCGAGACCTGCATGCCGCCGAAGACGGAACCGATGCCCAGGAAGGTCACGATCAGAACGCGCACGCCGGGGATACGCAGCGCCGACGCGTGTTCCACGCGCGCGTGGAGCCCCGTGACGACAGAGGGCTGTGTGCTCTTCTGCGCGGCGAAGAGCAGGCCGCCCAGCAGCGTCAGCGACGCCTCTGTCAGCAGGCCCGCGGCGGGGTGGACGGCGGTGCACAGGGCGGTGGCCAGCAGCGGGCCGAAGACGAAGGTCAGCTCGTCCGTGACGGACTCGAAGGCGGCGGCCGTGGTCATCAGGGGCGAGCCCTGGAGCTTCACGCCCCAGCGGGCCCGCACCATGGGCCCGATCTGCGGCACCGAGGCACCCGTGGGCACGGCCGCCGCGAACAGCGCCCACAAGGGCGCGTGCGAGAGCGCGAGGGCCGTCAGGGTCAGGCCCGACAGGGTGTGCACCAGGACGCCGGGGATCAGTACGGCGCGCTGCCCGTAGCGGTCTGCCAGGCGGCCGCTGTAGGGCGCGAACAGGGCCATGGAGACGCCGGTGACGGCCGCCGCGGCGCCCGCGGCGCCGTACGAGCCGGTGGTGTGCTGCACGAGCAGCACGATGGAGATGGTGAGCATCGCGAACGGCTGGCGTGCCGCGAAGCCGGGGAGCAGGAACGTCCAGGCGCCGCGCGTGCGCAGCAGCTGTCCGTATCCCGGGCGGGAGGAGGTGACCGTGGATGCCACGGCCCGTGCCTTTCTGCCGCCTGGTAGCGCGGCTCCCTTTCCCAAGGGATGGCGCCGAGAGCTGTCCTCTTGCGCGGACTGCGGTAGATGCCGAAGGCCACTGCTCAGGGACGTCTCGGCCGCCATACGGTCGCGCCAGCTCTGCGTCAGGCAGAGTTGGTTCGATCAGGGGTGCGGACTCATCGTACAGGCGGCACGAAACACGTTCTTAACCTGTGGCGAAACGCACTGTGGCGAAACGCACTCCTAACGTGGGCTGTCGGCGCCGCCCGTGCCCAGCCACCCGGCGAGCTTGCCGCCGTGGCCCACCGCGCGCAGTCGCCGTTCCGCGGCGTCGCGGACCGGGTCGGTGGCGACGACGAGGAGTTCGTCCCCGCGTCGCAGCACCGTCGTGGGCAGCGGAACGAACGATTTTTCATCGCGGACGACCAGGGTGACCGCGGCCCCGGCCGGCAGCCGCAGCTCGTTGACCTCGACACCGTGCATCCGGGACCCGTCGGGGATCGCGACGGACAGCAGATGTCCGCGCAGCCGCTCCAGGGGTGCCGACTCGATTCCGAGGTCGGCGGCCTCGGGATCCCCGCCCAGGCGTAGCTTGCGGGCCAGCCAGGGCAGCGTCGGACCCTGGACGAGGGTGTATACGACGACCAGTACGAAGACGATGTTGAAGACGCGACGGCTGCCCTCGACGCCGCTCACCATGGGGATCGTCGCCAGGATGATGGGCACGGCGCCGCGCAGTCCGGCCCAGGACATGAGGGTCTGCTCCTGCCACGGCACCCGGAACGGTGTCAGGCACAGGAAGACGCTCAGCGGCCGGGCCACCATGGTGAGCACCAGTCCGATGACGAGCCCCGGCAGGACGTCGTCGCCCAGTTCGTGCGGGGTGACCAGCAGGCCCAGCAGCACGAACATGCCGATCTGCGCGATCCAGCCGAGCCCGTCCGCGAAACCGCGGGTGGCGGGCCAGTGCGGCAGCTTGGCGTTGCCCATCACCATGGAGGCGAGATAGACGGCGAGGAAGCCGCTGCCGTGGGCCAGTGCGCCCGCCGCGTACGCGGTGACGGCGATCGCCATGACCGCGATCGGATAGAGGCCGGAGGCGGGCAGGGCGACATGCCTGAGGCCCCAGGCGCCCAGCCAGCCGACCGCGATGCCGAGGGCCGCGCCGATGGCCAGCTCCAGCGTTATCTCGCCGATCAGTACGTACCAGTGTTCGACCGGGCCGGTCTGGGAGAAGGCGACCACCAGGATGACGACAGGGGCGTCGTTGAAGCCGGACTCGGCCTCCAGCGTGCCGGTCACGCGCGCGGGGAGGGGGATCTTGCGCAGCACCGAGAAGACCGCCGCCGCGTCCGTGGAGGAGACGACCGCCCCGATGATGAGCGCCTGGCGCCATTCGAGGCCGATCAGGTAGTGCGCGGCCGTCGCCGTGACCCCGACGCTCACCGCGACCCCGGCCAGTGCCAGCGCGGTGGCGGCGGGCAGGGCCGGTTTGATCTCCTTCCACTTCGTGCCGAGGCCACCCTCGGCCAGGATCACGACCAGGGCCGCGTACCCGATGACCTGGGTCAGTTCGGCGTTGTCGAAGTGGATGTCGCCGATGCCGTCCTGGCCCATGGCGATGCCGATCCCCAGGTACACGAGCAGGCTGGGGAGCCCGCTGCGCGAGGAGATCCGGACCGCTGCCACGGCGACGAGCAGGACGAGCGAGCAGACGAGCAGGAGCTGGTTGAGGTGGTGGACAGTCAGCGGCCGTTCCCTTCCCTGGCTCACCCGCATCACGCGCGCGTGAGCTCATGTACATAGGACACGAAGTGACGGGACTCCGCATCCAAGTACTTCGTTACCTTACCTAACTCTTGACGATTTCTTGACGCTCGGCTTGGCGAGATCGAACGCTCGTCCGCGCTGGTTCCCCACTCCGCGTCAAGTCCGCCTGGACCCTGCGCCTATGGTTGCTCCAGCGCGCAGAGCCTGCGTCACATCCCCGGCCGGGCGCGCGACGCCTGGCACGCACGCTCGCACGCACCAGACGCCGCGCGCTGATCCGGCCGGAGATGCGACGCAGGCTCCCCGTCGAAAGCACAGCCCGCCCTGCCGCTCGCGTTAGGACAGCAAGGACAGCGATGCCCCCCACCACCACCGCCTCATCGGGTCAGCAGCCCGGCAAGTCCGGCAGGAAGAAGGGGCGCAGAGCCCGCCTGTTCGTCCTGGTGCTCGTACTGGCCATCATCGGCGGCGTCGCCTACGGCGGGTACTGGTCGGTCAGCACGGTCCGCGCGTCCTTCCCGCAGACCAAGGGATCGATCACGCTCGAAGGCCTCTCGGGCCCGGTGGACGTCAAACGTGACAGTTACGGCATTCCGCAGATCTACGCCTCCTCCGACGCGGACCTGTTCATGGCGCAGGGATACGTCCAGGCGCAGGACCGGTTCTACGAGATGGACGTGCGCCGGCACATGACCTCGGGGCGCCTGTCGGAGATGTTCGGCAAGGGCCAGGTGGACAACGACGAGTTCCTGCGCACGCTCGGCTGGGACCGGGTCGCGAAGGAGGAGTACGACACCAAGCTGTCGGCCTCCACCAAGAAGTACCTCCAGGCCTACGCCAAGGGAGTCAACGCCTACCTCCAGGGCAAGAGCGGCAAGGACATCTCCCTGGAGTACGCGGCGCTCGGCTTCGAGAACGACTACAAGCCCGCGAAGTGGACCCCGGTCGACTCGGTCTCGTGGCTCAAGGCGATGGCCTGGGACCTGCGCGGCAACATGCAGGACGAGATCGACCGCGCCCTGATGACCAGCCGCCTCGGCCCGAAGCAGATCGCCGACCTGTACCCGCAGTACCCGTACAGCCGGAACCAGACGATCGTCCAGGAAGGCCAGTACAACGAGCTGACCGGGACCTTCGAGCAGGACGGCAGCTCGGACAACAACGGCCTGTCCGGCTCCGGTACGTCCACGAGCGGCAGCACGGGCACCTCGTCGTCGACCTCGTCTTCCACCTCGGGCACGGCCTCCTCGGCCCTCCAGAGCCAGCTGTCCGGCCTCTACGACGTCCTGGACGACGTCCCCACGGCCGTCGGCGTCAACGGCCAGGGCATCGGCTCCAACTCCTGGGTCGTCGCCGGCTCGCACACCATCACCGGCCATCCGCTGCTGGCCAACGACCCGCACCTGTCGGCCTCCCTGCCGTCCGTCTGGTACCAGATGGGCCTGCACTGCCGGACCGTCTCCAGCAAGTGCCAGTACGACGTCACCGGCTACACCTTCGCGGGCATGCCCGGTGTGGTCATCGGCCACAACGCGAAGATCGCCTGGGGCATGACCAACTCCGGCGTCGACGTCACCGACCTCTACCTGGAGAAGCTCTCCGGCGATGGCTACCTCTACGACGGCAGGACCAAGCCGTTCACCACGCGCGAGGAGACCATCAAGGTCGCCGGCGGCGCGTCCAAGAAGATCGTCGTCCGTGAGACGAACAACGGCCCCCTTCTGTCCGACCGCAGCGACGAGCTCGTGAAGGTCGGCAAGAAGGCCACCGTCGACAACGCGGCACCTGACAGAGGCGACGGCTACGGCATCGCCCTGCGCTGGACCGCGCTGGACCCGGGCACCTCCATGGACGCCGTGTTCGCGATGGACAAGGCGTCGAACTGGAGCGAGTTCCGCGAGGCGGCGTCCCTGTTCGACGTGCCGTCCCAGAACCTCGTCTACGCCGACGCCACCAGCATCGGCTACACCCTGCCCGGCCGCATCCCGATCCGTGCGAAGGGCGACGACGGCTCCATCCCGGCGCCCGGCTGGGACCCCAGGTACCGCTGGACCGGCAAGTACATCCAGCAGGACGAACTGCCGTACGAGTACAACCCCTCGCGCGGCTACATCGTCACCGCCAACCAGGCCGTCGTCGACAAGGACAAGTACCCCTACACGCTCACCACGGACTGGGGCTACGGCACCCGCAGCCAGCGCATCACCGACCTGATCGAGCAGAAGATCAAGGGCGGCGGCAAGATCTCCACCGACGACATGCGCCAGATGCAGCTCGACAACAGCAGCGAGATCGCCAAGCTGCTCGTGCCCAAGCTGCTGAAGATCGACATCAAGGACAAGGACGTACGCCAGGCGCAGGAGCTCCTGGAGGGCTGGGACTACACCCAGGACGCCGATTCGGCCGCGGCCGCCTACTTCAACGCCGTCTGGCGCAACATCCTCAAGCTCGCCTTCGGCAACAAGCTGCCCAAGGAGCTGCGGGTCAAGGGCCAGTGCCTGTGGGTCGACCCCATCGACACCACCGGTCCCGCCGACGAGACGGACAAGGTCCGCGAGTGCGGCCAGCGGGACGCCGACCAGGCGCAGCCCGACGGCGGCGACCGCTGGTTCGAGGTCGTGCGCAACCTCATGGACGACGAGAACAGCGACTGGTGGACGACCCCGAAGGGTGGCGGCGACCGCCTCAAGGCCACCAATCGCGACCAGCTGTTCGAGCGCGCCATGATCGACGCCCGCTGGGAGCTGACCGCCAAGCTCGGCAAGGACATCGACACCTGGAGCTGGGGCCGGCTGCACCGCCTGTTCCTGAAGAACCAGACCCTGGGTACCGACGGTCCGGGCTTCCTGCAGTACATGCTCAACCGCGGCCCCTGGAAGCTCAGCGGCGGCGAGGCGACGGTCAACGCGACCGGCTGGAACGCTGCGGGCGGTTACGGCGTCGTCTGGGTGCCGTCGATGCGCATGGTCGTCAACCTCGGCGACCTCGACAAGTCGAAGTGGATCAACCTCACCGGCGCCTCCGGGCACGCCTACAGCGCGCACTACACCGATCAGACCGGCAAGTGGGTCAAGGGCGAACTGCTGGACTGGGCCTTCTCGGACGACGCCGTCGACAAGAGCACGAGCGACACGTTGGTCCTGAAACCGTGACCTGAACCCGGGAAGGGGCCCTCCACGCGCGCGTGGAGGGCCCCTTCGTCATGCCGGGGCGCGGAAGCGGCGCACGCCCGACGGCGTCACCACCGCGTGCACCGGGCGGTCGTGCGGTTCCTCCGGGACATGCCCGACGACCTCGGAGTCGTACAGCAGGACCACCAGCGCCGGTCGTGCGCCCGCGCGTTCCAGGCGCGCGAGCACCCGGTCGTACGACCCCCCGCCGCGCCCCAGGCGCATCCCGCGCCCGTCCACCGCGAGGCCGGGCAGCAGCACGACGTCGGCGCCGGTCACGGCGTCCGGGCCGAGGCGCTCGCCGCAGGGCTCGAAGAGGGCCATTTTTCCGCCGTGTTGGACGCGCGCGAGCGAGCCCTCGCCGGTGTAGGCGCCCCAGTCCAGGTCGTTGTCCGGCAGGAGGGCGGGGAGCAGGACGTGTACGTTCCGCTCGCGCAGCGCGTCGAGGAGGGCGAGCGTGCCGGGCTCGTTGCCGACCGAGACATACGCCGCCACCGTGCGCGCACGCGCCAGTTCCGGCAGCTCAAGGGCCCGGCCGGCCAGCGCGGCGGCCGCTTCCCGCACGTCATCGGCCGTCAACGTGCTCCTCACCGCCAGGTATTCTCGCCGCAACATGCGCTTGTCAGGCTCGGCCGGACGTCCGACGTGGCTCAAAGGTTGCACCCGTACCCTTCCAATACGCTCATATGAGAGCTTATTAACCGGAGCCCCAGATTCCACACAAAGGCACCGGATAGGGTGCGACCATGACTCAGTCGCACCCTCGGATCAGCAAGGCTGTCATTCCGGCAGCAGGGCTCGGCACCCGCTTCCTGCCGGCAACCAAGGCCACTCCCAAGGAGATGCTGCCGGTCGTCGACAAGCCGGCGATCCAGTACGTGGTCGAGGAGGCCGTCTCGGCGGGCCTCGATGACGTCCTCATGATCACGGGACGCAACAAGCGCCCTCTGGAGGACCACTTCGACCGCAACTACGAGCTCGAGTCCGCCCTCCAGAAGAAGGGCGACGCCAGCCGGCTCGCCAAGGTCCAGGAGTCCAGCGACCTCGCCACCATGCACTACGTCCGCCAGGGCGACCCCCGCGGCCTCGGCCACGCCGTCCTGTGCGCGGCCCCGCACGTGGGCGACGAGCCCTTCGCCGTCCTCCTGGGCGACGACCTGATCGACGCCCGCGACCTCCTGCTCAAGCGGATGATCGAGGTCCAGGAGCAGCACGGCGGCAGCGTCATCGCGCTCATGGAGGTCGCGCCCGAGCAGATCCACCTCTACGGCTGTGCCGTCGTCGAGGAGACCGAGGACAGCGACGTCGTCAAGGTCGGCGGCCTGGTCGAGAAGCCGGAGGCGGCCGACGCCCCGTCCAACTACGCGGTCATCGGCCGGTACGTCCTCGACCCGCGCATCTTCGACATACTCCGCAAGACCGAGCCGGGCCGCGGCAACGAGATCCAGCTCACCGACGCCCTCCAGCAGCTCGCCCAGGACGAGAAGGTCGGCGGCCCGGTGCACGGCGTCGTCTTCAAGGGCCGCCGCTATGACACCGGGGACCGCGGCGACTACCTGCGTGCCATTGTCAGACTCGCGTGCGAACGTGAAGACCTGGGCCCGGACTTCCGGACCTGGCTTCGCAGTTACGTAGCCGAGGAGATGTAGGCATTTGAGCAGCGCCGCGCCCCGTCCCGCCGACCAGGACCACCTCTGGTCGGTGGACGAACACCTGGAGGACATCCTCGCGACCGTCCGCCCCCTGGAACCCATCGAGCTGCAACTGCTCGACGCCCAGGGGTGCGTCCTGGTCGAGGACGTCACGGTGCCGGTGTCCCTGCCGCCGTTCGACAACAGCTCCATGGACGGGTACGCGGTGCGGATCGCCGACGTGGCGGGCGCGAGCGAGGAGTTCCCGGCCGTCCTGGACGTCGTCGGGGACGTCGCGGCCGGCCAGGCCGAGCTCCTGCACGTCGGCCCGGGCCAGGCCGCCCGCATCATGACCGGCGCCCCGCTGCCGCCCGGCGCCGAGACCGTCGTCCCCGTCGAGTGGACCGACGGAGGCCTCGGCGAGGGCCCGGTGAGCGGGATGCGCGCCCGCAGCCTCGGCCCCGAGGGCGCCGAAGGGCACGTGCACGTGCACCGGCCCGCCGAGGCACGCGCGCACGTACGCGCCAAGGGCAGCGACGTCCGGGCCGGCGACCGCGCCCTGGACGCCGGCACCGTCCTCGGCCCCCCGCAGATCGCCCTGCTCGCCGCCATCGGCCGCGGCACCGTACGCGTGCGCCCGCGCCCGCGCGTGGTCGTCATGTCCACCGGCAGCGAACTCGTCCAGCCCGACGAGAGCCTCGGCACCGGCCAGATCTACGACTCCAACAGCTTCGCCCTCACCGCGGCCGCCCGGGACGCAGGCGCCATCGCCTACCGGGTGGGCGCCGTCGCCGACGACGCCGAGACCCTGCGCTCCACCATCGAGGACCAGCTCGTCCGCGCCGACCTCGTGGTCACCACCGGCGGCGTGAGCGTCGGGGCGTACGACGTCGTCAAGGAGGCCCTGTCCTCCGTGGGCGACGAGGACGAACCGGGCAGCGGCGTCGACTTCCGCAAGCTCGCCATGCAGCCCGGCAAGCCCCAGGGCTTCGGCACCATCGGCCCCGACCACACCCCGCTCCTCGCCCTGCCCGGCAACCCGGTGTCGTCGTACGTCTCCTTCGAACTGTTCGTCCGTCCCGCCATCCGCACCCTCATGGGCCTCGACGACGTCCACCGCCCGACGACCAGGGCGACCCTGACCGCGGACAAGGCGCTGACCTCGCCCAGGGGACGCCGACAGTTCCTGCGGGGCACCTACGCCGACGGCTCCGTCAGCCCGGTCGGCGGTGCCGGTTCCCATCTGGTGGCCGCCCTCGCCCAGGCGGACGCGCTGATCGTCGTACCGGAGGACGTGGAGTCCGTCGAGCCCGGCGCCGAGGTCGAGGTGGTCCTGCTCGGCTGAGCACGCCTGGTTGGCGGTACCGTGTCGCGCACAACAGGCCGGACCGGGAGCGCCGCACAACCATGAGTACGCAGGACCGACTGACCCACATCGAC
The DNA here is from genome assembly GCF_040651535.1 of Streptomyces sp. NPDC048420. Taxonomy (NCBI): domain Bacteria; kingdom Bacillati; phylum Actinomycetota; class Actinomycetes; order Kitasatosporales; family Streptomycetaceae; genus Streptomyces; species Streptomyces sp. NPDC048420. The sequence continues at coordinate 23,600 of NZ_JBEZKG010000055.1, forward strand.
GACGCGGGCGCCGCCCGCATGGTCGACGTCTCCGGCAAGGACGTCACCGTACGCACCGCGCGCGCGAGCGGACGTGTCCTCGTGTCGCCCCGGGTGATCGAGCTGCTGCGCGGCGAGGGCGTCCCCAAGGGTGATGCCCTCGCCACCGCGCGGATCGCGGGCATCATGGGCGCCAAACGCACCCCGGACCTGATCCCGCTGTGCCACCCGTTGTCGGTGTCCGGTGTGAAACTGGATCTGTCGGTCGCGGACGACGCCGTGGAGATCCTCGCCACCGTGAAGACCACGGACCGCACGGGCGTCGAGATGGAAGCCCTCACCGCGGTCTCCGTCGCCGCGCTCACCGTGATCGACATGGTCAAGGCGGTCGACAAGGGAGCGGTCATCACGGACGTACGGGTCGAGGAGAAGACGGGCGGCAAGTCGGGCGACTGGAGCCGAGGATGACGTATCGCGCTCTTGTGGTCACCGCCTCCAACAGGGCTGCCGCCGGGATCTACGAGGACAAGGGCGGCCCGATGGTCGCCGAGGGCCTGAAGGGCTTCGGCCTCACCGTCGACGGCCCCCAGGTCGTGCCCGACGGCGACCCGGTGGAGGCCGCCCTGCGTGCGGGCGCCGACGCCGGTTACGACGTGATCGTCACCACCGGCGGCACCGGCATCTCGCCCACCGACCGCACCCCCGAGGCGACCCGCGCGGTGATCGACCACGAGGTGCCGGGCATCGCGGAGGCCATCCGGGCGTACGGACGGGACAAGGTGCCCACCGCCGCGCTCTCCCGTGGCCTGGCCGGCGTGGCGGGGCGCACACTGATCGTGAACCTGCCGGGTTCCAGTGGCGGGGTGAAGGACGGGCTGGCCGTTCTTGCGCCCCTGTTGATCCACGCCGTCGACCAGATCCGCGGCGGCGACCACCCGAGACCCGGCGCCGGCAGTGGGGGTGCGAGCTGAACAGCCCGTCCTGGCCCGTCGTACTGGCGGACGGCGATGTCGTCCTGAGGCCGATAAAGATGCGCGACCAGCGGACCTGGCGTGAGGTCAACCGGCGCAACCGGGACTGGCTGCGCCCCTGGGAGGCGACCATTCCGCCGCCCACGCCCACCGGGCCGATCGCACACCGGCCGACCTACCGTCAGATGGTCCGGCACCTGAGGTCCGAGGCGAACGCGGGCCGGATGCTGCCGTTCGTCATCGAGTACCGGGGGCAGCTGGTCGGGCAGTTGACCGTCGCCGGAATCACCTGGGGCTCGATGTGCTCGGGGCACGTCGGCTACTGGGTGGACCAGTCGGTCGCCGGGCGCGGTGTGATGCCGACGGCCGTGGCGCTTGTCGTGGACCACTGTTTCCGCACGGTCGGTCTGCACCGCATCGAGGTCTGCATTCGCCCCGAGAACGGGCCCAGCCGACGGGTCGTGGAGAAACTCGGATTCCGCGAGGAGGGGATGCGGCCGCGCTATCTCCACATCGACGGGGCCTGGCGTGACCATCTCGTGTTCGCGCTCACCGCGGAAGAGGTGCCGGACGGGTTGCTCAGGCGCTGGCAGCGGGCACGCTCCAGCAAGCAGGTTCCCGATACAGGTCCCGGAAATTGAATAAGTGTTCGAAAATGATCGGCGCATGACCGTCTCGGGACATTGAATTCGCGACTCAAGCGGCCTGCTGATCGGATCGGTCACAAAAAAAGCTCGAAATATCAGCCGGATCGTGCGACACACCGACTCAATTGGCAGATGGCCTCACGCAAACCCCTCTACCGTGTGAGGCGTGAGCAGCAGCGGCCTCATCTACGCAGTCATTGTCGGGGCCTGGGCCGCCTACTTGGTGCCGATGTGGCTCCGTAGGCAGGACGAGCTGAACGAGGCCCGTCCGACGGAACGCTTCAGCACCGCCATCCGGCTGCTGTCCGGACGGGCGGGCATGGAGCGTCGATATGCCAAGGACCTGCGCGCGCGCTCCGCCGACGAGGGGGAGCACGACGCCGACGAACCGGATGTCGTCACCGAGTCGGTGGACGTCCGGGCCTTCGCCATGCCCCCGACCCGTCCGCAGACCCAGGCACCGGTCCAGCCGCCGGCGCCCGAACCGGCGCGCGCGAAGAAGACGAACACGCCCGCGACGGCCCCCGCGCGCAAGCAGGCACCCGGACCCGCCGCCCAAGCCCAGGCGCAGGCGCAGGCCCACGCCCCCCGGCGTACGGCTTCCGCGGAGGCGGCCGCTGCGCGCGCCCGGCGTATGAAGGCCCTCGCGCGCCGTCGTCGTACGACAGTCATGCTCTTCGTGGCCTTCACGCTCGGCACGGTCGTCGCCGCCGTCGGAGGGCTCGCCTTCCTGTGGGCGCCCGGCGTGCCCGCCGTGATGCTCAGCGCGTACATCGCGTACCTGCGTTCCCAGGAACGCCGCCGCTTCGCCTACCAGATGGACCGGCGCCGGGCCGAAGCCGCCGCGCAGCGGCTGCGGGAGCGGGCACGCCAACCGCGTCGGCGCACGTCCGTGAGCACCGGGGTGGACGCCGACGAACCGGACGAGGGACCAGAACCGGCAACGGATCCCGGCCTTTCGGCGCTCGCCGCCGACCGGCGCGCCCTCGTCGAGCAGACCGACCACGCCGAGTGGGTCGACCAGCAGCGCGAGCGGCAGCACCGGCCGGGGCACGGGGACAGCTGGGACCCGGTACCGGTACCACTGCCGACGTACGTCACCGCGCCGGTCGCTCCGCGGGCCACCGCGAACGTGGACCTCGGGGCGCCGGACGCGTGGAGCTCGGCGCGGTCCAGCGCCGTCGCGCCGGAGCAATCGGATCAGTTCGGCCAGGGGTCGACGCCCGTCGCGGAGGACGCGGGATCGGAGGACCAGTCGGCTGACGAGGAGGACAGGCCGGAGGCGGACGGTCGCAGTGACGCCCGTCGCGCCGCCTCCGCACGCCGGGCGCGCGAGCGTGGCCGTACGCCGCTCTTCGACCAGTACGAGGAAGGCGACCGGCCCCGCGCGGCCAACGAGTGAGGACCGGGGAGCCCTTCTCTGACCAGCCGGGAACGGATTTCCAAGCACCCCGATGAGGATGCTAGAGTTTCACTCGTTGCAAGGGCCTGTGGCGCAGTCTGGTAGCGCACCTCGTTCGCATCGAGGGGGTCTGGGGTTCAAATCCCCACAGGTCCACCGCAGCTCAGAGCCTCAGTCGGAGTGATCCGGCTGGGGCTCTTTGGTGTCGTACAGGCGGATGCGGCGGACTCCCGCAGGGGCCGACCGAACGACGAAGAGCCGGTTGACGCTGCGGTGTTGGGCGTGACGCAGATCCTCCCGTACGGGTGTCGCGCCAACCGCTAGGTGTTGGCGCGTTGTTGGTGGTGGGTGCGCTCCGCGGATCGCGCGTGTAGGTCTGTCAGTGCGCCGTCCTGGTGTCCCCTTCGTGCTCGACGCCCAGGAGCGTGAGGGCGTTGTGGATGCCCTGATCGAGGACTTGATCGGCGAGCTGCCCGGCCCTTGTCCATGGAATCCGGGGTGCAGTCAGGCGTCTTGCTCACGCCGGGCGCCGATGTCCTGAGCGTCGTACAGCTCGTTGGCTGTCGCCGGTCCGGGGCCGGATGTCCGTGGCTCGTCGGTCATGGCCGGCGTCTCGTGGTCGGCGGTGTAGGTGGGCTGCCCCTGCCCTGGTGGTGCGCTCTGCCGTGTACTCCGGTGCTCGGCGGAAGCCGTGATTCCGTTGCTGCGTGTCTCG
>NZ_JBEZKG010000056.1:0-25390 GCF_040651535.1 Streptomyces sp. NPDC048420
GAGTTGGCGCCGCCGACGATGTACACGTCGTGGCCCTGGCAGCCGGCGGCCTCGGTGAGCGCCGACCCGTAGAACACCCCGCGGCCCGACAACTCATCGGCACCCGGCGCCTCCAGCTGCTTATAGGACACACCGGTCGCCAGGATCACGCTGTGCGCCGCGATCTGCGACCCATCCGCGAACCGCACGAGCCGCGCCGCCCCGCTGCTCTCCAACCCTGTCACCTCACGGGCCGTGAGGATCTCGGCGCCGAACTTCGTCGCCTGCCGACGGGCCCGGTCGGTGAGCTGGCCGCCGGACACCCCGTCCGGGAAGCCCAGGTAGTTCTCGATCCGCGAACTCTGCCCGGCCTGCCCGCCGGTCGCCGACCGCTCCACCAGCACCGTACGCAGCCCCTCCGAGGCCCCGTACACCGCCGCGCCAAGACCGGCCGGCCCGCCGCCGATAACGACCAGGTCGTAGAAGTCGGCCGTGGGTGTCGTCGCCAGCCCCACCTGCGCGGCCAGTTCGGGCACCTCCGGCTCGACGAGCGCCGTACCGTCCGCCGTGATCACCACCGGCAGCCGCTGCCCGTCCTCGCCCGCCGCAGCCAGCAGCCGCTGCCCCTCGGGCTCGTCAGTGGAGTACCAGCGGTAGGGCACCTGGTTGCGGGCCAGGAACTCCCGTACGTCCGAGGAGCGCGCCGACCACCGGTGCCCGATCACCTTGGTGGCGGGCACCGGCCGGTAGTCGCTGCAGCGCCACGCCTCCAGCAGGTCGTCGAGGACCGGGTAGAGCTTCTCCTCCGGCGGGTCCCACGGCTTGAGGAGGTAGTGGTCGAGGTCGACGACGTTGATCGCGTCGATCGCCGCGTCCGTGTCCGCGTACGCGGTCAGCAGCACGCGCCGGGCGCCCGGATAGATGTCCAGGGCCTGTTCGAGGAACTCGATGCCGTTCATCTGCGGCATCCGGTAGTCGGCCAGGATCACCGCCACGAGGTCGCCGCGCAGCTTCAGCTCGCGCAGCGCCTCCAACGCGGACTCACCGGACTCCGCGCGCACGATCCGGTACGACTGGCCGTAGCGCCGCCGCAGGTCACGGGCGACGGCCCGGGACACCCCGGGGTCGTCATCCACGGTCATGATGACGGTCCGCGCAGCGTCCGCGGTCTGTGCCATAGGTCTCCCACCTCGAGTGATGTGATCCGCTACTCGGCCCATGCCGCGATCCGTTCCGCGATGGCCTCGGGGGCCTCGATGTGCAGGAAGTGGCCGACGTCGGGGACGATCTCCAGCGTGTGCGGGGCGGCGAACCGATGCCGGTCGTCGATCTGCGGGGGGTGGATGCCGCCGTCGTCGGCGCCGTGGAGCTGCAGGAGGGGCACCGTGATCGGCTGAGACGTGCGGCGCAACACCCCCAGCATGCTGGGGCGCATCATCTGCCGGTAGTACTTCAGGGGCGCGGGCATGCTCGCCCGCAGGTGCTCGTGCAGCTCCGCCCGGAGAGCTGGATCGAGCGAGAGGCCGGGCGACCACTGACGCCAGAGGCGGTCGATGAGGGCGAGATCGCGGGTGATGGCCATCCAGCCGCTTCCCGGCAGCTGAAAGAGCCCCATGTGCCAGCTCCGGCGTAGCTGAGCGGGGCGCAGCACGCGCAGGAACGTGCGTGGGTGGGGGATGGCGAGCGTGACCGCGCGTTCGATCCGCTCCGGCGCGGTGGCGACGGCGTCGTAGGTGATAAAGGCGCCCCAGTCGTGGCCGATCAACTCCACGGGGCGCCCGGGAGACCAGCGGTCGATCAGCGCGAGCACGTCGCCGGTGAGGGATGCGAAGTCGAACGGTCCCGCGGTCGGGGACGGCGCGTAACCGCGAAGCCAGGGTGCGAGGACGTGACGTCCGCGGCGGCCGAGCTCGGCGAGGAAGGGCTTCGCGGTCGGCGGATGGTCCGGGAAGCCGTGCAGGACGAGCGTTGGCTGACCATCGGGATCACCACCCTGCAGGGCGTGAAGGGTGCCGTGTGGCAGGTCGAAGGTGACGCGTTCGAACTCCATGTGCGTCAGCCTTCGCCAAGAGCGGTCGGACGGCAGATGCTGATGCCGGCTTCGGTGTCTCTGGTTCTGGTCATGTGTGTCCCCTCGGGCGCCGGGTGTCCCGCGGGGTCAGCCGGCCAGTCGGTTGAGCTTGCGGACTTGTCTGTCGAAGGTGCGCGAGGGCACGATCCGGCGCAGCAGGCTGACGCGCTTGGCCATCGGGCCGGCGGTGTAGCGGAGCTTGGGCTTGGCATCGGTGGCGGCCGTGACGATCACCTTCGCGACAACGGCCGGGTCGTCGGCGTTGCGCACGGCCGTGGCCAGCACGTCTCGGGAGATCTCCCGCTGCGCGGCGTAGATCGGCAGGGGCGAGTCGGGTGCCATGCTGCTCGCCTCGAAACTTGTGCTGGTGTAGGCCGGCTCGACCAGCAGCATCCGGACGCCGTGCTCGCGAAGCTCGTGGTCGACGGACTCGGAGTAGCCCTCGACCGCGTGCTTGGTGGCGGCGTAGACGGCCATGAAGGGGGCTGGGATCAGACCGAGTACCGAGGAGACGTTGACCACGCGGCCACTGCCCTGGGCGCGCATGTGGGGCAGCACCGCGTTCGTCATCCGCATCAGGCCGAAGACGTTGATGTCGAAGACCTCCTTGGCCTGGTCGATGGAGCTCTCCTCGCCGGCGCCGACCGCGCCCACGCCTGCGTTGTTGACCAGGACGTCGATCCGGCCGAAACGGTCGATCACCTCCCCGACCAGGGCGCGGACCGAGTTGTCGTCGGCCACGTCGAGATCGAGGAACGTCACCCCGGCGATCGGCTCGGCCTTGGCCGCGTTGCGGCTCGTGCCGACCACCGCGAAGCCGGCGCCCGCCAGGGCGAGCGCCGCCGCCCGCCCGATCCCGGAGGAGGCACCCGTCACGAGAGCCACTCGGGGAGCTGTCTGCAAGGTGGTTCCTTCGGTTGTGGGCATGACTTCGTCGTGTGCTGGGCGGGGTCGCCCGCGCTGAGGTCGACACGGTCCGCACCGGTCCTGCAAGCCCGGACCCAGCCTGTCCGGTGAGCCCAGGACTGTTGTGTACTGAATAGTCGGAAACCTAGCCAGTTCTGTACTGAGTTGTCAAGTGCGGTGGGTCGGTTTTACCTTTCTTTGTGGTCGCGACGGCGGTGGCCGAGTGGGCGAGCGGCGCAGCAGGAGAACGCGCAGCACTCCGTCGTCGTGGGCCGCGATCACGTCGCCGCGTCGGACGGTGGTGCCGGCTACCACGGCGGGCGCGGTCACCGGGCCGGGGCTGGCCTTCACCGTGCCCTGCGCCGAGACCCCTCGCGAACAGGCAGGGGGGCCTATTGCCGTCAGCTCGGACGGACCCTGTGGGCCTGCGCGGTCATGCAGCCCATCGCCTTGGTCTCGACGCCGGACACGGGTGTGCTGTCCAGCAGCAGGTCGGGGGTGAACCTCGCAGACCTGTGGCCGGCGCGGCTCGAACTGGAACCCCTGGGCGGCGACCAGCGGACGGTGCGCGGTGGTGGCCGTGGGCCTGGGCGATCCTGCGCATCAGCAGGGTGGTCGCCTGTGCCTGGTGGTGGTCCCGGTGGTACGGGGGCGTTCGCCACGTGGGTGAGCAGGGCGTCGGGCTGACGCTCGCGCAGGATGACGATGATCGACCGGTCGCCGACTCGCCGACGCCCAGCGGGAATCCGTACCGCTGCCCGCATCCGCGGGACGGTACCCAGCTCTACGAGGCACCGAGGCGGAGCACTGGCGCGAATTCCTGCCAACGCGGTCCGAGTTGGCGCAGTGGCGGCCGAAGTACCAGCGTCTGTCGGCGGCGAGGCGTTCGGCCGGCTGACCGTGCAGTTCAAGTCCGGCGACACCGCGCATGCGGTGGAGCAACTCGACGGCATGCGGGCGCAGTTCTTCGGCCGGCCGCCCAGGCGACGCCCGGCTGCGCGTAAGCCTGCGCGGCGTCGAAGTGGGCCGACCGCGTCAGGTGCCGGTGCAACGAGGCCGGCCGTGCCCTTCTCAGCTTTGGCGTGGGCGGGGCAGGAGTGCGAATGCGGTTTCCGCGATGGAGGTCAGGCGGGCGGGACTGTGGCCGTACGCGCCGACGACATCGCTCCCGCGGATGACGGTCAGCAGGAGGTAGGCGAGGTCGTCGGGGTCGGCGTCGGGGTCGATGTCGCCGTTGCGCTGCGCCGCTCGCAGACACTCGGCGACCGCCGTGCGGACTACGGAGAAGCAGTCGTTGGCCAGGCGTTTGACCTCGGGGTCGGAGGTGCCGAGTTCCAGGGCCATTTTGGCGGCGAAGCAGGCGGCTGCCGCCCGGTCATCGGCGGGGGGGACGTCGGGGGTGAGTGGCACTCCGTGGACTGCGCGGAGCAGGTAGGCGTGCAGTCGTTCCAGGGCGCCCTCGTCGGGTCCGGCGAGGGCCTTCGGCGGACCTTCTCCCAGTCGGGCGAAGTAGCCGGTCATGGCCTGCATCAGCACGCCGTGCTTGCCGTCGAACGCGGCGTAGAGGCTGCCGCGGCCCAGGCCGGTGGCGGCGCTGATGTCGTCGACGCTCGTGCCGTTGTAGCCCGAGGTGCGGAACTGCCGCTCGGCGGCATGCAGGACGTGGTCGGGGTCAAAGCTTCGTGGTCTGGCCATGCATCGAAGGTAAAGCCGACCCGCCCTTCTTGACAACCCAGTACAGAATCATCTAGGTTTCTTACTGTTCAGTCCACAACGGTCCTGAGCTCACCGGACCGGCTTGGTCCAGACCGAAGAGAGCGTTGGCAATGAGCGAAAATTCGCAGAAGAAGTTCTACGCCCTGAACCTGTTCGACGTGGTCGACGTGGAGAAGTACCTCGCGTACTTCAGCCGTCTACCCGAAGTGGCCCCGCAATATGGTGGCCGAGTGGTGACGTTTGGCCGTTTCCGGAACAACGTGACCGGTGACCTCGCGCCGCGGCAGGTCCTGATCGTCGTTGAATGGGACTCCGAAGAGGCGTTCAACAGCTTCCGGGACAATCCGGAATTGGCCGACTTGCATCCGCTTCGGGAGGACGCGACGGCGTCCTACATCTGGCAGACGTTCGACGGCGTCGAACTGAGCGACCCCGCCAACGCTTCGCTCGACGATCTACTGTCAGTCCTCAAGCCCTGAAGCCCGTATCACCACAGAGTCCTGATCCAGACAACCGGCCGTGCCGGTGGGCATCCTGCGGGCGATCTCCAGGCCCTTGTCCGCGGCGTCGGCATAAAAGCCGCCGCACGACAGCGAGCCGAACAGACCTCGGCCCTCCGACTGACGCCGGCAGTGCGCCGGGCGGCGTGGGCGCCCGGCGCGGCGCGAACGCCGGAGCAGGGTACGCGCCGGGTTACTCCGAGAGGGCGCCCATCGCGCGATCGCCGTGGCCCATCGCAGTCGATTCAGGGCAGGTAGCCGTCAACGGCGGCGCCATGAGCATCGAGACACCGTTCGGCGGCTACAAGATGAGCGGTATCGGCCGAGAAAAGGGCATCGAGGCCCTCTATGAGTACACCCAGCTCAAGACGGTCAGCTCGGCCTGCCGGACCTCGGTTCCGAGTGACGGGACACCTCCGCTTCCTGTCCGCACCCTGGACCCAGTGTGGGTGCGCAACGGACAGGGCTCCCGTGCCGTTGAGGGAGGTGTTCGACGTCTCAACTCCGCAGCACAGGAGCCCTGTTGGTTCCGTATCCTGCCGCACTCGACCTGCCTCACGCCTTGATCGAGTGGGTCACGATGCTCATCGTCACCCGTGAGGGTGACCGGCGGTGCAAACTCCCGCCGCACCGCCGTGCGCTGGTCGCACTCGTGTACCTGCGTCGCCATGACACCCTCGCCCGTATCGCCAGAGCCTTCGGGATATCCGTCGGCACCGCCCACGCCTACGTCACCGCGGTCACCGGTCTACTCGCCGAGCAGGCGCCGGGCCTGTTGAAGACGCTGCGCGTGCACGACCCGGACTTCGTCCTCCTGGACGGCACGCTCGCCGAGTGCGACCGCGTCGGCGACGGCACGGCCGATTACTCCTCGAAACACAAGCGGCACGGGGTGAACGTGCAGGTCGTCACGGACCCGGCCGGTGAGATTCTGTGGCTGTCGCCGGCGTTACCGGGCCGGACCCACGATCTGACGGCCGCCCGCACCCACAAGATCCTCCGGATCTGCGCGCGCCAGGGTGTCCCCATCCTCGCCGACATGGCCTACATCGGCGCGGGCGACTGCGTCACCACCGCCAAGCGCCGTCCGCCGGGCGGCGAACTCACCCTGACCGAGCGGACGGAGAACAGGGCCCTGTCCGCGGCTTGGGCACCTGTCGAACGAGGCATGGCACGGCTGAAGTCCTGGCAGATCTTCCGTAGACCCCGCATCAGCCCCAACCGCATAAGCGTCATCACCAAGGCCGTCCTCACCCTGGAGAAGCAACGCTGAAAACGCTCCCTACGTTGTTCTGCGGGAGGCGGTCATGTGCGGCATGGTGTTCCCGTCCCTGTCGGCGGGGCGTCGTCGCCCCGCGTGCCGTGGTTGGAATCAGAGTCGTGACGGGTGCGGTCACCGCGCAAGGCGGCTTCTGCCAGGCGGAAGGGAAGCGGTAAAAGGGCTGGTCAGAGCGTAGGTCAATCTTTAGTGATCACCGGTACGGCTAGGAGTGCCGCTGTCGGCCAATCCACGCCCGAGGAAGCCGACGAGGGCCACAGCGACTCCAGCCACTCGCGGTGTTGTCGCAATTGCCAAGTGGCCCGCTTTCTTGAGCGGCGGCGGGGGTCCTGCCGTGGACGCGGCCCGGTATCTGGCCGACGAGTCGTACCGAACAAGCCCGAAAACCTGCACGCCCTGCGCCGGGAACTCGCCTACGTCGGCGAGGGGGCGGGTCCGGCGCCGGCACTGCGAGCAGCAATCGGGCAGATGTGGTGCCTGACGCCGGCCACCACCGCGATCGTCACCTGGACCACCGAGTGCTACGGCCTCGCAGTCACCGCCCGTGGTCCCTACGTCGGCGAGCGTGGTGGTGCTGGATGCGGCCGGTTTCAGGTGGGGCGGCGGATGGCCTGTACGGCGGTGTCGTAGAGGTCGAACATGTCGACCTGTCCGCCCAGGCGTACCCATTCCTCGTTGGCTGCCTGCATGCAGATGATCGCTGCGGCTGCGATCGCGCGGGCTTGCAGGGTGCGGCGGTCGGAGTCGGGCAGTCGCGGCTCGATCAGCGGTGCGAACAGGTCCTGCCAGCGTGCTTGCTTCTCGGTGTGTCCGGCGCGCAGGGAGTCGTTGCCGAACAGCAGCGTGATGAACTCCAGGCGCCCTTCGGCTGTTATGTCGATCTCCTCGAGGACCTGGAACGCGGCGCGCAGCGCTGTCCAGGCGTCCTCGTCGGCCGGGCGTTCGGCGAGGCGCGCGGCGATCAGGTCGCCCTGTTCGTCCAGGCCGCTGAGCGCGAGGTCTTCCTTGTTGCGGAAGTAGTTGAACAGTGTCCGCCGGGAGACGCCCGCGGCGGCGGCGACCTCGTCGAGGGTCGTGTTGTCGAAGCCTTTGGCGGCGAACAGCTCGATGGCGGTCCGGGCGAGCAGTGATCGGACCACGGAGCGGGTCTGTTCCCGGATGGGGGAAGGGGCTGGTTTCTGAGTCATGCACCGATGGTACTTCGTCTCACGTCATGCACCTACTTGCACTCAGTGCAAAGTTGTGCGTAGAGTGAATGCCGTGAGCGAAGTCGACTCCGTCCCCGCCGCCCTCGTCAACAGCTAAGGAACACCGTCATGACCATCACCGACGTCACCGCACAGCCCACCGACGCGGAGCGCTTCCAGCACATCCTCCAGACCCAGCGCGCCGCCTACCTCCGCGACGGAGCGGCCTCCCTTCAGGCCCGGCGCAGCGATCTGGCCAGGTTCAAGAAGGCGCTGATCGCCCGGCGCGGCGACATCGAGGCGGCGATCGACGCCGACTTCGGACATCGCTCGCGGCACGAGAGCGCGCTGATGGAAATCGTGGGCGTCGTGCAGGGCATCGACTACCTGCACCGCAACCTGCGCCGGTTCATGCGCCCGACCCACCGCCACATCGAGCCGCTGCTGCGCTTCGGCAGCAACCGCATCGAGTACCAGCCGCTGGGCGTGGTCGGCGTCATCTCGCCGTGGAACTATCCGGTCAACCTGTCGCTCATGCCCGTGGTCACCGCGATCGCGGCCGGCAACCGCGTCATGCTCAAGCCCTCGAAGCTGACCCCGGCGACGAACGCGGTACTCGCGTCGATGCTCAGCGAGCTCTTCCCGCCCGAGCAGGTCACCATCGTCAGCGGCGACGGTTCCGCGTTCTCCTCGCTGCCGTTCGACCATCTCGTCTTCACCGGCAGCACCGAGGTCGGAAGAGCCGTCATGAAGGCGGCCAGCGACCACCTCGTCCCCGTCACGCTGGAACTCGGCGGCAAGTCCCCCACCATCGTGGCCAAGGGACACGTAACCGACCAGGCGGTGTCCGACATCGTCTTCGGCAAGCTGCTCAGCGGCGGGCAGACCTGCATCGCCCCCGACTACGCCCTGGTCCACGAATCCGAGATCGACGCCTTCATCGGCACCTACGACAAACTCGTGAAGAGCGCCTACCCCGACGGCCCCACCAGCGACGACTACACCTCGATCATCGACGACAAGCAGTACAGGATCCTCACCGACCTGCTCGACGACGCCCGCGCCCACGGGGCACGGATCATCGAGGTCGGACACCGGCCGGGCGACGCGGCACTCCGCCCGCACACCCTCGCACCGACCGTCGTACTCGGCGTCACCGACGACATGCGCATCGCCCACGAAGAGATCTTCGGCCCCATCCTGCCGGTCTTCGGCTACTGCGACATCGACGACGCCATCACCTACGTCAACGCACGGCCCCGGCCGCTCGCCCTCTACTACTTCGGCGACAACGGCCCCGACCGGCGCAAGGTCCTCGACCGCACGACCTCCGGCAACGTCACCGTCAACGGCACCATCATGCACGTCGCACAGGACGACCTCCCCTTCGGCGGCGTCGGCGCCAGCGGCATGGGCAAGTACCACGGCATCGAAGGCTTCCGCACCCTCAGCCACCCCAAGGGCATCTACGTCCAAGGACGCTTCAACGCCACCCGCCTGCTGCGCGCCCCCTTCAACAAGCGCACCGAAACCCTCCTCAACTTCCTGCTCCGGTGAAGCAGGCAGCACTACCGCCCGTGCAGCGGCCAGGACCTGGCCCAGGCACACACTCACCTCAAACGTCACGACCATCGCCCCAGGCGGGCTCCGAGTCCGCCTCGGCAACAGATGAGCACCCGATGACGGTCGCCGACCGTCGCAAGGATTGAAAGGAGCAGGGGAGGAGGTACCCGCGAGGGCGCCGTGTCCCCGACCGCCATGAAGAAGATCGACTACCGTACCCAGACCACCTTGATCACCGGGGCGAGTGCCGGCCTCGGCGCGGAGTTCGCCCGTCAGTTCGCCGCGCGGGGCTCGGACCTCGTGCTGGTCGCCCGCCGTGCGGACCGGCTTCAGGCCCTGGCCGACGAGCTGTCCGCGAAGCACCAGGTCACCGTCACGGTGGTGCCCTTCGACCTCACCGTGCCGGCCGCGGGTGAGGCGCTGGCCAAGGAGGTGGCCGAGCGTGGGATCACCGTCACCAGCCTCGTCAACAATGCCGGGTTCGGCACGCACAGCCCGTTCCGTCAGGAGGATGCGGCACGCGTCCAGCAGGAGATCAACCTGAACGTGGCCAGCCTCGTCGACGTCACCAGGGCCTTCATCGGCCAGCTGACCGGTGTCCTGGTCAACACCGCCAGCTCCCTCGGATACCAGCCGTGGCCGAACGCCGCCGTCTACGGGGCGACCAAGGCCTTCGTGCTGAACTTCACCGAGGCACTGTGGCAGGAATCGCGAGGGACCGGCCTGCGCGTGCTCGCCCTCTCTCCGGGGCCGACCCGCACCGAGTTCTTCGACGCGGCCGGCTCCGACGACATGGCTCGCGGTGTCCGGTTGCAGACGCCGGGTCAGGTGGTCACGACCGCGCTGCGCACGCTGGACCGGCGCAACCCGCCGCCCAGTGTCGTCTCCGGCACCTTCAACTGGGTGATGACCCTGACCTCGCGCTTCACCACCCGCCGAGCCAACGTTCTGGCCTTCGGCGCGGTGACCCAGTGGCAGATGCGCTCGAGTGGGCCCGGCCACTGACCAACCATTCGGCCGTGGCGTCGAACTTGCCATGCTCGCTGAGCAGCTGATGGCGAGCGACGTCGTCCCCGGAGTTCCTCACCGGGGAGTCCAGGGGCTCGAACGATCCCTCCGGATCGTGTTCACGGTGCTCGCGGCGATGTCAGGCATGGAGCGCGAGTACATAGAACATCTCCGTCATGTGGATGCTGCGGGAACACGACGAATAAGCCGCCGTAGGCGCGTGATCCCCCGGCTGGTAAGCGGCTGGTGTCGGAGCTGGGACTCCAGGGCCCATCCACCACGACACCGGAGGGCGCCGGCCGGGGGCCAGCAAGCGGACGCGCGACGCGATCGCGGGCCGGCCGTCAGGACGACCGGAACACGCTGGGCCCGGTCCGCGTCGGCGTGGCATGAATGATCACTTTGCCCGTATGAGGGGCGAACGTCCGACTCGGTCTTTCGGGCCGTGTCCGCCGACCGCCCCGCCCTGGTGAGGCGGCCGAGAACCTGCCGACCGTGGCCCGCGTAGACGGCTTCGGCCTCACTGAAGGCTTCACCGCTCACAGCGGTGAACTGCCCACCACCGCTCCCTCGGGAGGGCCCTCTCGATTTGGCGGCGTGAAACCGATCGGTTTACGATAGCGGTGAAACCGGCTGGTTTCCCACCGGGGCGGTCGCGACCGTGATCCCGTTGCTGAGCGGTCACCGTGTTCCCCTGCGGTTGTGTAAGCCGAGGGTTGAACCCAGAGAGTTCCCGGCCTGCAATGGCGCCGTCCGGTCTCCTCGCTGATTTAACTGTGCTGTCCAGACCGGAGTAAGTCATGAATGGAATTCACCCCTTCCGTGTGCTGCGTGCCAGGCCCCTCTGGATAGCAAGCGGCCTCATCACAGGCGTCCTCGCGCTCCTGTTCGGTCTCTTCTATGTCGGCCCCAATATCGATCCGGCCGGACATACGAAGAATCTGCCCGTCGGCCTGGTCAACTCCGACAAGGGGGCCAGCGTCGGCGGCAAGCAGACCAACCTCGGGGCGCAGATCACCGGGTCGATCAAGAAGTCCACCGCGAGTGGCGGCAAGATCGACTGGAAGGTGATGGACGAGAAGGAGGTGGAGGAGGAACTCGGCAAGGGCAAGCTGTACGGCGCGCTGGTCGTCCCCGCCGACTTCACCTCCTCCGTCACCGCACTGACCGGATCCTCGGCGACCGATCATCCGGTTGGCCCGCAGCTGACGGTGCTGACCAACCAGTCCGCCGGCAGCATGGGCTCCAACATCGCCCGACAGGCGACGACGACGGCGGCCGAGGGCGCCTCGCTCCAACTGGGCAAGCAGCTGACCGCGCAGGCCCAGGCCCAACAGGCCAAGCTGCCGACGGCGGCCCGCGTCCTGCTGGCCGATCCGGCCGCGGTGACCGTCAAGGACGGGCATCCACTCCACTCACACAGCGGCCTGGGCCTGTCGGCGTTCTACTACGCGCTCGTCCTCGTGGTCTGCGGCATGCTCTCCGCCAACGTCATCAGCGGCCAGGTCGACCACGCTCTCGGCTACACCCACAACGACATGGGCCCGCTGCGCATCCACCGCCCGCTGATCAAGGCCACCCGCGTGCAGAGCCTCGCCATGAGCAGCACCCTCATGGCGGCCATGTCCCTGCTGATGGGCACCCTGGTCATGGTGGGAGCCATCGGCATCATGGGGATGGACGCCTCCCATCTGCCGCTGCTGTGGCTGTACTCGGTGGCCGCCATCGCCGTCGCGGGAATCGGCGCCCTTGCTCTGCTCGCCGTCTTCGGTACGCCCGGCATGCTGGTGGTCACGCTGGTCTTCATCGCGATGGCCGTGCCGACGGCCGGCGCCACCACCCCGATCGAGTCGCTGCCCGCCTTCTACCGATTCCTCGCGGAGTTCGAGCCGATGCGGCAGATCGTCGGCGGCGTCCGCTCGATCCTGTACTACGACGCACAGGGCGACGCGGGCTTGACCCGGGGCTGGGTCATGATGACCGTCGGCCTCGCGGCAGCCGCACTGTTCGGCTTCGGCATGACGAGCTGGTACGACCGCAAGGGGCTGCATCGCACCACCGCCGCGGAGGCGAAGCCCAAGGAGTCCGCCGTCCCGGCGTAGCGGACCGTACTCACGCGTCACCCTGAGACGGGGCCATTGTGCAGAGTGGCCCCCGGTGTGCGTCGCTCCGTGGGGACGGGAGGCGTGCACACCCCAAGGGCTCGGCGGCGGTGTGCACGCAGCCGTCGCCGAGCCCTCCGCCGGAGCCCAGAGGTGACGAACTCCTGGCGGCGAGCCTGGAGGAACGCGTGACCGCCTTCGCGGCGCGACTCCTGCCCGCAGCGGACGATGGTCGCCCGCCGCAAGAGCGGATCCTGGACGTGTTCGAGAAAGTGGAGTCCCAGGCGATCCGCGATTCCGAGGCTGCCGCTACCTTGCCGTGCAGATCGAACTCAAGGATGAGAGCCATCCCGCGAGCCAGGTGGTCCGCCGGGTCAAGGGGAATCTGACGGCGGTCTTCCGCGCCGAGGCCGAACGGGGTGAAGCGAGCGATCCCGACCTGTTGGCCAGGCAGCTCAGCCTCACCTTCGACGGCGCCAGTGCCCGCGCGGGCACCAGGGCCGACGACCTGGTCGGGCTGTCGGCGCCCACAGTGGGCGCCCTGCTCGACCGTGCAGGCGTGCGTTGACGCACCTCGTACGGGTCCGGTGGCCGGGCTCTCGGACGGAGGTGTGGCGTCCACGATCCACACGGGATCCACCCGATTGACGGTCCGGCCTGACCCCCGGGGCCGACTACGGCTCCTGTGACCTGGTGCCCGGCCGATCCCAAGGGCGAAGGGCGGCAGTTCCCCGGCCGCCCTGATCGACGACGAACCGCACGTGTGCGCGGCTACTTCTTCGGCGGCACGCCTGGCATCCCCAGGAACGGCAACTTCAGGGCGCCGAAGGCATCGGACGGGACCGCCGGGCTTTGGGGCGGCACAGGCGTCAGACGTTTGTAGACCGCTCCCTGCACTGGACGCGGGTCCTCCTCGCCCTTGTTGGGCCAGGCCGACATCGCGCGCTCGGCCTGGGCCGTGATCGTGAGGGATGGGTTGACTCCGAGGTTGGCGGAGATCGCCGCTCCGTCGACGACGGAGATACCAGGGTGGCCGTACAGCCGGTGGTACGGGTCGATCACGCCGGTCTCACGGGTGTCGCCGATGGGGCAGCCGCCCAGGAAGTGAGCGGTGAGCGGCATACCCATCAGCTCGCCCGCATTACTGCCCGCGAAACCGTCGACCTCGGCAGCGATGAGGGAGGCGGCCTCCGAAGCCGCCTTGATCTGCTTGGGGTTGGGCGCCCCATGGCCCTGACGGGCCAGCAACAGTCCCTTGCCCACGCCCTTCGGCTTCAGATAGGTCGTGAGGGAGTTGTCCAGCGACTGCATGACCAGACCGATGATCGTCCGCTCGGACCAACGGCGGTTGGAGAGCGAGCGGGCCATGAGCACCGGGTGCTTCGCCACATTGACCAGCCAGCCCAGGAACCTCGACGAGCCCTCGGCGTACGGGACTTGCAGGACGAACCCCGCGCCCATCGCGTTCGATCCCTTCCCATAGCGGACGGGCTCGATGTGGGTGTTCTCGTCGGGGTGGATCGAGGACGTGATCGCCACACCCCGCGTGAAGTCGAGGCTCTGCCCTCCGGTGACCTTGCGATGGCGCCGGACGTCCGCGTGCACACTCACCAGGGCTTCGGAGTTGGTGCGGGTCAGATCGCCCAGTCGCTCGGATATGTACGGGAGTTGACCGCCCGTTCTCATCCGGTGCAGCAGCGTCTGCGTACCGTAGGTGCCGGCCGCGATGACCACGTTCCGCGCCCTGAACGTGCGGCCGACGGTCTTGCGTTTCCGGTCCGTCGGCCGGGTCCTGACCGTGTACCCGTCCGGCGAGTCGTCCGTGATCGAGACGACGGTCGTCATGGGGTGGACGACGGCGCCCGCCTGCTCGGCGAGATAGAGGTAGTTCTCGTTGAGGCTGTTCTTCCCGCCGCGGCGACAGCCCGTCATGCATTCACCGCATTCGACACAGGCCTTGCGGGCCGGGCCGACGCCACCGAAGTACGGGTCGGCCACCTCCTCTCCCGGCTTGGCCTTGGTCGTCCCGTCGGCGTCCTGGCCGTCGCCGAAGAAGACCCCCACGGGGGCCATGTGGAAGGTGTCACCCACGCCCATCTGTTCGGCGACCGCCCGCAGGTGTACGTCGGCCGGGGACGTGGTCGGGTTGAGCCGAACCCCGAGCATGCGCCGGGCCTGGTCGTAGTACGGCTTCAGCTCCCCTTCCCAGTCGGTGATGTCCTTCCACTGCGGGTCGTCGAAGAACTGCTTCGGCGGTTCGTACAGGGTGTTGGCGTAGTTGAGGGAACCACCCCCGACCCCGGCCCCCGCCAGCACCACCACGTTGCCCAGCGGATGGACGCGCTGGATGCCGTACAGGCCCAGCTTGGGTGCCCAGAGATAGTTCCTGACGTCCCAGGAGTTCTTGGGCAGCGAGTCGGGCGTGAACCTGCGGCCCGCTTCCAACACGCCTACGCGATAGCCCTTTTCGGTGAGCCGAAGGGCGGTGACGGATCCGCCGAAGCCGGAACCGACGACGACTACGTCGTAGTCGTACGCGGAGTCGTCTCTGGGCTCGTCCGGATTCGTGGAAGAGTTCTTCCGTGACACGTGCTCTCCTCGTTGAGAACGGGTGACGCGGAGCCGGTCTGGTGGGCGGCTGCGAGGTCGGGCGGGTGTATACGGCAGTAACGGGCCTTCTGGACCGAACGCTTACGGCGTCACATGCAAGTGAGCGGACCGGGTGCGAGGTGACACACCGGCGGGTCGGCGCGGCCCGAACCGGACTCGAAGTGTCGGGCAGTCGGTCAGCCGGACCCTGAGGGGGTGTCACCTCGTCACGTGCTGACGGTCTAGTCGAGTGTCGTTGTGGAGCCCGCCGGCGACCAGGCCGGCGTGTCGACCGGCGAGTAGTACGTGTCCTTGCCATCCAGGCGCACCATGCGGCGACTGGCGCGCTCCTGGACCACTTCGGCGTCGAGCGGCGTCTCGAACGCGTTGTCCACGACGGTGTATTCGGCGGCGAGTCGTCCGATCGGAGCGATGGCGCCGAAGTCGATCCGGCCGCCCACATAGAGGTCGTCTCGGACGTAGAAGCGCACCACGTTGCCCCAGACGACGTTGTTGAGTCCGTCGGGCGCCGAGAAGATGTGCTCCACGGTGCACTCGAACGCGATGGGCGCCCCCTTGATGCGCGGCGGACGAACGGCTTCGGACGGCACCTTGTCCAGTCCGACCGCGTCGAACTCGTCGACATCGGGCTCGAACTCGAAGGCGCTGCGGTTCAAACCGTCGATCTGCGGCAGGGTGGCCATGTTGGTGACGAACTCGCCGGTGTCCCGGATGTTGACGAAGCTGTCCTTGAGCGTGGCCCCGTCCGAGCGCGGCTGGAACGACAGCGAGATCCGAGGCGGTTTGCGCCCGACGACCGTGAAGAAGGAGATGGGGGCCAGGTTGCCCACGCCCTCGGTGGACAGGGTGCTCACCCAGGCGATGGGGCGGGGGATGACGCTGCCGATGAGCAGCTTGTAGGCGGACTTGGCGTCCAGGTCGGCGGAGTCGATGATCATGTGGTGTCCCTTGGTGAGTGTCGGGGGAGAGTCGCGGGTCAGCGGCCCTTGAAGGGCAGCACGGGGCGGGGGCGCCCCTCCTTGAGGGCCTGGGCGGCGGAGGCCAGGCCGTCCTTGACGTCCTCGGTCTCGAAGAGCGGAACCGCGAGGTCGAACAGCTGTTGGTCGGCGGCCGGGATGCCGCCCGTGGCCCAGGAGCGCAGCAGGGCCTTGTGCACCACGTGCGCCCGGGTGGGGCCTGCGGCGATCTTGCGGGCGAAGGACTCGGCTTCGGTGCGCAGTTCGTCGTCGGGAACGACGCGGTTGATGACGCCGGCCTCGGCCATGACCGTGGCGGGTACCTGCTCGGAGGTCAGCGCCCATTCGTAGGCGCGGGCCCGGCCGGCCCGTTCGGCCACGCGGTGGATTCCGCCGAGGAGGGTGACGATGCCGAGCGACTGCTCGGGATGGCCGAAGCGGGCGCTTTCACCGGCGAGGATGATGTCGGCCCGCAGCGCGAGCTCGAAGCCGCCGCCGTAGCACAGCCCCTGCACCGCGGCCACGACCGGGATCGGGAGCTGCTCGAACCGGTTGATCACGGACAGAGCGTGGTCGAAGTCGGCCCGCAGGCTGGTGCGGTCGGCACCGACCCAGGGGCGGAAGTCGCCGCCGTAACTGAAGTCGGGTCCCTCGGCCCGCAGGACCACGGCGCGGGCCGGGCTGCGGGTGATGGCGTCGACGATGTCGCTGAGTTCCTGGGTGAACTCGGGTGCGAAGCGGTTCTGCGGGGGGTTGTCGAGGACGATCGTGGCCACGTCGCCGTCGAGGGAGTGGGTGAAAACGGGCATGACATTTCCTTGGCTCTCGACAGTAGGGGCGGGCCCGCGGCCCATCGGGTGAGGCGGTCGCAAAACCGGTTGGGGGCGGATTGCGCGACGGTGGGGAACTGCGTGCTGTGCGGGGCGAACTGGCCTCCGCCGCCGATGAGTGTCGGCCGACCGGGTTTCAGCGGCCTGTCCGCGGCGCGCCGGCGCGGGCCCGTCAGCGATACCAGGTCAAGAACGCGCCGAGGGGTGCGGCGATCGCGCCGAGCCCCTCCAAGCGCGTGGCAGCTCCGTCGGCGACGGCAGTGCGAGCGGTAGGGAGGCGTGATGGCACGACGGGGCCGACACGTTCCACGGTGATGCGGGGGTCATCGGAGGCGCGACAGCGGTGCCGCCACGGTTCTCCCGCTCCGGAGGGCCAAGAGCTTCCTGGGCGCTGTGGAGGCTGACGAGCTCATGAGCGACACCCTTCGTGTGGCTGCGTTGCCGATCCAACTGAAATGACTGTACGTCGGTAGCCCATTTCATTTCAAGGTGGCAGGGAGTGTCGTACTCTGAGGCAGTGGCCACATGGCTACGGTCATGTCGGCCACGACGACGAGTGAAGGGGGCAGGGCCATGGCGTGGTCCGCATCCACGCGGTACGAAGTCGAGCCCGCTCCCCTCGGGCTGGCGCTGGTGCACGACCTGCTCAACACCATCTCCGCCGGCCGCCCCCGGGCAGCAGATCTTCTGGACGACCTCGCCGACGCGCAGGCATGGGCCGACCAGGCGCTGGAGTGCTGGGCCCAGGAGACGGCGCAGGCCGCCGCGCAGGTGCGGCTCACCGAGAGCGATCTCGAAGAACTCCGCGGCCTGCGTGCCGAGCTGAGACGGCTCCTCGCCGCACCGGACGGCGACGGCCCACGCGGCGACGACACTGATGTGGCGCCCGCCGTTCATGTCGCGGCGGCGGCCTTGCGGATGGACCGCAGCGGGCGGGTCGTTCTGGAGCCGCGCGGACAGGGTTGGCGGTATGTGGCCGCCCTGGTGCTCCTCGAGATGTTCCAGGCCCAGCAGGCGGACACCTGGCGCCGGCTCAAGATCTGCCGCAACGCCCGTTGCACGACGGCCTTCTTCGACCGCTCCCGCAACAACAGCGGCGTATGGCACTCCACCAAGACCTGCGGCAACCCGGAAAACCTGCGAGCCCACCGGGCGCGTCAGCGCGTGCGGACCGCCGGGTAGGAGGCCAGGGTTTGTGATCTGCCCGTCGTCCCTCTCGCGGTAGCGGGAAGCAGGACATCGGCGGTGGGGCATCCGGCGAAGAGAAACGCGGCTGCCGCGCCCATGCGCGGCAGAACCCACCGAAGGCTCGTCTGCGGGCGGCCGGCGGCAGCCTCGCAGGCTTCGTACGCGCGACAGGGGCGCCCGACGCCGGGCGCCCCCGTCCTTCAGTGCGCGGGATCAGGACGAGACGCCGTCCCTTTCCAGCAGGTCCTCCAGGTGGGAGGCGAGAAGGGAGACCGCGGCGCGGTTGTCCTGGTCGGTCATCTGCTGGAGATCGCTCAGCGCCGACGCCAGGCGCGAGCCGAGCAGCCATGCGAACAGGGCGGGTGAGCCGGACCACCGGTGCAGCCGCTCCATGCGGGTGCCGAAGAAGGACAGCAGGTCGCGCGAGGTGCTGGGATTGAGCACCGGCGGGGCCAGGCTGTTGCGGGAGTCGTCGTCGAGGTCGAGGCACTCGAGCTTCCCGGCGATGGCGGCACTGGGTGCGAGCAGGCACGGCACCAAAGCCTGGAGTGTGATCGCGCCGTCCTCGAAGACGGGTGTCGGCGGTTTCTGCGTGAGACCGTCCGCCGAGCAGTCGATGTACACCGTCCCCGGCGGCGATTGAATGCTGCCCTCGTCGAGCCGGACGTCGGCCGAGTCGATGCGGCGTACCCGTCCCAGCCGTACGACGTGCTCGATCTTACGGAGTTGAGCGAGCTCGGCTGAGCTGACGGTCGCACACCGGAAGGCGCTGGGCCTGACGTACGGGTCACGGCGGATGATGAGGTCCATCTGCTCCAGCGCACTGATCACGTCGTCCACCGAGTTGCATGCGAGCAGCTTCGTCAGCTCACCGAACCGGGACAGCAGTGCCTCCTGGTCCCGGTTGATCATCCATGCGTCACGCGGCGTGATCCAGGTGATGCGGTCAGGATCGACGCCGTGGCGCAGCAGCCACAGGCACGCGTCCAGGCCGGTCTTGCCCGCCCCGATCACGGTGAACCGTTCCGCCCAACCGCCGAGGTTCACGAGCTGGTTGACCGGAACGATCGGCACACCGTCTTCGGCGGCGTACTTCAAGTGCCTCATCGCGGGCACGGTGATGTTCATGTAGGAGGCGTCGACGACACGCTTCCTGACGGTGATCTGCGTCGACGTTCCGTTCACGAGGGAGTGCGCCCGGACGGTTGCGGGCCGGCCCGGCTCGACGTCGTCGACGTTGTGCATCGGCAGGTAGGTGACGCGGCCCGACCCCAGCAGGGTCTCGCGCATGACGCGGTCGTAGTAGTCGAGGATCTCGTGGCCCGACGCGAAAAGAACCCTGGTACGCGTTGCGCCGCGCATTCGACGAAGTGATCGAGAAGTGGACGAGGAACCAGTCGCTGCCGATGATCCGCCTGATCCACGACACTCCGGTGCTGTACGCGAAGCACCTGCACCAAGAGGTCCAATGGAACGAGGCCAGCGCCCAGTCGCTCGTCCCACGACTCACGAAAACGCCGCCCGGCGAGGAGTGTCGGCTGCGCGCGGGAGCACTCGCCGCCGCCGGCGTAGCCTGCTTCGCGTATGCCCGTCGGGAGTGGGTCGCCTGCGACGGCAAGCGCTCCGTGGCGGAGCTCCTCGATCTCGCCATGGATGCCGTTTCTCCGCGGTCCGGGTCATAGCACCTCCGGCGGCCACCCGGCCTGACTCGCCGCAACCGCACGGCTCGCGGCACGGCGAGGTCGAACAGGTGCCGGTCGGGTCGCGATGCCGCCGGCGGCCCGGGCGCCCAGCAACGGGTTGTGCGCGACGTGTGCCCGGCGGGACCTGTAGCGATCTTCGGGCTGAGGGCTCGGTTTGGGTCTACAAGGCCCCGCGCGGGGTCACGCGGTCGACTCGATGGTCTCCGCCTCGGCCATGACGAAGGCGGTGACCTGTTCCCGACTGCCCGTCGCGACAAGGTCCCGTTCCTGTCCAGTCCGGCGGGAGTCGTCCGACAGCCGGATGCCCATTGAAACAACTGTGATCTATTTGCTCATCTCAAGAGCTACTTGAGCAACATAATCAAAAGGCTTACGCTCATTTCACCGAGTGCAGATGCAGGGCGGCTTGGAGGTCGAACGCATGACACAGGTGAACCAGCGACCGCCGATTGTCGAGGGCTCCTCGACCGGCACGTCCCACGCGGCCGATCGTGTCCGTCATCGAACGGTTCAGGTCGGCAGGCTGGAGGTTCCGATCCTCGAGGCCGGCAGCGGGCCACTCGTTCTGTGCCTCCACGGGTTTCCCGACCACTCCGCCAGCTGGGTAGGACTTCTCGACCGCCTCGCACAGGAAGGGTATTGGGCGGTAGCACCCGCACAGCGCGGATACTGGCCCGGTGGCGCGGCACCCGACGGCTCGTATCGCGCGTCCGCGACCGGCCAGGACGTCCTCACCCTGATGGAAGCGCTCGGGCGCGAGCAGGCGGATCTCATCGGTCACGACCTCGGTGCCCGGGCGGCGTACGCGGCAGCCAGCCTCGACGCGACGCGTGTCCGCAAGCTTGTCGGTATGTCGGTTCCCTACGGCCCTCAACTGCGCACGGCATGGGTCGTCGACGGCGACCAGCAGCGACGCAGCTGGTACATGTTCTTCTTCCAGACGGCCATGGCGGAGGCGGCCGTCGAGTTCGACGACTTCGCCTTCATCGACCGGCTCTGGCGGGAATGGTCGCCCGGCTACGAGCTGCCGGACGCGGAGCGGGCCGCGCTCAAGGAGACCCTCCGTGCGCCAGGAGTCCTGACCGAGGTCCTGGGCTATTACCGCCAGTTGTTCACGCCTCCCGCCGACGAGGGGGCCCAGGCCGCGGAGGCCCGGGCGGGCGGTGCCATCACCGTCCCGTCGCTGTACCTCCACGGTGCCGACGACAACTGCTTTTCCGTGGAATTGAGCGACGGCATGGACGCCGTGTTCAAGAACGGTTTCGAACGCGTCGTGGTGCCCGGCGCAGGGCACTTCCTGCACCTCGAGCAGCCCAAGACCGTCGCCGACCACATCCTGGGCTTCCTGAACAGCTGACCCCCGCCCCGCCCCGGCCGGTCAGAGGGCACTGTCTCGTCCCCCTTGCTCGTGCCCGTGCAGCCGTCGGTCGTGGGCAGCGATAAGGTCCCTCGCCCCGCCCGACGCGCCGAGGTGCGCGGGCAGTCGGACACCAAAGGCGGCCCGGTGAACTTGCCCTTCTCGGACGCGTTCGGGGGCCGCCTTCGTTCAGGCGTGCCCTTTGTGCCCGACGGCGCGCAGAAGAAAGGGCAGGAAGCGGTCGGCAGTCTCCGCCGCGGTTGCCGCGTCCACCTGGTCCGGCGGCAGCGGAGTGAGGAAGAACCTGCTGACCATGGGACCGAGGACCAGGTCGCCGAGCAGGTCGGCATGCTCCACCGGCGGGATCTCGCCCCGCTCCGCCGCACGCTGCGTGATCTCCTCCATGCGCCGGCGTATCGGCAGCACGAACGTGTTCGTGAGGGCCTCGGCCAGCGGGGTGTTGTGCCGGGCCTCCCCGATCAATGTCTGCAACACCCCTCCTTCCTTCCCGGTCAGGGAAGCCGCCTTGTCCCGGAGCAGGGCGCGGAGGTCGCCTTCGAGTGTGCCGGTGTCGGTGTGCGTCGTGAGTTCCTGGGCGTAGGCGGCGGCAGCGTCGACGACCATGACCTCCTTGGACGGCCAGCGGCGGTAAAGAGTGGCGGTGGACACTCCGGCTCGGGACGCGACGGCGGCAGTGGTGAGCGCGCGGTAGCCGCTCTCGGTCAGGACGGCCATGGTCGCCTCCAGCAGCGCACGGTCGCGGGAGGCATCGCGGGGGCGCCCCCGGCGTGCCTGCGTCGCGGTCATCAGGCGGCTCCCCAAGAGGTCCGGTGGGACGCGTGGGCAGCGGAGCGGACTGGATGGTCGGACTGCCGTACGGGACGTTGAGCAAGGGTGCGGTAGGTCACACGGCAAGTATACAAGCAAAACGAAACGAAAAACTTTCGTTTTGTATATGCTTCTGGGCATGCAGACCAACGCACCCGCCGGCGGTCAGCCGGACATCACCGTTGTGGCAGCCCCTGCGGCGGAGACCGTCGCGCGACTGCGGGCCACGTTCAACACCGGCCGCACCAAGCCCGTCGCCTGGCGCAAGCAGCAACTGCAGGCGCTGAGACGCCTGCTGACGGAGCACGGGGACGTGTTCGCGCAGGCGCTGCACACCGACCTCGGCAAGAGCTCGACCGAGTCCCACATGATGGAGATCGGATACCTCGTCAGGGAGATCGACCACACCCTGCGTCATCTCGACCGGTGGCTGCGTCCGAAGAGGGCCTCCGTGCCCCTGTCGCTCATGCCGTCCCGGGCGTGGACCGTGCGTGAGCCGCTGGGCGTGGTGCTGGTCATCGCCCCCTGGAACTACCCGGTCAATCTGGCGCTCGCGCCGGTCATAGGCGCCCTGGCCGCCGGCAACGCCGTCGTCCTCAAGCCCAGTGAGGTCGCCCCCGCGACCTCGGCCGTGCTCGCCCACTGGCTGCCCCGGGTCCTGGACCCGCAGGCCGTGGTCGTCGTCGAGGGTGGGGTGCCGGAGACGACCGCCCTGCTGGAACAGCGCTTCGACCACATCTTCTACACCGGCAACGGCACGGTCGGGCGCATCGTCATGACCGCCGCGGCCCGTCATCTCACCCCGGTCACCCTGGAGCTGGGCGGCAAGAGCCCCGCAGTCGTCGAACCCGGCGCCGACCTCGCTGCGGTCGCCCGCCGCATCGCCCTGGGCAAGTTCATGAACGCGGGCCAGACCTGCGTCGCGCCCGACTACGTGCTGGCGATAGGTGAGGCGGGCGACGAGATGGAGGCGCACCTGACGCAGGCGCTGCGCGAGATGTACGGCACCGATCCGGCTCGGAGCAACGACTACGGTCGTATCGTCAACGAGCGCCACTTCGACCGGCTGACCGGCCTGCTGAAGGACGGCCGGACCGTCGTGGGCGGCGACCACGACCGCGACGCCCGTTACATCGCGCCCACCGTGCTGGCCGACGTCGACCCCGACTCCCCGGTGATGCGCGACGAGATCTTCGGCCCCGTCCTGCCCATCGTCCGGGTCCCCGACCTGGACGCGGCGATCGCCTTCATCACCGGACGGGACAAGCCGCTGGCCCTCTATGCCTTCACCGCGTCCAAGCGCTCCAAGCGGCGCCTGACCGCGGAGACGTCCTCAGGCGGGCTGGTCTTCGGCCTCTCCAACCTCCAGCTCGGCGCGATCGACCTGCCCTTCGGTGGCGTCGGCGAGAGCGGCATGGGCCGCTACCACGGCTCGTACTCCCTGGACACCTTCAGTCACCTCAAGTCCGTCCTCGACAAGCCGCTCAAGCCGGACACCCTGGGCGTGGCCACCCCGCCCTACACCCGCGGCAAGGACCGCATCCTGCGACGCATCACGTGAGCCGGATCGGCCACGCCCACCCACGCCCCTGCCCATGGCTCGCCGTGCCCGTCACCGAGTCGCGGGGTCACGCAAGCCGGTGGTGACTTTTTGAGCACCCGACACGGGACAGGAACGGCACTCTTTCCCTTGCCCAGCGGAAACCGGGCGGTTTACAGTGACACCGTCCGGGGATTGTTGAACAATCCTCCTGTCAGCCGACGCGTAGTGTGCCTGGACCATGAAGGGACCGATGTGAGCAGGAACGAGATGAGCGTGCCCAGCTCAGTCCAGGAGGCGGTTCACGCCTGCGCGGTCCGGGCGACGCAGGGCTCGGCGGCCTTGGCCAAGGCGTCGGACGTGGAGATCGACACCGCCCTGCGGGCCATGGCGGAGCGGCTGCACAGGGCGCGCGACGTGCTGGCAGCGGCGAATCAGGCCGACCTGCGAGCGGCCGCATCGAGCGGGATGTCGGCCGCACTGCAGGATCGCCTTCGGCTGACCGGCCCGCGGCTTGAGGAAATGGCCGCGGCGTTGAGCACGCTGGCGGACGTGCCGCACGAGCCGCGGGACACCGTCCTCGAGGAGCGTCCCGACGGCCTGGTCCTGCTGGAGCGCCGCCGTCCGGTGGGGGTCATCGGCGCGAACTTCGAGGCGCGACCGAATGTGACGCTCGACGTGGCGTCCCAGTTCCTCAAGTCCCGCAACGGCGGTGTGCTGCGCACCGGTTCGGCGGCCCTGCGCTCCTCCCAGGCCCTGGTCACCCACGTGATCACGCCCGCTCTCACCGACGCGGGACTGAACCCGGACGCCCTTCAGCTGGTGCCGAGCGAGGACCGAGCAGCGGCATACGCGCTGGTGTCGCTGCCTGACACCATCCCCCTGGTCATCCTGCGCGGCAGCGGCGACAGCACCCGGGAACTCGGCCGCGAGGCCGCCCGCCACGGTGTGCGCACGCTGGCCCACGCGGACGGCGGCGCAGTGCTCTACGTGGCACCGGACGCCGACGAAAAGCTGGTGCACGAGCTGGTCACCGGCAGCCTGGACCGGCTGGGCGTCTGCAACCGGCTCAATCTGCTCCTCATCGACCGGGCTGTCCACGACAAGCTGCTGCCGGGCGTTCTGAAGACGCTCGAAGACCTGGGCATCGCCGCGTCGCTGCCGCCGCACCCCCACGCGCGCGGCTACGAGTGGTCCCTGGACTCCGAGCGTGCGGCAACGGTGACGATCGACGAGGCGGACGGCCCGGTCCAAGCCGCACGGATCGCGAACGAGGAGACCTCCGGGCTGGCCGCCGCCATCGCCACCCACGACCCGGACACCGCAGACCGGTTCATGGACGCCTACGGTGGCTCAGGCGTCTTCTGGAACTCCACCACGCGCCTCCTCGACGGCTTCAAGCTCCTGCGCCTGCCGGAGACCGGCATCAACATCGACCGCGTCCCCGGGCCCCGCGGCCCCGTCACCTACCGTGACTTGTACCTGCGCCAGTACATGGTTCGACCCGCGGCCTCCCCGCACAGGTGAGCCGATGCCGCATCGAGACGCGGTCACCCTTCATCGGGACCGCAAGTGGGGCTCCGTAGCGCTCCGGCGCGATCGGCGCCGAGCACTGCGCATCGACCCAATCCCCGAACGGCGAAGAGACTCGACGGCGCTCGGCCGGGGGGCCGGGTGCCTGGTGAAACCTACGTCGGCTACGGTGTACGCCCCGTCGGAATGCGGACGCAACGCATCCCATGCCTTGGCACCTCTGCTACGGCCACTTCGACTCGGTGCCCGGCCGCAAGAAATTACCGCATCGTAGGTCGGGGCCCCACGGCGGCGTCGTTCCGGTTCGAGAGCCATGTCGATCTCCGTGGAGGCGGGAGCCCACGAAGCGTGCCGGTGAGGGGAGTTGCCCGCTCGACAGGACGAGGCGCCGCCCCTGGCCTGCGGATTCCGGCGCGTTGATCCCCTATACCACTTGGCGGCAACGCCGTTGCGTTTAGCTGGGTGGTGCCTTGTCAAGAATGCCGTCCGTGATGATCGCGGTGTGGAGCTTGTAGCGCATGCACCTGCGGGGAT
>NZ_JBEZKG010000057.1:0-20475 GCF_040651535.1 Streptomyces sp. NPDC048420
TCCACAAGATGCTGACCCGGCTGCAACGCACGCGTCGTGATCAACTCCAACAACGCCCCATATACGCGATCCCGCAACGGACCGGGACGTTCGAGCCTGGGCACCGTCCCGTACGGCAGTCCTGTCGTCGGCAACATCTCGGTCCCTCCTGTACAGCGTCGTCGCTGCAGCTGGGAGCCAATTATGAATTGGCTTTCGCCTACAGTCTACGGCGCACAGCACCGCGAGCGCGGGTCGTACGGAGGCGAATCAGCAGCTCACGGGGGTCGGTCACGTCACGACCCTTGCTGAGCACTCTCTCCATCCTGTAGACAATATTCAGTCGACAAAGTCGGCAGTTCCTCGGTCACCCTCACCGAACGGAGCTCCCACCCATGAAAGTCGCAGTCCTCGGCGCCGGTGCGATCGGTGCCTACGTGGGCGCAGCCCTCCATCGCGCCGGCGCAGACGTGCATCTCGTCGCCCGCGGTCCGCACTTGAAGGCCATGCTTCAGCACGGTGTCCAAGTCCTCAGCCCCCGGGGCGACTTCACCGCCCATACCCATGCCACCGACGACCCGGCCGAGATCGGCCCGGTCGACTTCGTCTTCCTCGGACTGAAGGCCAACTCGTACGCGGCGTGCGGGCCGCTCATCGAGCCCCTTCTCCACGACACGACCGCGGTCGTCGCGGCCCAGAACGGCATCCCCTGGTGGTACTTCCACCAGCACGGTGGCCCGCACGACGGCCACCGCATCGAGAGCGTGGACCCGGGCGGTGCGGTCAGTGCGGTGCTCGCGCCCTCCCGGGCCATCGGATGTGTCGTCTACGCGGCCACCGAGCTCGAAGGCCCCGGTGTCGTACGGCACTTGGAAGGCACCCGCTTCTCCGTCGGCGAGCCCGACCGGAGTCTTTCGCCGCGCTGTCTGGCCTTCAGCGAGGCCATGCAGGAAGGCGGTCTCAAGGCCCCGGTCGAGGCGAACCTGCGCGACGACATCTGGCTCAAGCTGCTCGGCAACATCTCCTTCAACCCGATCAGCGCGTTGGCCCGCGCCACCATGCGGCAGATGTGCCTGCACGGCGGCACCCGCAAGGTCATAGAGACCATGATGGCTGAGACGCTCGCCGTCGCCGAGGCCCTCGGCTGCACAGTCGGTGTCTCCATCGAACGCCGGCTCGCGGGCGCCGAACGCGTCGGTGACCACCGCACGTCCACGCTCCAGGACCTGGAGCGCGGCAAGCCACTCGAACTCGACGTCCTGCTCACCGCGGTCATCGAGCTGGCCGAGATCACCGGCGTGGACGTGCCCACGCTCCGCACCGTCCACGCTCTCTCCGACCTCCTCGCCCTGCGGTCCGCCGCATGACGGAACTGGGTACCCATGCCATCGGTGCCGACGCGCGGCTCCGGCCGAACGTCGGCACCGAGCTCCCGATGGCGCATGCGATCGGCCGGGAGATCATCCAAGCGGGCCTGGCAGACCGGGAGTTCACCGAGCTCGCGACCTCCGGCTACGAGGAGTACCGGACGCTAGTCGAGCCGTGGACGTTGTCGCTGGCGGTGAAGGTGACGGGCGTACCGGCCGCCGTCCTCAGAGAGTTGGCGCACGCCTTCGCCCAGGGCGAGCCGATACCCGCCCTCGCCGTGACCGAGCACGACACGGATGGGCACCGCGCGCTGGGTGACCTGTCGCTGCTCACCGGTCGAGACCTCACCGGTCACGACCTCAGCGATCGAGAGCGGCGAACGCGCTTCCAGCTCGTCCGACACCCCCCTCCCGTCGACCTGACGGACGAGCGGTATCCGGTGCGGCTCACCAACGGGCGCCGCCAGGGCTCGTACAACACCCTTCTGCAGAAAGGGGGTTCGGCGTCGGCGCTGCGGCGCGCCGAGTGCGTCGAGCTGAGCCCTGAGGACGCCGAGCGGCACGGGGTGGTGGTCGGCGAGGTGGTGCGGGTCGTCACCCGGCGTGGTTCGACGACGGCACCGGTGTGGGTGGACCCGGCGCTGCGGCCCGGCCTGGCGTTCATGACCGGCCGCTCTTTGGCCGTCGACCTCGCCACCGAGACCGGCCTGCCCCTGGTCGGCTTCCTGCGCGGCCACTCCATGAACGTGTACGCGGGCGACCACCGGCTCGCCCTGACGGCCGCCGCGGCGGCCCAGGGCTGACCGGTGACCCGCATACACGACGGCGGGACCCCGACCGGCGGGGAGCGCCCCCTGCGCCCTCGGGGTCCCGCCTCAGTCGTGTCCCGTCAGCACTTCTCCCGCAGGGAGTGCAGGTATGCGCTGGAGCGGCGGGCGAACGTGAACGACTCGGCGGGCTGGTCGTGCTCGGCCTGCCAGTGGTGGGCCAGGCGCTCGCCCCGCAGCCGGGTGACGGCGGAGATGAACTTCTGGTAGTCGATGTCGCCGTCTCCTACGTCGGTCATGCGGTAGCCGTAGGTGTTGGCCGGGTCGCTCACCCCGTCCTTGACGTGGAAGAGCGGGTAGCGGTGGGGCCGCCTGAGGACGTAGTCGAGGGGGTCGAAGGGGGCGGGCGTGCCGTCGGGCCGCTTGGAGAAGCGGAACTGGCCGGAGTACGCCCAGAAGATGTCCATCTCCAGGAACACCAGGTCGGGGTCGGTCTCCTTGAGGAGTACGTCGTAGAGCCGGACCTTGGGGTTGTCGGTCGCGAAGGAGAACTCCTCGGAGTGGTTGTGCTGGTAGAACTTCATGCCGCGTGCCTTGGCGGCCGCTCCGTAGGAGTTGAACTCCTCGGCGGCGCGCTTCCACGCGTCGACGGTCGAGCCGTAGCGGAACGGCCCTGAGGCGGTGCCGATGTGTTTGAGGCCGAGGGCCTGGGCGTCGTCGAGGACCTTGGTGAGGTTCTGGGCGAAGGTGTAGGCGCCCGGATCGTCGGAGTAGTAGCCGACGTGGCTGCCGATCGGGTTCAGGCCGTGGTCGCGGGCCAGGCGCTTGAGCTGGGCGAGGGTGATGGGTCCGGCGGAGCCCTGGGTGTAGCCGGCGAACTCGACCTCGTCGTAGCCGTACTTCTCCAGTTCGGCGAAGACGGGGGCGAAGCCGAGCGTGGAGACCTTGTCGCGGAGGCTGTAGAGCTGGATGCCTAGGCGTCCGGGGGGCAGGACGGGGCGCCCACGGCCGTGGCCTGTGGTGTCGGTCGCGGTGGCGGAGCCGGTAGCCGCGCCCGCGGGGGACGCTGCGGCACCGAGCAACGCAGCCGCGGTGGCTCCGGCTGCCACGCCGAGCATGCCTCGTCTGGTGAGGCGGTGGGTGAGTTCGGGGTCGGGCTGGAACATGCGGCTCATGTCCGGGTCTCCTCGGGGTCGGAGGGCGTTGTCAGGGGTCGGAGGGCGTTGTCAGTGGTGGGTGCTTCACTGGTGACAGGTCAGGAAAGTCCGGCCAGTCGGAGCAGGAGTGACTTCACGTCGGTGGCCGCGATGCGGTCGCCGACGGCGCGGGGGGTGGAGCAGATGAGGAGCGGACCGTCGTCGTCGCTCTCGGGTAGGCGGCCGTGGCTGCCGCGAATAGGTGACGGGTCGAGGGGCACGACCGCCATGCGATAGCGCAGGCCGAGTTTCTTGCGGGCCAGCGCGGTGGCCGCCTTGACCTTGACGTAGGGGTCGAGCGGGTCCATGAAGAGTTCGACCGGGTCATAGCCGGGTTTGCGGTGGATCTCGACGAGCTGCGCGAAGTCGGGCGCGCGGTCGTCGTCGAGCCAGTAGTAGTACGTGAACCAGGCGTCCGGCTCCGCGACGGCGACGAGTTCGCCGGCGCGCGGATGGTCGAGATGGTGGGCCTTCTTGCCCTCGTCGTCGAGGAGTTGCCCGATGCCGGGCAGGCCGTCGAGGGCGGCGCGGGTGGCGTCCAGGTCCTCGGGGCGGCGCACGTAGACGTGGGCGATCTGGTGGTCGGCGACCGCGAAGGCGCGGGAGGCCATGGGGTCGAGGTACTCCATGCCGTCCTGGGTGTGCACCTCGAGGAGACCTGCGCGGCGCAGGGCGCGGTTGATGTCGACGGGCCGGTCCACGCGGGTGATGCCGTACTCGGACAGCGCGACGACGGTACGGCCTTCCGCGCGGGCGTCGTCCAGGAGCGGGGCGAGGGCCCGGTCCAGGTCGGCGGCGGCTTGCAGGGAGCGTGGGTCGTCGGGGCCGAAGCGTTGCAGGTCGTAGTCGAGGTGAGGGAGGTAGCAGAGGGTCAGGTCGGGGTGACGGGTGCGCATGATGTGGCGGGTCGCGTCGATGATCCACTGGCTGGAGACCAGGTCCGCGCCTGGGCCCCAGAAGTGGAAGAGGGGGAAGGTGCCGAGTTTGTCGGTGAGTTCGTCGTGGAGGGCCGGGGGCCGGGTGTAGCAGTCGGGTTCCTTGCGGCCGTCGGCGTAGTAGACGGGACGGGGTGTGACGGTGATGTCGCTGTCGGTGCCCATGGCGTACCACCAGCAGATGTTGGCGACGGTGTAGCCGGGGTGGGCGCGGCGGGCGGCGTCCCAGAGCTTGTCGCCGGCGACCAGGCCGTTGTGCTGGCGCCACAGGAGTACGTCGCCGAGTTCGCGGAAGTACCAGCCGTTGCCGACGATGCCGTGCTCGGACGGGTGGGTGCCGGTGAGGAAGGTGGACTGGGCGGCGCAGGTGACGGCGGGCAGCACGGTGCCGAGGGGGGCGTGGGAGCCGGACTGGGCGAGGGACTTGAGGTGGGGCATGTGGTGCAGGAGGCGGGGGGTGAGACCGACGACGTCGAGGACGAGGAGCGGGGTCGGTCCCGTCTCTGGGGGCTGTTGGCTCATGGCAGCTCCTTCAGGCCGAGGTCGGTCAGCAGGTCGCGGGCGAGGGTGAGTTCGGCGGCGATGCCGTCGGCGAGCTGGGTGCGGCCGCGGGGGCGCAGTTCGGGAGGGAGGGCCTGCCAGGTGTAGGTCTCGACCTCCAGATGGCGGGTGAGCGGGTGCGGGCCGCCGACGAGCCGGGTCAGGGCGGTCTGCAGGACGGGGAGCGTGGAGGTGAGGGGTGCGGCGGGGGCCGCGTGCAGCGGGACGTGGAAGTGGGAGCGCCAGGGTGCCCCGTCGGGCAGGGTGTCGCCGGCGAGGGCCTCGCCGAGGTCGTCGGTGCCGCGGAGGCCCGCGGCGGTGGAGGTGCGGGTCTGGTGCAGGAAGCGGGGTTCGTCGAACGCGGTGAGTGCCTCGCGGACCTCGGGGAGGTGGGGGTGTTCGGCGTGCAGGGCGGCCGAGAGCTGGGACTTGATGACGGGGACGTGGGCCGCGGTGAGTGCGTCCAGGGCGGTGTGCGGTTCTTCGAAGGAGGTGGCGAGGTGGCAGGTGTCGACGCAGATGCCGATGCGGTCGTGGGCGATCGCGGTCAGTGGGGCGATGGCGTCGCCGGTGGTCTCGACGACGCAGCCGGGTTCGGGTTCGAGGCCGACGCGGATGGAGCGGCCGGTCAGTTCCTGGAGGGCGTCGAGGCGTTCGGCGAGGGTGAGCAGGGCGGTGCGGGCCTTGTCGGCACTGCCGTCGTCGTAGTCGGTGCGCCAGGCGAGCGGGAGGGTGGAGATGCTGCCGTCGGTGACGTCGTCGGGCAGGAGTCGGGTGAGGACGCGGGCCAGGGCGGTGGTGTGGTCGAGGCGTTCGGGGTCGGTCCAGTCCGGCTTGTAGACGCGGTACTTGACCTCTTCGGCGCCGAAGCCCTCGTAGGGGAAGCCGTTGAGGGTGACGACTTCGAGGCCGCGGCGGTCGAGTTCGCAGCGCAGGTCGCGCAGTGCGGAAGGGTCGCTGACCAGGGCGTGGGCTGCGTCGCGGGCGAGCCACAGGCCGATGCCGAGGCGGTCGCGGCCGAGGCGGCGGCGGACGGGTTCGCAGTGGTCGCGAAGCTGGGCGAGGACGCCGTCGAGGGTTTCGGCGGGGTGGACGTTGGTGCAGTAGGCGAGGTGGACGGTGGTGCCGTCGGGGTGGCGGAAGCGCATGGCTCACGCCTCCGTCTTCTGGGGGCCCCGGAGGATGGAGTTGCCCTCGTGGGTGGTGCCCGTGGCCGTGACGTCGAGGTTCAGGCGGCCGCTGAGGCCGTAGAAGGCGACAGGGTTGCGCCACAGCACCCGGTCGACGTCGTCCTCGGTGAAGCCCTCGGCGAGCATCAGGTCGCCGACCTTGCGGGTCTTGAGGGGGTCGCTGCGGCCCCAGTCGGCGGCGGAGTTCACCAGGACCTGTTCGGGGCCGTAGGAGCGCAGGATCGCGACCATCCGTTCCTCGTCCATCTTGGTGTCGGGATAGACGGAGAAGCCGAGCCAGCAGCCGCTGTCCTTGGCCTCCTTGACGGTGGTCTCGTTGAGGTGATCGACCAGGACCCTCTCCGTCGGCAGGGCGGATTCGCGGACGACATCGAGGGTGCGGCGCAGACCTGCGAGCTTGTCGCGGTGCGGGGTGTGGACGAGCGCGGGCAGCTCGTGGTCGGCGGCGAGCTGGAGCTGGGCGGCGAGGGCGGTGTCCTCGGCGGGGGTCATGGAGTCGTAGCCGATCTCGCCCACGGCGACGACCTGGTCCTTGACGAGATAGCGGGGCAGTTCGTCGAGGACGGGGACGCAGCGCGGGTCGTTGGCCTCCTTGGGGTTGAGGGCGAGGGTGCAGTGGTGGGCGATGCCGTACTGGGCGGCGCGGAAGGGTTCCCAGCCCAGCAGGGAGTCGAAGTAGTCGAGGAAGGAGGCGGGAGAGGTGCGGGGCTGGCCCAGCCAGAAGGCCGGCTCGACCACGGCACGCACGCCTGCGGTGTGCATGGCCTGGTAGTCGTCGGTGGTCCGTGACGTCATGTGGATGTGGGGGTCGAAGATGCGCATCAGGACTCCTTGCCGTGCACGCCGGGCGGGGTGGCGGTGGGGTCGGTCAGGGTCAGTACGCGGTGCAGGTCCTGGGGTACGGGGCGGCCGGCGGCGGTGCGTTCGGCGGCGTAGTCGCCGAGCATGCGGGCGAGTTCGTCGTCCGCGTGGGCCCGTCGGTCGAGGTCGGCCACCTCGTTCACGGGCACCCCGGTGAACAGGCACTTCAGGACGGCGTGGCGCCAGTGGTGGGCGTCGAGGTGGCGGGCGGCGTAGGGGCCGACTGCGGCGGCCAGGAGCCGGGTGTCGTTGGTGCGCAGGGCGTCCTCGACGAGCGGGAGGGCCTGCGGTCCCGGCACCAGGTGGGGCAGGGCGTGCAGGACGGCGCGGCGTTCGGCGGCGGTGCCCTGGGCGTAGACGCGGGTGAGGGCGTCGGTGTCGGCGCGGGCGGCGTGCAGGATCAGGATGCGGGCGGCGTCGGCGTGTTCGGGGCCGCAGCGACGTCCGGCCTCGGCGAGCCGTAGCTCCCACACCGTGATCGGGCCGTGGGCGCCGGGGTGGGTGGCGGCCTCGTCGAGGGCCTGGTCGAGCCAGGCGCGGGCGGTCCCGTCGAGGCGGTTGGCGAGTTGACTGTGCAGGTCGTGCGGCGGGGTTCGGGCGAGGGTGGTGCCCTGGGTGTCCGCCGTGGAGGTTGCCTGGTGGGCATGGGGGTGGGTCATGGTGTGCTTCCTTGTGAGAGCGCCACTGCCTGACGGAGGTAGGGGAGGGAGAGTTCGGCGAAGTGGGGGCCCGCGTGGGAGTGGCGGGGCAGTTCGACGACGGTCAGGCCCTGGTAGCCGGTGTCGGCCAGGGCGGCGAGGACCGGCGGGAAGTCGATGTCGCCGTCACCGAAGGGGAGGTGTTCGTGGACGCCTCGGCGCATGTCCTCGATCTGGACGTGGCGCAGCCAGGGGCCTGCGGCGCGGACGCAGTCGGCGGGCGGCAGGGGTTCGAGGCACTGGCAGTGGCCGATGTCGAGGGTGAGGCCCAGTGCCGGCGGGTCGCCGAGGGTGGTGCGGAGGTGGTGGAAGTCGGCGAGGGTGGCGAGGAGGTGGCCCGGTTCGGGTTCGACGGCCAGGGGGATGCCGGCCCTGGTGGCGGCGTCCAGGACGGGGGTGAGGGTCTCGGCCAGGCGTTTCCACGCCGTGTCCGGATCGGTGCCCGTCGGGGTGGGGCCGCTGAAGCAGTGCACGGCGTGCGCGCCGAGGTCGGCGGCGACCTGGACTGCGCGGATGAGCAGGTCGACGCGTCGGGCGCGGTCGTCCGGGTCGGGGTCGAGGAGGGAGGGGCCGTGTTTGCGGCGGGGGTCGAGCACATAGCGGGCGCCCGTCTCGACGGTCACGGTCAGACCGAGGGTGTCCAGCCGGTGGGCGAGGCGTCGGGTGCGGGTGGCGAGGTCAGGGGCGAGGGGGTCGAGGTGCATGTGGTCGAGGGTCAGTCCGACGCCGTCGTAGCCGAGGTCGGCGAGCAGGGTGAGGGCGTCGTCGAGGCGGAGGTCGGCGAGGCCGTTGGTGCCGTAGCCGAAGCGGAGTCGGTTGCCGACGGGTGACGCAGGGGGGCGAGGTGCAGCGAGCGGGGCGGTCATGTCTCCGACGGGACGGGTGGTGTGGGCACGGTCGGGTGGCCCGCTGCGCGGTACAGCCGCGTGGAGCGAGGACTCGAGGCGCGGCGTTGCTGTCCGGGGCGTCGGCCCTTTGTCGCCCTCCTCGAACGGTCCGCCCGGCGCTCCTGCTCCGTCCGCCCTCACCGCTGCTCTCCGGAGCGAGCGGTAGGGACACGGCCGTCGGCGTGGCTGCTGGTGCCGCCGCCGTGTGCAGAGTCCCGAGCGTGGGCGTCAGCCGGATCCAGGTCGCTGACATCGATGCCGTCGCCACCCGCGCTGCCGTCCACGCCCTGCTCGCCCTCCGCGCCCTCCGCGCTGTCTACGCCGTCCGCGTCTGGAGCGTCGGCACGGACACCGGACCGGCGCCCTCCGTTCCCGGGCCCGTCCCCGGCGCCCGCCGCCTTCAAGCGCTGCGCGAATCCCACGAGTGCCGCGTACTGCTCCCCCAGCGCCGAGGGGCCCTCCCCCACCGGGTCCTTGAAATAGAAGCCCAGCTCGCTCAGGGGGCCGGACAGGCCCCGCTCGTGGGCGCGGGCGACCAGGCGGGCCAGGTCGAGGATCAGGGGGGCGGCGAGGGCGGAGTCGCAGCCCTGCCAGGTGGTCTGGAGGATCATGCGGGTGCCGAGGAAGCCGTCGAAGGCGATGTGGTCCCAGGCGGTCTTCCACTCGCCGAGGGCGGGGACGTCGTCGATGTGGACCTCGCCCTCGGGCGTGGTGCCGAGGGTGTCGACCAGGACGCGCTCCTTGCCGGCGTTCTTCGCCGCGGCCGCCGCCGGGTCGGCCAGGGCGGCTCCGTCGCCGCCGCCGAGCAGATTCGTGCCGGACCAGGCGCGGACCGTCAGGGCGCGTTGGGTGAACATCGGGCCCAGCACGGACCGGAGCAGGGTCTGGCCGGTCTTGCCGTCCCGGCCCGCGTGGGGCAGTCCGGCGGATGCGGCCGGTCCGGTGAGAGCGGGGTGGTGCAGGCCCGTCGACGGGGTGAAGTTGACGTAGGGGCAGCCCGCGCGCAGGGCGGCGGCCGCGTAAAGGGAGCTCGGGGGGAGTGCGTCAGCGGTGGGCGCGGGCTCGGTGGTGGCCACGTTCACCACTACCGCTCGCGTCAGCCCGCACCGTCGTACGAAGGACCGTATGTCCGCGGCGAACGCGGCGATCAGCTCCTCCTCGGTCCGGGTGTCGCCGGGGAGGGGGCCACCAGGCATGATCTCCCGTTCCGCGGCGGCGAGCTCGGCGATCACGGCGGTCGGCAGGCCGTGGGGCAGGACGCCGCCCGCTGCCAGGGCCTCCGCGCGCTTGGGCAGGGGGCAGTCCACCGTGTCGTGACCGCCGAAGACCAGAGAGGACAGGGGTGGCAGGCCGCTTCCGTTGAAGGGTGGAGTCTCGGTGACCAGGCCGGTCGGCGGGTGCAGGCCCGCCGTCATGGCGGCGCAGCCCGCGACGACCGTCGTGGCGACGGAACCGCGGGCTCCGATCAGCCAGACGCCGACCCGCGGTTCGGAAACGGACGCGGACATGGGCAGCCTCCTTGTCGAACACGACGAACTCGACGAACTCGACGAACTCGACGTGGCGGACCCTCGGGGTGAGGGGAAGAAGACGGCGGGCGGAGGTCCGGCGTCCGCCGCCCGCCGCCGCTCAGTCGCCCTTGACGGGCAGTTCCTTGATCCGGATGTCGCGGAAGGACACCTGGTCCTCGGCTCCGTGGTTCTGGATGCCGACATGCCCGTCACGCAGGCTCCGGGCCGGATCGGTGTTGGTGAAGTCGTTGATCTTCACACCGTTGAGATAGACGCGGAGCCGTTCGCCCTCCACGCGGATCTCGTACGTGTTCCACTCCCCCGGCGGGTTCAGCGCACGGTCGCGCTTCTTCAGGTCGGCGGAGCGGAAACCGTAGACGGAACCGGTCGTCTTCTCCGGTACGTCGGTGGCGTCGATCTGGATCTCGTAGCCGTTGTCGACGGCGGACCATGGGTCGTCCGAGGGCGGGAAGCCCACGAACACACCGGAGTTGTCGTCACCGGCGAGTCGCCAGTCGAGCTTCAGGGAGTACGACCCGAAGCCCTGCCCGGAACCCGCGTACCAGAGCATCCCCATGCCGCCGGTCGACGTGAGCGTGCCGTCGTCGGCGAGGGTGAAGGAGCCGGGGCCTGCCTGTTTCCAGTCGGCCAGTGAGTCCGTGGTGCCGTCGAAGAGCGGACGGTATCCAGTCTCCGGTCGGCAGTCGGCCTGTGCGTCGCCGGTCGCATACCGGATCCCGCCCAACAGATGGCTACGGAATACCGGATCCGCATACGACTCCTTCGTGTGGCCGAAGCCGGTGTAGAAGGAGCGGCCGCCCTGGTAGTCCTGGCACCAGGCGATCGGATGGTCGCCGTCCATCGTGCCGCCGGTGTACGACGACTCGTCGAGGGAGGCGAGGACATGGACCCGGTCCCGGGGGTTGGAGCGGTAGTTGTACCACTCGTCCGTCCGGTTCCACGTCTGCGACAGCCCTGACGTGGCGGGGTGTGCCCGGTCCTCGACCACCACGGTGGCGGGCTGGATCGCCGGGTGTGACTGGAACCAGGCGCCGGCGAGGCCGCCGTAGAACGCCCAGTCGTACTCGGTGTCGGCGGCCGCGTGGATGCCGACGTATCCGCCGCCGTTCCGGATGTAGCCCTCGAAGGCCCGCTGCTGGGCGGGGTCGAGGACGTCTCCGGTGGTGGAGAGGAAGACGACGGCGTCGTAGCGGCGCAGGTTGCGTGCCGTGAACGCGGCCGCGTCCTCCGTCGCGTCGACCGTGAAGCCGCCGCTCGTGCCCAGGTCCCGTACTGCCGCGACCCCTTCGGGGATGGAGTCGTGGCGGAAGCCGGCCGTCTTGGAGAAGACCAGCACCCGTTCGGTGTCCGCGGGGTGTGACACGGCGGGTTGGGACACACATCCGAGGAGCAGTGCAGCTCCCGCAACCGCCGTCGTCCATCGTCCAGTTGTGTTCATCGAGCCCCTCCTCTCAGCCGGTCGTGAAGGTGAAGTCGTCCACGTCGAACAGGGCCCCGGTGCCGGTCCCCTTGAAGA
This sequence comes from Streptomyces sp. NPDC048420, assembly GCF_040651535.1. Taxonomy (NCBI): domain Bacteria; kingdom Bacillati; phylum Actinomycetota; class Actinomycetes; order Kitasatosporales; family Streptomycetaceae; genus Streptomyces; species Streptomyces sp. NPDC048420. The sequence goes on from NZ_JBEZKG010000057.1 coordinate 11,469, forward strand.
CCAGGTAGAGCGTGGTGGTGCCCCTGGGTGCGCGGGACAGATCGGCGCTGACGTCCTGGAAGGTCTCCCAGCCGCCGGTCACCGGGACGGTCGCCTTGCCGAGCGGGGTGCCCGTCGCGGAACCCGCACGGACCTCGAGCGTGCCGCCGACTCCGCCCGAAGAGATGCGCGCGGTAAGGGACTTGGCGTTGCTCAGGACGTACGGCGTGAAGGAGATCCAGTCGCCGCTGTTGATGTCGCCGACGGTCTTGCCGCCGTGCGCCGTGGCCTTGTCGATGACCGAGACACCGGAGGCGTTGCCGAAGTGCTCGGCCTGACGGTGCTTGGGCTGGACCACGTTCTGGTCGTGGGTGGTCAGCGGGGCCTGGCCGCCGCCTCCGTTGTCGGTGTACTCGGCGTCGAAGACCCCGAAAATGTCGGCATCGTCGTCGTGGCCGCCGTCGGCGCTGGTCTGGATGGTGCCGGTGCAGCCGTTGGCGGAGGTGACGGGGTGGCCGTGGCTGTCGTGGCCGAGGACGAAGGTGACCTTGACCTTGGTGCAGTCGATGGTCCTGCCGTCCTCGGGGTCGCTCACGCGCACCCTGAACGGCACGGCGTCACCGAAGCTGAACAGCTCGCCGTCGCGCGGGAGTTCAAGGGTCACCTCGGGCGCGGTGTTGCCGACGACGAATCTGTTGGTGCGGTCATTCCCGTGCACGGATGCCTCCAGAACGGGGCCGGTCGTACGGGCGGGTGCGGTACGCCGAGATGCGCCGTCATCCCGGAACTGGCTGGTGCGGCTTACTCGTTGCCGCCGAACGCCGCGTCGAACGAGGCCGACGGGGGCTCGAAGTCGTACTTCTTGAGGCTCTTCAGTGCCTCGGGTGCGCCCTGGAGGCGGTCCATGCCGGCGTCCTCCCACTCGACCGAGATCGGACCCTGGTAGTCGATGGAACGCAGCATGCGGAAGACGTCCTCCCAGGGCACGTCACCGTGGCCCGCGGAGACGAAGTCCCAGCCGCGGCGCGGGTCACCCCAGGGCAGATGAGAGCCCAGGCGGCCGTTGCGGCCGTCCAGGCGCTTGCGGGCCTCCTTGCAGTCCACGTGGTAGATCCGGTCGCGGAAGTCCCACAGGAAGCCGACCGGGTCGAGGTCCTGCCACACGAAGTGGGAGGGGTCGAAGTTCAGCCCGAAGGCCGCTCGCCCGCCAACTGCTTCCAGGGCACGCTGAGTTGTCCAGTAGTCGTAGGCGATCTCGCTCGGGTGGACCTCGTGCGCGAAGCGCACGCCCTCGGCGTCGAACACGTCCAGGATGGGGTTCCAGCGTTCGGCGAAGTCCTCGTAACCGCGCTCGATCATCGACTCGGGGGCGGGCGGGAACATGGCGACCAGGTGCCAGATGGCGGACCCGGTGAAGCCGATGACGGTCTCGACACCGAAGGCGGCCGCGGCCCGCGCGGTGTCCTTGATACGGTCCGCCGCGCGCCGCCGTACCCTTTCGGGGTCCCCGTCGCCCCACACCACACCGGGCAGGATGGCCTGGTGGCGTTCGTCGATGATGGCGTCGCACACGGCCTGGCCGACCAGGTGGTTGGAGATCGCCCAGCACTTGAGCCCGTACTTGTCGAGCAGCGCGTGCCGGGAGTCCAGGTAGGACGGATCGGCCAGCGCCTTGTCGACCTCGAAGTGGTCGCCCCAGCAGGCGAGTTCGAGGCCGTCGTAACCGAAGTCACGGGCGAGCCGGCAGACCTCTTCGAGCGGGAGGTCGGCCCACTGGCCGGTGAAGAGCGTGAACTGACGCGGCATGTCCCGGGCCCTCCTCAGACGGTGATCGGTGTGTAGACGGAGTTCTTCTCGGCGCTCTCCTCCACCGCCGCGAGCACCTGCTGGACCTGGAGGCCGTCGGCGAAGGAGGGTTCGGGGCGGCGACCCTCGGCGATCGCGTGGACGAGGTCGCGGGCCTGGTGGACGAAGGTGTGCTCGTAGCCGAGGCCGTGGCCGGGCGGCCACCAGGCGTCCAGGTAGGGGTGGTCGGGCTCGGTGACGAGGATGCGGCGGAAGCCGGCGTGCGCCCCGGGCTCGGTGCCGTCGTGGTAGGCGAGTTCGTTGAGGCGTTCCAGGTCGAAGGCCAACGAGCCACGCTCGCCGTTGAGTTCGAGGCGCAGGGAGTTCTTGCGGCCGGTGGCGTAGCGGGTGGCCTCGAAGGAGGCGAGGGCGCCGGAGGTGAAGCGGCCGGTGAAGAGGGCGGCGTCGTCGACGGTGACCTGGCCGGTGCCGCCCTCGGAGACCGCGGACAGGCCCTTGACGGCGCCGGCCAGCGGCCGTTCCCGTACGAAGGTCTCCGTCAGTGCGGACACTCCGGCCAGCGGCTCTCCGGCCAGGTACTGGGCCAGGTCGACGATGTGCGCGCCCAGGTCGCCGAGCGAGCCCGAGCCTGCCAGTTCCCTGCGCAGCCTCCAGGTCAGCGGGAACTCCGGGTCCACGAGCCAGTCCTGAAGGTATGTCACCCGGACATGCCGCAGCTTGCCGATGCGGCCCTCGGCCACCATCCGGCGGGCCAGCGCGGTGGCGGGCACCCTGCGGTAGTTGAAGCCGACCATCGCCAACTGGCCCCGTCCCTGGGCATCTTCGGCGGCACGTGTCATCCGCACGGCCTCTTCGACGGTGTTGGCGAGAGGCTTCTCGCACAGTACGTGCTTGCCGGCGGCCAGGGCGGCGACGGCGATCTCGGCGTGGCTGTCGCCGGGGGTGCAGATGTCGACGAGGTCGATGTCGTCCCGCGCGATCAGGGTCCGCCAGTCGGTCTCGGCGGATGCCCAGCCGTGCCGGTCGGCGGCCCGGCGCACGGCGTCCGCGTCCCGGCCGCAGATCGCGGCGAGCACCGGGCGGCGGGGCAGGTCGAAGACGCGTCCGGCGGTCCGCCAGCCCTGGGAGTGGGCGGCGCCCATGAAGGCGTAGCCGACCATGCCCACCCGTAGCGGCGGTTTCCCGGCCTCTTCTGACTGCTGCGGCTGTGCCATGCGCGATGTCCTCCTCGTCGTCGTGGCGCGGTGGGGGGTGCAGCCCGGTCCGTCGACGAACCGGGCTCCTGGGGCCTGCCTTTCGGGTGGGCCCGGCCGGGGCGCGCTGCCGCTCGCGGCCGGCCCGGCCGGTAGGACAGGCCCCGGATCGGGACGCCTCACTTGAAGCCGGTGGACATGTACTGGTCGACGTTGGTCTTGTCGACGACGGCCGAGTAGAGGGTGAGGGAGGCCGGGATCTCGAACTCGGCGAGGCCGCTCACCCCCTTGGACTGGCCCAGGGCACGGGCCAGGTCGATCGCGGAGGCGGCCATGGTCGGCGGGTAGAGGACGGTCGCCTTGAGGACGCCGTTGTCCTGCTTGATGGCCTGGAACGCGGACAGGGCGCCCGCGCCGCCGACCATCAGGAAGTCGTCGCGTCCGGCCTGGTCGATGGCCCGGAGCGCGCCCACGCCCTGGTCGTCGTCGTGGTTCCACACCGCGTCGAAGCTCGACTGGGCCTGCAGGAGCTGGGCCATCTTGGCCTGCCCGGACTCGACCGTGAAGTCGGCGGCCTGGCGGGCCACCTTGCGGATGTTGGGGTAGTTCTTCAGAGCGTCGTCGAAGCCCTTGGTGCGCTGCTGGGTGAGTTCCAGGTTGTCGAGTCCGGCCAGCTCGATGACCTTGGCGTTCGACTTCCCCTTGAGTTTCTCGCCGATGTAGTGGCCGGCGTTGAGGCCCATGCCGTAGTTGTCGCCGCCGATCCAACAGCGGTACGCCTGCGGGGTGTTGAAGATTCGGTCGAGGTTGACGACCGGTATCCCGGCCCGCATGGCCTTGAGTCCGACCTGGGTGAGGGCCTTGCCGTCGGCGGGCAGGACGACCAGGACGTCGACCTTCTTGTTGATGAGGGTCTCGATCTGGCCGATCTGGGCTGCGGTGTCGTTGGAGCCCTCGGTGATCTCCAGGGTGACGTCCGAGTACTTCTTGGCGCGGTTCTTGGCGTTGTCGTTGATGGCGTTGAGCCAGCCGTGGTCGGCCTGCGGTCCCGCGAAGCCGATGGTGACCTGCTTGCCGGGCTTGTCCTCGGCGGCCGGTTGGTCGTTCGCGGCCGGTTCGTCGTCGCTGGAGTCGTTGCTGGTGCAACCTGCGAGGAGGACACCGGCTCCGACGGCGGCGGTCCCGAAGAGCAGTCCTCTACGGCTCGTGAGCTCAGGCATATCCGTGAAACCTTTCCTCAGGTCGTGCTTGCGGTACGGCGCTGGACCAGCACGGCGGCGACGATGATCGCGCCCTTGGCGATCTGCTGGACGTCGCTCTGCAGGTTGTTCAGGGCGAAGATGTTGGTGATCGTGGTGAAGATCAGGACCCCGAGCACGGAGCCCGTGATGGTGCCGCGCCCCCCGCTGAGCAGGGTTCCGCCGATGATCGCGGCGGCGATGGCGTCGAGCTCGTAGAGGTTGCCGTTGGTGTTCTGGCCGGAGCCGGACAGGATGATCAGCAGGAAGGCCGCGATGCCGCAGCACAGTCCGGACAGCAGGTAGAGGTAGAGGCGCTGACGGCGGACGTCGATGCCGGCGAGCCGGGCGGCCTCCGCGTTGCCGCCGACGGCGACCGTGCGCCGGCCGAAGGTGGTCCGGTTCAGCACCAGCCAGCCGATGATCGTCACGACCGCGAAGACCATGACGAGCGGCGGGATGCCGAGGACGTACGCGTCCCGGCCCCCGAGGTCCAGCACGGAGGTCACGCTGACGATCTGGGTGCGGCCGTCGGTGATCTGCAGGGCGAGCCCGCGGGCCGAGGCGAGCATGGCGAGGGTGGCGATGAACGGGACCATCCCGCCGTACGCGATGAGCAGCCCGTTGACCAGGCCGCAGCCGACTCCGACGATCACCGCCGTGAAGAGGATGCCGGCGAAGCCGTACTCCTGGGTCGCGACCGTGGTCGCCCACACCGAGGCGAGGGCGACGATCGCGCCGACGGAGAGGTCGATGCCGCCGGAGGTGATCACGAAGGTCATGCCGACGGTGACGACACCGATCACCGAGGCCTGGGTGAGGACGAGTTGGAGGTTGCGGGTGTCGAGGAACTCGTCGGGCTTGGTGATGCCGCCGATGAGGATCAGTGCGGCGAGCACGCCGAGGAGGGAGAGGGTGCGGACGTCGGTGTGGGCGAACACCCCTCGCCACGCGGGTGGTTCACTCGCCGACGGCACCTTGTCGGCGCTTCCCGTGGGCGGGGACATGTGCTGCGTCATGACGCCGGGCTTCCTTCCATGACGAGGTCGAGTACACGGTGTTCGTCGAGCTCACGGGCGGGTGCCGTATGGACGACACGGCCCTCGCGGAGCACCAGGACGCGGTCGGCGAGGCCGAGCACCTCGGGGACCTCGCTGGAGACCAGCAGGACGGCAAGCCCCTCGTCGGCCAGGCGCCGGACGACCGCGTACAGCTCGGCGCGGGCTCCGACGTCGACTCCCCGGGTGGGTTCGTCGAGCAGCAGGACGCGGCAGCCGCGCAGCAGCCAGCGGGCCAGGACGGCCTTTTGCTGGTTGCCGCCGGACAGGGTGCGGATCGGTACGGAGGGGTTGTCGGGCCGCAGCGACAGTTCGCGGGTCGCCGCCCGGGCCGCGCCGAGTTCGGCACCCCGGTCGATCCAACCGGCGCGGGAGAAGCGGGACATGGAGGAGACGGAGACGTTGCGGGTGACCGACTCCAGCATCAGCAGGGCCTGCGCCTTGCGCTCCTCGGGGGCGAGCCCGATCCCGGCACGGACGGCGGCGCGTACGCTGCCGGGCCGCAACGCCCGTCCACCCACGGTGACTTGACCGGCGGACGGTTTGCGGGCGCCGTAGATCGTCTCCAGGATCTCGGAGCGCCCGGACCCGACCAGCCCGGCGAGGCCGACGATCTCCCCCGGGTGGACTTCCAGGTCCAGGGGCTCGAACTCGCCTTCCCGGGAAAGGCCTTTGACTTCCAGAACGGGCGGGCCACCGGGCCCCGACACAGGCCGCTCGGGGAAGACGTACTCGACGTTCCGTCCCGTCATCAGCGCCACGACCTCACGCGTCGGCGTCGACTTCGCGGGCAGTCCAACCGCGACGGCCCGTCCGTCCTTCAGCACCGTCACCCGGTCACCGATCCGGCGGATCTCCTCCAGGCGGTGGGAGATGTAGACGACGGCGACTCCTTCGGCGGTGAGGTCGCCGACGATCCGGAAGAGGTTGTCGACCTCGTCCGGGTCGAGGGCGGCGGACGGTTCGTCCATCACGATCAGCCGTACGTCGTGGGAGAGCGCCCGCGCCATGGACACGATCTGCTGCTGTGCCGCCGACAACTCCCCGACCAGACGCGCCGGATCGATCTCCGGGTGCCCGAGTCGCTTGAGCAGGGCCGCTGTCGAAGCCTTGGCCGCCTTTCCCCGTACGACGAACCCGGCGGCCGTGGGTTCATGGCCGAGGTGGACGTTCTCGGCCACCGACAGGTGCTCCACCAGGTCGAGTTCCTGGTAGATGGTGGCGATGCCGAGGCGCATGGCGGCGATCGGCGAGCGGAGGGTGACCTCCTCGCCGCGCCAGCGGATGGTGCCGGTGTCGGGCTGGTGGGCGCCGGCGAGCACCTTGATGAGGGTGGACTTCCCGGCCCCGTTCTGGCCGAGCAGACAGTGCACTTCACCGGCCTGGACGTCGAGGTCGACGCCGTCGAGGGCCCGGACTCCGGGGAACGACTTGGTGATGCCGGACATGCTGAGCAGCGGTGGTTCTGGTGCCATGAGTTCCCCTTGGCGGGCGTGCGGGCCGGTTTCAGGGCAGGGCGGAGCAGGGCGCTGTGCCAGACGTGCCGAAGTCGGCTTCTACGCGGGCGAGAGCGTGCTGACGTTGGTTGCTACGCGGGCAAGAGCGTGCTGACGTTGGTTGCTACGCGGGTGAGAACAGGTGGTCGCTGATGAGCCGGGCCGCGCCGATGACTCCGGCGGTCGGGCCCAACTCCCCTAGAACGATGGGCAGGTTGCCGGTCGCCAGCGGCAGCGACTGGCGGTAGACCTGGGTGCGGATCGCGGCGAGCAGGGTGTGGCCGAGGCCGGTCACCCCGCCGCCGATCACCACCAGGCCGGGGTTGAAGAAGGAGACCAGTCCGGCGATGACCTGGCCGGTCCGGTTGCCGCCCTCACGGATCAGGTCGAGGGCGGTGGCGTCACCGGCGGCCGCTGCGGCAGCCACGTCGACCGCCGTCAGTGCGCCGTTCGCCGCATGCCGTGCGGCGAGTTCCTCGGAGCGCCCCTGCTCGACCGCCTCCACGGCGTCCCGGGCGAGGGCCGCCCCGCTGAAGTGGGCTTCCAGGCAGCCCCGGTTGCCGCAGGCGCACGGACGGCCGTCGGGCACGGCCTGGATGTGCCCGATGTCGCCCGCACTGCCCGTCACCCCGCGGTGGACCTCACCCCCGGCGACGATGCCGCAGCCGATACCGGTGCCGATCTTGACGCAGAGGAAGTCGCCCACGGAGCGTGCGACGCCCGCGTGCATCTCCCCCATCGCCATGAGGTTCACGTCGTTGTCGACCATGACCGGGCAGCCGAGTTCCTGGCTGAGCGCCTCCCGCACGGGAAAGCCGTCCCAGCCCGGCATGATCGGCGGAGCCACGGGGACGCCCTCGGGGAAGCGGACGGGCCCGGGGACACCGATACCGGCGCCGTCGAACCCCTCGGCGAGCCCGGAGGCTCTCAACTTCGCTGCCATGGACAGGACTTGTTCGAAGACCGCGACCGGGCCCTCGCGCACGTCCATCGGCTGGTTGAGGTGTCCCAGGATCTCCAGTTCGGCGTTGGTGACGGCGACGTCGACCGAGGTCGCGCCGATGTCCACGCCGAGGAAACGCAGGGCGGGGGCGAGCCGGATGTTGTGGGAACGGCGCCCACCGCGGGAGGCGGCGAGTCCGTCGGCCACGATCAGGCCCGTCTCCAGCAGGCGGTCCACCTCCACGGCCAGCTTTGACCGTGACAGGTCGACCTGATCGCCCAGTTGCGCCCGGGAGTTGGGGCCTCCGTCACGCAACAGCTTGAGCAGCCGGGCCTGATGCGCGTTCGCAGGTCGTGCCGTCATGCGTCTCACGAGCCCCTCCCCGCCTCATTCGGCCACCAGTTGCCGGGCTTTCGAGGGGAACGTAGCAGCGACCGCCCAACCTGGGAAGAAGCTGTGCACAGATTGGTACCAACTTTCTCCACTTTCAGGACAAAGGCCTGACGGGCTCTCGCGGCCGCCTGTTAGCGTGCGCGGATGGAAGATCTGGGATCCGTGGCCTGGCCACCCGAGCCGATCAGGACCGACAGGCTCGTGCTCCGTGCTCCGTGCGCCCGAGACCCGGGACCGGGCCGCGTTCGTCGAGCTGCTCGCGTCGCCGGAGGTGCACACCTATCTCGGCGGCCCCCGCCCTCGTGACGAACTTGAGCGCGAGCTGCCCCGGGAACCCGAGCGGTGGCCCGGGAGCTTCGCCGTCGAACTCGACGGCGCCATGATCGGCCAGATCCTGCTCAGGAGGGCAACGGGGCACCGCCGCCCGGCCGCCGCGGGGAAGACCGATCTCGGCTACCTGTTCCTGCCGCGGGCGTGGGGACTCGGGTACGCCTTCGAGGCGTGCGCTGCGGCCCTCGACTGGCTCGACGGCGAGCTTCCCGGCGAGCCGGTGGTGCTCGCCACCCAGACCGCCAACGTCGGCTCGATGCGTCTCGCGGCAAAGCTGGGGTTCACCGAGGTGGAGCGGTTCGAGGCCTGGGGCGCCGAGCAGTGGCTCGGCATGCGCTCCCCGGCCACACCGTCCGGCGCGACACCGCCCCCGACCTCGACCACCTGATCACGACCGCGGACCGCCGCCGGGGGCTACGACCGCTGACGCGCGTGGTACGACCGCCGCGTGTGCTCGGTGTGTTCCCGCATGAGTTCGGTGGCGCGCTGCTGGTCCCGGTCGGCGATCGCGGCGATCAGCGCCCGGTGTTCGATCCAGGACTGACGCCCACGCTGCCGCGCGATCGGCGTG
>NZ_JBEZKG010000058.1:0-19809 GCF_040651535.1 Streptomyces sp. NPDC048420
AACGGGCCGAGGACGTTTGACTCAGAGCCGTGACACCCGGTGGGCGTCACGGCTCTCGTCACCTGTTCGACGTAACCGACCTGCTCACCTCTCGGTCCGCACAAAACCACCGGGGACCTGGCGGTCGGCGCCCTCACAGGGCCTTCGCGAAGCAGCGGCTGTCCTCGTGGAAGCGGTAGTAGCCGAACTTCACGCAGGGGGCGTAGCCGCTGGAGGTGTAGAGGGCGATGGCCTCCGGCTGTTTGATGCCGGTCTCCAGGACCATGCGGGTGCGGCCGGCCGCTCGGGCGTTCTCCTCCAGGGCGGCGAGGACGCGGCGGGCGAGGCCCCGGCCGCGGGCCGCGTCGACGACGTACATGCGCTTGAGCTCGGCGTCGCCGTCCAGGTTGCCCTCGTCGTTGGCGTCCTGGGCACGCCAGCCGCCCGTGGCGACCGGGGCGTCCGTCTCGTCGTACGCGATCAGGTAGACGCCGTTCGGCGGCTCGAAGTCCTCCGGTGCCAGGGTCGTCGCGTCGCCGCCGTCGCCGTAGCGGACCTGGTACTCGGCCTGGACGTCGTCGTTCAGCTTCACGGCGTCCGGGTGGTCGAAGGCGACCTGGCGTATCTGCATGTCCATCCCCACGAATCGATCAGGTCCACGAAAGGGTCCGATCCAGTGTGCCGGTATCGTTCCCGCGTGCTGACTGTGACCTCCGCCAATGTGAACGGACTGCGTGCCGCCGCGAAGAAGGGCTTCGTGGAGTGGCTCGCGGAGACCTCCGCCGACGTGCTCTGCCTGCAGGAGGTGCGCGCCGAGCCGCAGCAGCTGCCGGAAGGGGTCCGCGCCCCCGAGGGCTGGCACGTGGTGCACGCGCCCGCCGCCGCCAAGGGCCGCGCCGGTGTCTCCCTGTACACCCGCCGTGAGCCGGACCGTGTCCAGATCGGTTTCAGGTCGGCCGAGTTCGACACCAGCGGACGCTACGTCGAGGCCGACCTGCCCGGCGTCACCGTCGCCTCCCTGTACCTGCCCTCCGGCGAGGTCGGCACCGCGCGGCAGGACGAGAAGGTCCGCTTCATGGACGAGTTCCTCGTCTACCTGAAGGACCTGCGGGCGCGTGCCGCCGCCGACGGCCGTGAAGTCGTGGTCTGCGGCGACTGGAACATCGCCCACCAGCAGGCCGACCTCAAGAACTGGCGCGCCAACCAGAAGAGTTCCGGGTTCCTGCCGGAGGAGCGGGCCTGGCTGAGCCGGGTGCTCGACACCGCCGACGGGGGGTACGTCGACGTCGTACGGTCGCTGCATCCGGACGTGGAGGGGCCGTACTCGTGGTGGTCGTACCGGGGGCGGGCGTTCGACAATGATTCTGGTTGGAGGATCGACCTCGCCGTCTCGACGCCGGACCTTGCGGGCAAGGCGGTCAAGGGCTTCGTGGAGCGGGCTGCCAGCCATGAGGAGCGGTGGTCGGATCACGCTCCCGTGACGGTCGTCTTCGATATGTGACACGCGGCCCGAGTGACCTCGGCGCACCCCGCCCGGGCCGATGATCAGTCGTCAGTGATGTCGGCGCTCCTGGAGAGTGTCGGCCATGCCCCGGGGCTGCTGGAACAGCCGCCGGGGCTTTTCGATCTCACTCTCGGAGCACGAACGCCGTAGCGGGCGGCGTTGGCGGAAGAGTGCCTCGATAGAGTGAATGTGCTGGGTTTGCGGGGCGGCCGGTGAAAGCCGCCCGTCGTCCTCGCGGAAGCGCGAGCAGGCTCCGGGTGGCCTCGAAGATGGGATCTAGTCCCGCTTCCGCAACCGCCGGTCCAGCGCCAGTGAAAGCTCCGCCTCCACCACGCTCCGCGCCAGGGGCCGTAGGCGCTGGAGGTCGTCCTCGGTCGCGTGGCGCAGGACCAGTTCGGCGAACATCTCGGCCAGGTCGTCGACGTGTTCGCGGACGCGTTTGGCGGCGGCCAGGACCTCTCCCAGGGGGATGCCCTCGCGGACCAGGGCCGCGGAGACGTCCAGGAGGCGGCGGCTGACGTGGACGATCTCGTCGCCGTCGGTGCCGAGGTAGCCGAGGTCGAGAGCGGCCGCGAGGTTCTCCGCGGTGACCTCGCCCTCGAAGCGGGCGGCGAGTTCCTCGGGGGTGAGGCGGACCGGCTCCTCCTCCGTGGGCGGTGCCACACCCAGGACGTCGGCGACGTCCCGGCCGTGGTCGAGGGCTTCCGCCAGTTCGGCGATGCCCGTGAGGGTGTGACCCCGCTCCAGGAGTGTCGCGATGGTGCGCAGGCGGGCCAGGTGGTGGTCGTCGTACCAGGCGATACGGCCCTCGCGGCGGGGCGGCGGGATCAGCTTGCGTTCGCGGTAGAAGCGCAGGGTGCGCACGGTGATGCCGGCCAGACGGGCCAGTTCCTCCATGCGGTACTCGCGTCGTCCTCCGTCTTCTGCCACGCCCGCACCCTATGTCGTACCCGCAGTAACTTTCCTTCCCCCCGCCCCCTACCCATGAGTACGGAGCTGCTCTACCCTCCCATTGCGCCAGTGTTCACTGGCGGAGTCGCGCAGGGAAGGGCGTCGGCATGGCCGAACACGAGCATGTGCGGGTGGCGGTGGTCGGGTCCGGGTTCGGTGGGCTGGGGGCCGCCGTACGGCTGCGGCGGGAGGGTGTCACCGACTTCGTCGTGCTGGAGCGGGCCGACAGCGTGGGTGGTACCTGGCGGGACAACAGCTATCCGGGGTGTGCCTGTGATGTGCCGTCCCATCTGTACTCGTTCTCCTTCGCGCCGTATCCCGACTGGCCGCGCGCCTTCTCCGGGCAGGAGCACATCCGCGCCTATCTGGAGCATGTGACCGACGTCTTCCGGCTCCGTCCGCACCTCCGCTTCAACTCCGAGGTGAAGCGGATGACTTGGGACGGGGAGCTCCTTCGCTGGGACATCGAGACGGCCGGTGGCAGGCTCTCGGCCGACTTCGTCGTCTCCGCCACCGGGCCGCTCTCCGATCCGAAGATCCCGGACATCCCCGGGCTCGACTCCTTCCCGGGCAAGATCTTCCACTCCGCCCGCTGGGACCACGACTACGACCTGCGCGGCAAGCGGGTCGCCATGGTGGGCACGGGCGCCTCGGCCATCCAGATCGTGCCGGCCATCCAGCCGCTCGCCCGGCAGCTCACGCTGTTCCAGCGGACGCCGCCCTGGGTGATGCCCCGCGTGGACCGGGCGATCAGCGGTGCCGAGCGCTGGCTGCACCGGCAGCTGCCGTTCACCACCCAGGCCCGGCGCGGACTGCTGTGGGGCATCCGGGAGTTGCAGGTCCAGGCGTTCACCAAGCATCCGGGCGAGCTCGGCGCGGTCGAGCGGTTGGCCAAGCGGAACATGGCCCGTGCCGTCAAGGACCCGGCGCTGCGCGCCAAGCTCACCCCCGACTACCGCATCGGCTGCAAGCGGATCCTGCTGAGCAACACGTACTACCCGGCGCTCACCCAGCCCAACGTGGACGTGGTCGCGAGCGGGCTCAGCCGTGTCGAGGGGGCGAAGCTCGTCGCCGCCGACGGCACCGAGGCCCAGGTGGACGCGATCGTCTTCGGTACGGGCTTCCATGTCACCGACATGCCGATCGCCGACCGGGTCGTCGGCGCGGACGGGCGGACGCTCGCCGAGGCCTGGAAGGGCGGGATGGAGTCGCTACGGGGTGCCTCCGCTGCCGGGTTCCCGAACTGGATGACCATCATCGGGCCCAACACCGGTCTCGGGAACTCCTCGATGATCCTCGTGATCGAGTCCCAGCTGAACTACATGGCCGACTTCGTACGGCAGCTCGACGTCCTCGGCGGGCGGGTGGCCCTCGACGCCCGCCCCTCTGCCGTACAGGCCTGGAACCACCGGGTGCAGGAGCGCATGAAGCGCACGGTGTGGAGCACCGGCGGCTGCACCAGCTGGTACCTGGACGCGAACGGCCGCAACTCCACGATCTGGCCCGGCACGACCACCGAGTTCCGGCGGGCGACCCGGCGGGTGGACCTCGCCGAGTACGAGGTGCTGCGGGTGCCGGCGCCCGCGGAGGTGAGCGCCGCATGAGTCGCACAAGTCGTATGAACCGTCTGATGCACGTCGTCTCCGGGCCGTATGCCCCACCCGCCCCGGTGCGCGAACTCACCGCGGTCTCCGCCGACGGCGCCCGCCTGCACGTGGAGGTGCACGGACCCGAGAACGCGCCCCCTGTCGTCCTCGCCCACGGCTGGACCTGCTCCACCGCCTTCTGGGCCGCGCAGATCCGCGAACTCTCCGTCGACCACCGGGTCATCGCCTACGACCAGCGCGGCCACGGACGCAGTCCGGCGAGCCCCTCCTGCAGCGCGGAGCTGCTCGCCGACGACCTCGAAGCCGTACTGGGGGCGACCCTCGCGGCGGACGAGAAGGCGGTGATCGCCGGTCACTCCATGGGCGGGATGACGGTGATGGCCGCGGCCGGGCGCCCGGGGTTCCAACAGCGCACGGCGGCCGTCCTGCTGTGCAGCACCGGTTCGTCGCGGCTGGTCGCCGAGTCGACCGTCGTACCGATCCGGGCCGGGCGGCTGCGGACCTGGCTGACCCGGCATGTGCTCGGGCTGCGGGCGCCGCTCGGGCCGGTCACGCCGCTCGCCCGGCGGATCCTCAAGTACGGGACGATGGGCCCCGGTTCGGCCCCGCACATGGTCGAGGCGTGCGCGCGGATCGTGCACGCCTGTCCGCCCAGGGTGCGGTACGCCTGGTCGCAGGTGCTGGATCTGCTCGACCTGGACCACGGTGTACGGCAGCTCACCGCGCCCACGGCCGTCGTCGTCGGCACGGCGGACCGGCTCACCCCGCCCGTGCACGCACACCAGTTGGCGGCCGCGCTGCCCAACTGCCTCGGCGTCACCGAACTGCCCGGCCTCGGCCACATGACGCCCGTCGAGGCGCCGGAGCTGGTCAGCGCGCGGATCCGGGAACTCGTCAGCACCTACGTCCAGGTCAGGGAGGGCGCATGAGCAGGGTCGGACTCGAAGGGCAGGTGGCGGTCGTCACGGGGGCGGCGCGGGGCGTGGGGGAGTTGCTCGCCCGCAAGCTGTCCGCGCGGGGCGCCAAGGTGGCGCTGGTCGGCCTTGAGGCGGACGCGCTCAAGCAGCTCTCCGGGCGGCTGCACGGGGACAGCGACCACTGGTACGCCGACGTCACCGACCACGAGGCGATGGCCCGGGTGGCGGGAGAGGTCAAGGAGCGGTTCGGGAAGGTCGACATCGTGGTCGCCAACGCCGGGGTCGCCACCGGCGGGCCCTTCGTGGACTCCGATCCGGAGGCGTGGCGGCGGGTGATCGAGGTCAATCTCATCGGATCCGCCGTCACCGCCCGGGCCTTCCTGCCGGTGCTGATGGAGAGCCGGGGTTATCTGCTGCAGATCGCCTCCCTCGCCGCGATCACCCCGGCGCCGATGATGACCGCGTACTGCGCCTCCAAGTCGGGTGTGGAGGCGTTCGCGCACAGTCTGCGGGCCGAGGTCGGGCACAAGGGCGTGCGGGTCGGGGTCGGGTATCTGTCGTGGACCGACACGGACATGGTGCGCGGGGCCGACCAGGACGACGTCATGCGGGAGCTGCGGCAGCGGCTGCCGTGGCCGGCCAGCAAGACGTATCCGCCGGGTCCCGCGGTGGAGCGGATCGTGGCGGGGATCGAGCGGCGGTCCAGTCATGTGTACGGGCAGGGGTGGCTGCGCGGGACACAGGGGCTGCGCGGGTACCTGCCGGGGATCGTCGGGACCGTCGGTCAGCGGGAGATGCGGCGGTTCGGGCAGCGGTTGGAGGGCATGCGGGTGGGACTCGTCGGTGCAGGTGGGGCGGCAGATGAGAAGGCTCGCGCCACCGGTTCCGCTACGCACCGTAGTTGATCGAAATGCGTTCTTTGTCCGGGCGTGTGAATCTGGTCGAGGCCCCGGACCGGGGCTCTTCCCCTCACCCCCACGGGAGTGAACCCACATGGGTATGAAGGACCAGTTCCAGGACAAGTCCGAGCAGTGGCAGCAGCAGGCCAAGCAGAAGGCCCAGCAGGGCCGGGAGCAGGGCCGTGAGCAAGGCCGTGAGCCGGGTCAGCGTGGTCGCCAGGGCGAGGACCGCGAGCGGATGCGGGACGAGGAGTCCGAGCGCATCCGGCGCGAGGAGCAGGAGCGGCTGGACCCCGACTACGACATGTAGTCACTGCTTGAAGTGTGGGGTGCCCTCTGTTTGTTGGAGGGCGCCCCACACTTGTTGTCTTTTGGCCCTGAAAGCCAAAACCCTCACCTGGGCGGCAACTTCGGCCTCGACCTGTTCGGTACGTCCCGGTAGTCCGGCGGTGTCGCCGGAGGCGTCGTCTCCAGCAGGTCCAGTGCGAGCCGTACCGCGTCGTCCAGTTGGGCGTGGCGGCCCTCCGCCCAGTCGAGCGGGGTGCGGAGGATCTCCAGGTCGGGGGTGACGCCCTGGTTCTCCACCGACCAGCCGTACGCGTCGAACCAGGCCGCGTTCATCGGGACCGTGATCACCGTGCCGTCGCCGAGCTGGTGGCGGCCGGTCATGCCGACCACTCCGCCCCAGGTGCGCTGGCCCACCACCGGTCCCAGCTTCAGGAGTTTGAAGGCCGCCGTGATCATGTCGCCGTCCGAGGAGGTCGCCTCGTCGGCCAACGCGACCACCGGGCCGCGCGGGGCGTTCGAGGCGTACGACACCGGCTGGGCGTTGCGGGTGAGGTCCCAGCCCAGGATCGTGCGGGTCAGCTTCTCCACGACCAGTTCGCTGATGTGGCCGCCCGCGTTGCCGCGTACGTCGACGATCAGGGCGGGGCGGGAGACCTCCATCCGCAGGTCCCGGTTGAACTGGGCCCAGCCCGAGCCGCCCATGTCGGGGATGTGCAGATAGCCGCAGCGGCCGCCGCTCAACTCCCGTACGACGGCCCGGCGTTTGGCGACCCAGTCCTGGTAGCGCAGGGGGCGTTCGTCGAGGAGCGGGACCACCGCCACCCGGCGGGCCCCGCCCTCGCCCTCGGCCGGGGTGAACGTCAGCTCCACCGTCGTACCGCCCGCCGCCGCGAGCAGCGGATACGGGCCCGCGACCGGATCGACCGGGCGGCCGTCCACGTGGGTGAGGACCGCGCCCTCGCGGATGCCCGTGCCGGCCAGCGGGGAGCGGGCCTTGGAGTCCGAGGAGTCGCCGGGGAGGATCCGCCGGACCGTCCAACCGCCGTCTCTGAGGACGAAGTTGGCGCCCAGCAGGCCCTGCCGGCGTTGGTAGTGCGGTGGCCCTTCGTTGCGGCGCGCGGCCGTCACGTAGGCGTGGGAGGTGCCCAGTTCGCCGAGGACCTCGCGCAGGAGATCCGCGAACTCGTCGGGCGAGGCGACCCGTTCGACCAGCGGGCGGTACTGGTCGAGCACCGCGTCCCAGTCGATGCCGCACATCCCCGGGTCCCAGAAGTACGCCCGGATCAGGCGGCCCGCCTCCTCGTACGACTGGCGCCACTCGGCGGCCGGGTCGGCCTCGTGCAGGATGCGGCGCAGGTCGATCCAGACCGTCGAGTCGCTGTCGCCGGACTCCGTCGAGGGTGTGGCGCGCAGGTCGCCCTCGTCGACGAGCACCAGTCGCGAACCGTCGCCGCTGACCGCGAACCAGTCCAGGTGCTCGACGAGTTCGGTCTTCTTGGCCTTGCTGATGGCGAAGTGTTCGAGGGTCGGACGCTCGGAGGTGTCGTCCGGGTTCACGAAGGTCTCACCGAGCGCGCCCGAGATCGGCCAACGCAGCCAGACCAGGCCGCCGCCCGCGACCGGGTACAGCGCCGAGTACTTGGAGGCCGGGACCGGGAAGGGGGTGACCCGGCTCTCCAGGCCTTCGACCTCGACCGTGACGGCACTCGCTTCGCCGCTCTCGTCCTCGACCGGGTCCAGGCCCCCCGCGGCCGGGCGGCCCTCCGGGTTCAGGGCGAAGGGGGAGGGGGTGGCCGAGGAGAGCGGGACCAGGTAGGGACGGCAGCCGAGCGGGAAGGACAGGTCGCCGGTGTGGACGTCGTACACCGGGTCGAAGCCGCGCCAGGAGAGGAAGGCCAGGTAGCGGCCGTCCCGGGTGAAGACCGGGTTCTCGTCCTCGAAGCGGCCGTTCGTCACGTCCACGATCAGGCGGTCCTTGATGCGGGCCATCTTGATCTGGCGCAGGGAGCGGCCGATCCCCGGGTGCGACCAGGTCAGCCAGGAGCCGTCCGGGGAGAAGGCGAGGTCGCGGACCGGGCCGTTGACCGAGCGGATGAGGTCGGTGACCCCGCTGTCGGTGACCCCGCTGTCGGTGACCCCGCTGTCGGAGTCCTCGCTGTCGGAGTCCTCGCTGTCGGAATCCTCGGTCGCGTCGAGGAGCAGCAGGCGGCCGTCGTGCGAGGCGATGGCCAGGCGCTCGCCCTGGGGGTCGGCGACCAGCTCCAGGACCCGGCCCAGCTCCCCGGAGGCCAGCCGCCGGGGCTCGCGGTCACCGGTCGCCCGGGGCAGGTAGGCGATCTCCACGGCGTCCTCGCCCTCCGCGTCCGTCACGTACGCGACCTGGCCGACGGAACCGAGCATCTCCGGGAGCCGGACCCGTACCCCCGGAGTGTCCGTGATCGTGCGCGCCGGACCGTCCCGGTGGGTCAGCCAGTACAGGCTGCCGCGGACGACGACCGCGCTCGCGCGCCCCGTCTCGTCCACCGAGATGCCGTCCACGTGCTGGGATGCGGGCACCTGATAGGTACGGCGTCCCGCGCGCGGCCCGCTCAGCCGTACGTCGAGTTTGCGCGGCCCGGCGGACGAGAGGTCGTCGACGATCCACAGGTCGCCCCCGCACTGGTACACCACCCGGGTGCCGTCGCTGGAGGCGTGCCGGGCGTAGAAGGCGTCGTGGTCGGTGTGGCGGCGCAGGTCGGAGCCGTCGTGGGCGCAGGAGTAGAGGTTGCCCACGCCCTCGTGGTCGGAGAGGAAGGCGATGCGGTCGCCGACGAACATCGGGGAGTGGAGGTGGCCGCCGAGGTCGGGCAGCAGGCGTTCGCCGTGCAGCCACAGGCGGCCCGTGGCGCCGCCCCGGTAGCGCTTCCAGGCGGCCGGTTCGTGCGGCGGGGTGCCGGTGAGGAGGAGGGTCTTGCGGTCGGCGACCTGGATGTCGGAGACCGGGCCCCAGGGGAGCTTGCGGCCGGGGGAGCCGTCGGTGGGGACCTTGTACGCCCAGGTGAAGTAGGAGAAGGGCTCGCCGTGGGAGGCGACGGCGAGGATGGTGCCCTGCGGGGTCCAGCCGGTGACCTGGGTGTCCGTGGAGCCCCAGTAGGTGAGCCGGCGGGCCGGGCCGCCGTCCACGTCGGCCAGGTGGATCTCGGGCACGAAGCTGCGCCAGCTCGTGTACGCGATGTGGCGGCCGTCGGGCGAGAAGCGCGGATGGCCGATCTTGGTGCGGTCGACGGTCAGGCGCCAGGCGCGGCCCGGGCCGTCGAGGGGGGCCAGCCAGAGGTCGTCCTCGGCCACGAAGCACAACAGGTCGCCGCTCAGGTGCGGAAGGCGCAGATAGCTCACCTCCCCATGCTTTTCCGGGGGATGGGCCGGAGCAACTTGTGAAAAACCGGCCGAGGTCGACCCGGGGTGACTCATGACACGAACGAAACAGTTTCGTTTCGCAGAGGGATGCGCTACATTCGTGTCGTACGAAACGGTGTCGTTCCAAGTCCCGGAGCAGAAAGGGTGAGTGACATGACCGAGGTTTCGACCGCACGTCGCAGCCGCATCACCCCCGAGCGCGAGGCCGAGCTCTACGAGGCCGTGCTCGAACTGCTCCGCGAGGTCGGCTACGACGCCCTCACCATGGACGCCGTCGCCGCGCGCACCCGTTCCAGCAAGGCCACGCTCTATCGCCAGTGGGGCGGCAAGGCCGAGCTGGTGGCGAAGGCGGTGCGGCACACCAAGCCGGGCGGTATCGGTCTCGACGAGATCGACACCGGGTCGCTCAAGGGCGACCTGCACGCGCTCACCATGCGCTCGGACGACTGCACCATGGAGCAGAACTCCGCGCTCATGCGGGGCCTGGCCATGGCGGTCCACGGCAACCCGGATCTCCTGAAGGCGTTCCGCGAGCATCTCATCGAACCCGAGATGGCGGAGTTCCGTCGACTCGTCCAGCGGGCGGTCGACCGGGGCGAGGTGCGCCCGGACAACCCGGCGATCGAGTTCATGATGCACATGATGCTCGGCGGGTTCGCGGCCCGCACGATGATCGACGAGCTGCCGCCGACCCAGGCCTTCCTCCTTTCGTACATCGACGCCGTGGTCCTCCCCGCCCTCGGCGTTTCGACCGACTGACCCCCAGTCACCCCAGCAAGCCCTCCACCTGACGTAACCGCTCACGTCGTCGGGCTGATCACCCCTGCCCTTGGGGCCCTGTCGCCCTGAACCCCACGACCTGACCGGGAGTACGCCTTCGTGGCCACTTTCCTCTACAAGCTCGGCCGGCTCGCCTTCCGGCGACGGCACTTCGTCGCCCTGATGTGGGTGGCCCTGCTGACGCTCGCGGGCGTCGGCGCGTTCAGCGCCCCCGCCGCCGGATCGACCTCCTTCTCCATTCCGGGCACGGAGGCGCAGAAGGCCTTCGACCTGCTGGAGCAGCGCTTCCCCGGGGCCAGCGCCGACGGTGCGACCGGACGCGTGGTCTTCAAGGCGCCCGAGGGCGAGAAGATGACCGACGCCGCCAACAGGGCGACCGTCGCGAAGACCGTCAAGGAACTGGGCGACGGCTCCGAGGTCGTCTCCGTCACCGACCCGTTCACCACCAACGCGGTCAGCAAGGACGGCACGGTCGCCTACGCGTCGGTGCGCTACGAGGTCCCCGGCATGGAGCTCAAGGACGCCACCCAGAACGCCCTGGAGAAGGCCGCCGACGAGGCCCGGGACACCGGGCTGACCGTCGACGTCGGCGGCGACGCGCTCCAGGCCGAGCCGGAGGCGGGAGCGATCGGTGAGGCCGTCGGTCTCGCCATCGCCGCGGTCGTCCTGGTCATCACCCTGGGCTCGCTGGTCGCGGCCGGTCTGCCGTTGCTGACGGCGATCATCGGCGTCGGGATCGGCGTCTCCACCATCGCCGTCCTCGCCAAGGCGCTCGACCTCGGCAGCACCACCTCCACGCTCGCGGGCATGATCGGCCTCGCGGTCGGCATCGACTACGCCCTGTTCATCGTCTCCCGCTACCGCGCCGAACTGGCCGAGGGCCGCGCCCGCGAGGAGGCGGCGGGCCGGGCCACCGGAACCGCCGGTTCCGCGGTGGTCTTCGCCGGCCTCACCGTCGTGATCGCGCTGGCCGGCCTCACGGTCGTCAACGTGCCGATGCTGACCAAGATGGGCCTCGCCGCGGCGGGCACGGTCGTGATCGCCGTCCTCATCGCGCTGACCATGATCCCGGCGCTGCTCGGGTACGCCGGCCGCAAAATCCGCCCGGCGGGCGAGAAGCGCGAGGAGGCCACCGATGCGGACGCTTCTTCCCCGAAGCCGGTGAAGCCCAACCTGGGCACCCGCTGGGCGAGCTTCGTCATCCGCCGCCCGGCCGCCGTGCTGCTGCTCGGCGTGGTGGGCCTCGGCGCCGTCGCACTGCCGGTCAGCCAGCTGGAGCTGGGCCTGCCCGACGACGGTTCGCAGCCGACGTCCACGACCCAGCGCCGCGCCTACGACCTCCTCTCGGAGGGCTTCGGACCCGGTTTCAACGGGCCCCTGATGATCGTGGTCGACGCCAAGAACAGCGACGACCCGAAGGCCGCGGCCGCCACGGTGAGCGAGGGGATCAAGGATCTCAAGGACGTCGCCACGGTCACCCCGGCGGCCTTCAACAAGGCGGGCGACACCGCGACCATCACGGTCATCCCCGGCTCGAAGCCGTCCTCGACCCAGACCGAGGACCTGGTGCACTCCATCCGTGACGGTGTCGCGTCCAAGGCGGACGCGGACGTCCTGGTCACCGGCACCACCGCGATGAACATCGACTTCTCGCAGAAGCTCTCCGACGCCCTGATCCCGTACCTGGCCCTGGTCGTGGGCCTCGCCTTCCTCCTCCTGATCGTGGTCTTCCGCTCGATCCTGGTCCCGCTGAAGGCGGCCCTCGGCTTCCTGCTCTCCGTACTCGCCGCGCTCGGCGCCGTCGTCGCGGTCTTCCAGTGGGGCTGGCTCGGCGGACTGCTGGGCGTCGAGGAGACCGGCCCGATCATGTCGATGATGCCGATCTTCATGGTCGGCGTGGTCTTCGGACTCGCGATGGACTACGAGGTGTTCCTCGTGACCCGGATGCGCGAGGCGTACGTCCACGGCGAGTCCCCGAGCCAGGCCATCGTGACCGGGTTCAAGCACAGCGCCCGGGTCGTGGTCGCCGCCGCGGTCATCATGATGGCCGTCTTCGGAGGCTTCATCAGCTCCGGCGAATCGATGATCAAGATGATCGGCTTCGGCCTCGCGATCGCCGTCTTCTTCGACGCGTTCGTGGTCCGCATGGCGATCGTCCCCGCGGTCCTCGCCCTGCTCGGCCGCCGCGCCTGGTGGCTCCCGAAGTGGCTGGACCGCGCACTGCCCAACGTCGACGTCGAGGGCGAGGGCCTGCGGACACCGGCTGAGAAGCACACGGACCCTGACGAGGACCGGGAGCTGGTACGGGTCTGACTCTGGTACGGGTCTGACGTACCGCCTCCGACGAGGACCGGCCGGTGAGGGCTCCGTGGGGACGGGGCGTCCTCACCGGCCGCTTTCGTCCGGGCCGGAACGGCCCGGATTTCCAGCGGCGGGGTCATTGTCAGTGGTGCGGTCTAGCGTGAGGGAATGACCACACTGGCTGAACGGCCCCACACCGCACTGCTCGTGATCGACGTCCAGAAGGGCGTCGTCGCCGAGGCGTACCAGCGCGACGAGGTCGTCGCCGCCATCGCCTCCCTCGTCGACAGGGCCCGCGAGCAGGGCGTCCCGCTCGTCTGGGTCCAGCACTCCGACGAGGGGCTGGAGAAAGGCAGCGAAGCCTGGGAGTACGTCGCCGAGCTGCCCCGCCGGGACACCGAGCCCCTGGTGCACAAGTCGTACGGCGACTCCTTCGAGGACACCGACCTGGAGGCTGTCCTGGCCCGCGCCGGGGTGGGTCACCTGGTGGTGGCCGGCGCGGAGACCGACGCCTGCATACGCTCCACCATCCACGGCGCCTTCGTGCGCGGTTACGACGTCACCCTCGTCGCCGACGCCCACACTGCCCCGGACAACAGCAAGTGGGGCTCCCCGCCGCCGGACCAGGTCATCGCGCACACCAACCTCTACTGGCGGTACCAGTCGGCACCGGGCCGCAGGGCGGAAGTGGCGGCCGCGAAGGACGTGACGTTCAGCGCCGGGTCCTGAGCTCCTCGGTCGGACGCGTCGAGCGGCCCAGGTAGGTGACGGTCGCGCCGGCCTCCGGCACGTCGATCTCGTGGAAGCCGAGACGGTCGTAGAAGGCACGGGCGGGTGTGTTGGCGGCCACCATGGAGAGGTGTACGGCGGCCACGCCCCGCTCGTGCAGGGCCCGCAGGAAGGTCTCCATGAGCGCGCGCCCGTACCCCCGCCCCTGCCACTCGGGGAGCAGGTCGATGTGCAGGTGGGCCGGGTAGGCGGCGACTTCGGGCACGAGCATGCGCTCGGGGCGGTGCAGGAGACGGACGATCTCCTCGTCGGGGGTGCGGGGCTCGTGGTGGGGCTCCGGGTAGCGGTCGGCCACGAGGGGCAGCCATTTCGCCCGGTAGTCCTCGACGAACCGGGGCGTGTCGGCGGTACCGAGGATGTACCCGACGGCGTTGTCGTCACCGTCGTCCAGGACGAAGGCCAACTCCGGTTCGAGGTGAACGTAGGGGTCGGCGAAGGCGGCCGGGAAGACTCCGGGGTCCTTGTAGTGCGGACGGGCGTCCTGGCCCATGTGCGCGGTGCGCACACAGATGTCGTCGAGGGCCTCGCGGTCCTCGGGGCGGTAGGGGCGTACGGCGGGGGACGGGGTCATGGCGGCATCCTGCATGACGGGAGGGAGGACGGGTCCGCAAACCGGGTCGCGTGGCTCGTACACCCACCGCTAGCGTGCCCTGCATGACGACCACCGACGCCGACGGCTCCCAGGCCGCCCACCCCCGTTTCGCCGAGGCCCTGCGGGAACTGGGCCTCGATGAACTGACCGCCAGCGTCCGGCGCTTCCCGGACGCCACCCGTACCGCCGCCGAGGCCGCCGCGGCGATCGGGTGTGAGCTGAGTCAGATCTGCAAGTCGCTGATCTTCGCGGCGGACGGGGTGCCGGTGCTGGTGCTCATGGACGGGGCCTCGCGCGTCGACCTCGAACGGGTTCGGGAAGAACTGGGTGCTGAGAAGGTCACGCGGGCCAAGGCCGATGTCGTACGGGAGGCGACCGGGTACGCCATCGGGGGTGTGCCGCCCTTCGGGCACCGTACGAGGACCCGGGTGCTGGCCGATCGGTCGCTGCTCACCCATGACGTCGTCTGGGCAGCCGCCGGCAATCCGCATGCCGTGTTCCCCCTTCCGCCCAAGGACCTGATCGCCCACGCCGGCGCCACCCTCGTGGACGTCCGCGAGCACATCGCGTGACTCCTCTCGTCACCGCGGCCGTTCTTCTCGCCGCCGTCACGCACGCCAGCTGGAACGCCATCGCGCACCAGATCACCGACAAGCTGGTCGGGTTCACGCTGATCTCGGGCGGGGGGATGCTCATCGGGCTGGCGATGATCCCGTTCGCGGTGGTTCCGGCGGCGGGTGCGTGGCCGTATCTGCTTGCCTCGTGCTGCATCCACATCGCTTACTACGCGCTGCTCATGAAGTCCTTCCGGCTCGGGGACTTCGGGCAGGCCTATCCGATCGCCCGCGGCACCGCGCCCCTGGTGGTGACCGTGCTGGCGGCCCTCTTCGCGCACGAGGTGCCGGACGCGTGGGCCGCCGCCGGAATCGCCCTGTCGTGCGCGGGGCTTACCGGCGTCGCGCTGTGGGGGCTGCGGGGGCACAGGCCCAACTGGGCGGCGATCGGCGCCGCGTTGGCGACCGGGCTGACCATCGCCGCGTACACCGTCGTCGACGGGCTCGGCGTGCGCGCCTCCGGCTCCTCGCTCGGGTACATCGCCTGGCTGATGGCGGTGCAGGGGGTGGTGATCCCGGCGTATGCCCTGACGCGGTGGGGTGGGCGGTTCGTCGCGGTGCTGCGGCCGTTCGCCCCGGTCGGGCTCCTCGGCGCCGCCCTCTCCGTGACCGCGTACGGCCTCGTCCTGTGGGCCCAGACCAAGGCCGAACTCGCCCCGATAGCCGCCCTGCGCGAGTCCTCGATCATCGTCGGCGCGGCCATCGGCGCCGTGTTCTTCAAGGAGCGGTTCGGGGCGCCGAGGATCGTCGCGGCGGGGCTGCTGGTCGCGGGCATCGGGCTGATGCTGCATGTCGGGCAGTAAGAGGGGGCCGAAGGCCCTGGGCGTCATCCCCGCCCCGGATTTGAGAGCCGGCCTCACGAACGTCGTCCGCTTCGCTTCCTTCACTGTGTAAAACTCCGCTCAACCAGGGGTGTCGGAGCGGATAATGACGCCATGACTGGGCGGGCGCAGGCGTGGACCGGCGGAGTGATCACTGGTGTGGCGGTGGTGGCTCTGACGGCGTATCTGATCACAGTAGGTCTGGACAAGGCGGACAAGGTAGCAAGCGTGGTGGGGTTGTTCGTCGCCCTTGCCGGACTGGCCGTGTCGGTGGCAGGTCTCCGGCGGCAGGAGCCGACGGCTGGTGCGCAGAGCGTCGACAGCACAAGTGTCGGCGGAGGTGTCACTCAGATCTCCGGTACAGGAGGAAGCGTGAGGGTCACCCATCGGGCAAGTTCGACTCCTGGTACACCGGCACCGCTTTCAGGTGCAACCTCCGCCGCCCTCTCGGGTGAAGGCGCGCAATCCGTCCGGAATTCCAGCACAGCGGGCCCCGTCGACCAGGTTCAAGGTACGGAGGGAGACGTCGAGGTCGAAAAATGATCGGTACGGGGACATCCAGGCGTCGACGGGGTCAGTGGCTGTCCAACTCAGTGGTCTACGGCTCGGTCGTGCAGGTCAGCGATGTGAACGGGGATGTCTCCATTCACGCGCCGAGCGGCGGGCGCCCGCTGTATCGAGTCATGGACTTTCCCGTGGATCGCCCGACGATTTCAGTCAAGCGAGCCCGGGACCAACCCGCCAGGCTCCTGCAGCCGCGCTATGCCATTGTGGACTTCACTGGCAGGCGAGGGGAACTCGCCGAACTCGGGGCTTGGCGGGACAGCGAGGACCCAGTTTCTACCCTGCTCATCCATGGAGCCGGTGGCCAGGGAAAGACTCGGCTGGCAAACCGGTTCGCGGAACTCAGTCGTGAAGCTGGTTGGAGAGTCTTTCTGGGGCGTCATGGGAGTGCCCCCTCCGTAGGGGGGTCCCAGGGCAACGACAAAGCCATCGATCACCATCCAGAAGATGGAATCGGCACTCTCATGGTGGTCGATTACGCCGAGCGGTGGCCCACAAGTGATCTCCTCGAAATGCTGACCGACGCCACGCGTCAGGGCAGGAAAGCTCGTGTGTTGCTTCTGGCGCGCCCATCGGGAATCTGGTGGCAGACGCTGGCCAGCGATCTGGACAGGCTGGAGATCGAGACCTATGACTTGCGCCTGGGCGCCCTGGCGGACGAGATCGATATGAGTCTGGAGAACCTGTTCACCACAGCCCAAGACTGCTTCGCTCGCGCCCTGGGCACATCACACATCCACAGCCCGAACGTCCAGTCATGGGCGTTGCGCGGTCCTTCGTTTCAGCAAGCCCTGGCCATTCAGATGGCCGCCCTGGTCTCTGTGGATTCCGTCCGCCGTATGCCTGGAAGCGGTGAAATATCTCAAGACCTCGGAAGTCCGGGTCAAATATCCGCTTATCTCCTTTCGCGTGAACGCGCATACTGGGAGAAGTTGCACGACAACCACCGAGTGGGTATCACGGCTGACGCCATGGGGCAGGCGACTTATCTAGCAACACTAACGGGCGAACAGAGCTACGAGGATGGCCTTGAGTTGTTGGCCCGAGTGGCTGTCGCAACCAGCGAGCCCGCCGACCGCATCCTCAAGGACCACGCGACCGCTTACCCGCTCTGGGACAAGGAGCCGGGTGAGGCCTATCTGGAGCCGCTGCACCCCGACTTGCTCGCAGAGGATTTTCTCGCACTCGCTGTGCCGGGTCATGGTGTGACCAGCCACGTGCCTGATCCTTGGTCCACGGGAGCCCCTCGGCGTCTCCTCACCAATACTCCGTCAGGACCGTCCAAGTGGACGCGGCCCGCATTGGCAGGACTGACAGCGGCGGCTGAGCGCTGGCCGCATCTGATCTCCCAACAGCTCGCTCCATTACTGACCGAGCACCCCGAGCTGGCCGTTCAAGCCGGCGGCGCAGTGCTGGCCACTGTGGCCGGCCTGTCCGAGCTGGCGCCGGAACTCCTGGAAAAGATCGAGTCTCACCTGCCCAGCGGCCAGCACGTCGAACTTGCCCCTGGGATTGCCGCCGTCGCATACCGCCTCGCCCATCATCGTCTGGCCGGCGCCGAGGACCCGAGGGTCCGAGCCACGATCCACTCAGGCCTGGCACAGCGCCTTCACTACGCCGGCCTGCGCGAGCAGGCCCTTCAAGCTGCCGAGGAAGCGATACCGCTCTGGCGGCAACTCGCTGCTTCCGACCCAGTGGCTCATGCGGCTGACCTGGCAACGGCCCTGAGTGACCTCAGCCTTCACCTTGCCGCCCTCGGTCGGGACGATGACGCCTTGGCCGCGTCCCTGGAAGCAGTAGCGCTCCACCGCGAACGGGCAGAGGGTGATTCCGGCAGTGGCCTGTCAAGCCTTGGGATATCCCTCAACGGCTTGAGCCTTCATCTGTCGAGCGTGGGGCGAATCCAAGAAGCCGTGACCGCATCAGAGGAAGCGGTGGCCATCGATCGGCGCCTGAAGGGAGAGGGGTCGAGGAACTCCTCGGAACGCCTGGCTTCTTCGCTGACCAACCTTGGGAACCACCTTGGGGCGGTAGGTCTACGGGGAGAAGCTGTTGAGATGTTGCAAGAAGCGGTGGTCATCGAGCGTCACCTCTGTGAGTCTGACTTTTCTGCGTACGCACCTGAACTTGCTGCCGTACTGAACAATCTGGGCACACAACTGTCAGAGGTCGGGCGCTGGGAGGACGGGCTTGCGGCCACCCAGGAGGCGACCGATCTCTGTCGCCACATAGCAGAGGCAAACCCCGCCGCGCATGAGCCCACCTTGGCCATGGTACTGGGAAATCTTGGTAACCGTTTGGCGGCGGTGGGACGGTGGGACGATGCTCTTGCCTCGACGCTGGAGGCTGCCGATCTGTATCGAGCGCTGTGTGAGTCGAACTCTGTTGCCTACGAACCTGATTTGGCCCGGACACTGAGCAACCTGGGAAATCGGTTGGCGCAGGCCGGACGCTACGAAGAGTCGGCAGCCATCACCAGAGAGGCTGTAGAAATTCGTCGTCGATTGACCCAGGTCAACCCTGCCGTCCACGAGATTGACCTCGCTGCCTCGCTTGGCAACCTGTCTCTTAGGTTATCGGAGTTGGGAGAGCAGCAGGCGGCCTTGAAGGCAGTGCAAGAAGCCACAAAAATTTACCGAAAACTTGCGAGCGAAAACCCTGTCGCCCACAATCCAAGGTTCGCCCAATCACTGAGCATCCTCGGCAACCAAATGGCGAAATTGGGGCGAAGGGATGAGGCTCTCACCTTCTTCCAAGAGGCCGTGTCGCTCTGTCGGCGTCTGGCACGGGACGACCCAAGCGTCTTCGAAGCGAAACTCGCGATGGCTCTTTGGGCCCTCGCGCAAGGGCAAACGGAAGGAGGGGCGGAGGAGGACCTGCTCATAGCCCTGGACGCGGTGACAGAGGCATTGAGCCTGTTCCAGCGCCTGGACGCGGGTTCTCCGAGCCCTTACGGAATCAGCCGCCTGGGAGCCCTTGGCACCCTCAGTCTCGTTCTGCGCGGACTCGGCCGCTCCGAAGAGGCCGATCAGATCGCGCGATACGTTCTTGGCCCGAAGGAAGAGTGACACAAACCGGGCATGCCTCGCCCCGCAGGCAGGACGGGACGCCCACTACCGGCGTACGAACTGCCATTGTTGGTTGAGGCCGGGCTCGCGGCCTTGCGGAGATCCTTGGACCACAGGGGCGGCGTGTGCTTGGCTGCGGAACGCGACTTCCATGAGCATGGCGGAGTGGTCCGCGACGATCCCGACGCTGTGCCCGACCTGGGGAACGCGGCTGAGGGATACACCTGGTTCAGGCGCCACTGCTGGTTGTGCGTGCCTAGGTCACCTGGCCTGCACGATGGAGGCTGCGTGGGCTGTGCTGAAGTTGGCGCCATCCAGGCACATGCCAGAGTGTTTGGCCCTGATGAGGTAGTAACCACGGTCGACAGACGCCGTCGTTGTGGTGGCTCCGGCGGTGGGCTTCGGTCCTTGACCGGACATGCCCCCATCACTCACCAGGTTGGACCAGCACCCGGCGCCCCGCGACGGGGCGTTGTCGAGGACGCCCGGCAGCGGGCTGACGCAGCGCTCCAGTTGGCCCGTACCTCCAAGCACGGGCCAAGCTCGGCCCAAATCCGGCTATTCGTTTGCACTCTTGCCGATGTCTTGACGGCCCGTTCCATGAACGTTCAGTCGACCGTCTGTGTGGGGGGTGTGCACCGTCCCTAGCCTCGCGCTTTCGCGAGGTGGGTGTCCGATGCTTGATTAAATAAGCGGAGAGTGCTCCTGACCTGCAACGATGGGACTTGTCGAGGGTCCT
>NZ_JBEZKG010000059.1:0-19410 GCF_040651535.1 Streptomyces sp. NPDC048420
GTGAGCGGCGCGCGGGTTGGGCCTCCATCAGCAGTGACCAGGCCAGCAGCCGTGGGCTTGCCTCCAGCTCGTCCATACGGCGCTGCTGGGCGGGTGTGAGTCGATCCCAGATGTCGCCTTCCGCTCGGTCCTTCCAGGCCGGCGCCCACAGGACGCCCGGCGAGGTCAGCACCATGCGGGCGACCCGGTCGGGGTGAGCCGCGAGGTACTCGGCGGCCAGCGTGGCGCCCCAGGAGGCGCCGAGCAGGACGACGCGGTCGGCTCCGATGCGGGCGCGGACGGCTTCGAGGTCGGCGACTTGGCGGGCGACGGTGTAGCCGGTGGGGTCGGAGAGTCGCCCGGAGCGGCCGGAGCCGAGTTGGTCGTAGGAGTAGACGTCGTACCCCTGGCGGGTCAGGAGGCGCTCCACCGGGTCGGGGCCGTCGCCGGGGGTGCCGGGGCCGCCGTGCAGGACGATCACCGGGGTCGGCCGGGGGTGTCCGTGCGCCCGTTGGAGAGCGTAGGCGAGTCGGGATCCGGTCGGCAGGCTCCAGTAGCCGGTGGGCTGCGAGCGCGGGGCCGGAGGTGCCTCGTCCAGCGGCCGGAACACGGTCAGGGAGGCCGCCGTCGAGGTCAGCAGCAGGACGACCGCCGTGACGAGCGCGGTGACGCCTCCGCCGACGCACCCCGCCGTACACCCCGGCCGCGCACACCACGATCAGCGCGGCTGCTCCCGCGCCGAGGATCAGCGTGAGGTGAGCCGTGACGGTCGCGGTCGCCCACAGGGCGGCGACGGCGGCGAGGGGTGCGAGGAGCACGCCGAGCGCGACGAGGAGGCAGCGGCCGAGGGCGCGGACCGCCCTCCCGGCCGGCGGCAGGGAACGTCGGTTCTCCGAAGGAAGTTGAGTTGTCGTCATGCCGTGATGTTCGGCCGGACGGGCGGGCCGGTGCGTCCGCCGGGGCGGGGCGAGCGGGTCCCCGCGTGGGGGACGCTGGGTCCGCCTGGAGGGGGACGCCTGGCTCCCCGCAGCCGCTGCCGCCGCCAGCAGCGCGGACAGTGGATGCCAGCGGCCCCTTCGATCCCGCGGGTCAGGCACCGCGTCCGGGAAGGAACACAGACCTGCTGCGTCGATGAGGGGCGCGGAAGAAGGAGCGCGGGCCAGGTTCTCCAGCGCGACGGGCATGGGAGACGATGCAGGGGCAGGCACGGTCTCGTTCGGTTCTCATGGGTCTCGACAAACACATGATCACCGGCGCCGTACCTGCACTGCTTCCCGGCCCCAGAACAGGACATGACATGACGTCACGGACGGGACGCGTGAACCGAACGGATCCACTTCATGCAATGCCCCTGAGTGTGGATCAGACCCGACCGCATCCCAACTGCCGGCTGCGCTCATAGCCGTGTTCCAGGCTCAACCACTCGTTCCGAGCATGCGGGTCCACGATCCGGCTTCGATCGTCGCCGACCCTGCTCAGCCGGGGTGAATGTTCTTGTTGTGGTGGAAGGTGTTGTCGGGGTCGTACTTGGCCTTGACCTCCGCCAGTCGTCGGTAGATGCGCTCGCCGTACGCCTCTCGTACGCGGCTGGTGTCGTCGTCGGAGTCGAGGAAGTTGATGTAGACGCTGCCTGCGCGGTGCGGCTGGAGGGCGTGGAGGAACCGCCGCGCCCACGCGGTCTCGGCCGCGGCGTGCTCGCCCGACTCACCGGGCAGCCATACGGCGTCGATGTTGATGTTGTGGGCCACGTCGCGGCCGGCGTAAGCGGTGGCGGTGTGGGCGACTCGGCTGACGGCGCCGCCCATGTGGAACATCACCGCGTACGACCGGGGCGAGCCGGCGCGGTAGGCGTGCTCGGCGATGACGGAGATGGTGTCGTCGGACAGGTCGGCCAGGTCCGTGGACTTCCAGTAGTAGTGCCAGCCATGGGGCGTGGTGTCGTCGGTAGCGCTCTGGTGGGCGCAGTACGGCTTCGGCGCGAGCAGATCCACCAGCGGCGTACCCAGCCGGCGAAGGGCCTCCACCGCGCGCTCGCCGTCGGCGATCGGACCTGCATAACAGCAGACCACGGCGATGGCGGGCCGCCAGTGCAGCTCCTCGGGGATGACGGGCAACGGGGGAACGGTCCCGAGCCTGACCACAGTGCCGAGCTCGTCGGGCGCCGCGGCGGCGAAGTCCCGGTAGAAGCGCAGCACGTCGGCGGTGTCGTCGGCCGCCCAGAAGACGGGGCCGGCCAGGACCGTCGGGCCGAGGCCATGCAGCGCGAACCGGAACAGGGTGACCACGCCGAAGTTGCCGCCACCGCCTCGCAGCGCCCAGAACAGATCAGGGTGGTCGTCGGCGGACGCTCGGAGGATGCTGCCGTCGGCGGTGACCACCTCGGCGGTCAGCAGGTTGTCGACGGCGAGCCCGTGTTTGCGCATGAGGAAGCCGATGCCGCCGCCGAGGGTCAGCCCGGCGACGCCGGTGTGACTCACGATGCCGCCGGTGGTGGCCAGCCCGTGGGCCTGCGTTTCGTGGTCGACGTCGGCCCACAGGGCACCGCCCTGGACCCAGGCCGTGCGGTCGGCGGGGTCGACCGACACGGCCCGCATCGCCGAGAGGTCGATGATGATCCCGTCGTCGCACACTGCGGTGCCGGCCACGTTGTGGCCCCCGCCCCGAACGGCGATCTCCAGGTCGTGGTCCCGGGCGAAACGCACGGCCGCGGCCACGTCGGCGGTGCCTTGGCATCGGGCTATCAGCCGTGGGCGCCGGTCCACGGCGCCGTTCCACACAGCTCGGGCGGCGTCGTAGTCGGCGTCGTCACTGGTGATCAACCGGCCTCGGAATCCGTCGATCTTCATGGCGGTCGCCTCCTCACTCGGGTGGCCGACTCGCTCGGAGATCCTTGTGTCGTCTCCTCGCCCGTCAACCTCATCGCACCTCCGCAGGCCACGGTTGTGAAGTCAAGAATCTGGACTTCAGGGCTTAGGGCAGGAGTGCGACACTGATGGCGTGCGGAGCTACGGCCAGTACTGCCCGATCGCCCGCGGCGCCGAGATCTTCGCCGAGCGCTGGACGCCGTTGATCATCCGCAACCTGTACCTGGGCTGTGGAAGCTTTGGCGAGATCCTGGAAGGCGCCCCGGGGCTCTCCCGCACCCTGCTCTCGCAGAGACTCAAACAGCTTGAACGGTTCGGCATCGTCAGGGCGGAACCCAAGCCCGACGGGCGCGGAAGCCACTACGAGCTCACACCCGCGGGGCATGACCTATTCAAGGTCTGCGTGTCGCTCGGCGAGTGGGGTGCTGCCTGGTTGGAGATCGCCCCCGAGCAGCTCGATCCCTTTGTGGCGCTGTGGTCGATGTGCAACATGCTCCGCCGAGACCGGCTCCCGGACCGGCGCGTCGTCATCCGCTTCGACTTCACCGGCCGCCCGCGCCCCGAGCGGTACTGGCTGCTGATCGACCACGGGGACACCGAGATCTGCAAGACGTACCCCGGCCTCGACGAGGACCTCTACATCACGGCGGACGCAGAGGCCTTCGTCAAATGGCACGCCGGCCAGCAGACCTGGGCCGACGCCGTCCGCGACCAGCGCATCCAACTCCACGGCCCCTCCTGGCTGGTACGGGCGTTCCCTTCCTGGAACGCTCGCAGCGCCTTCGCCCACATCAAACCGCGCTCCCGAACCACGGCGATTTCGACAGCCTGACGTATTCGACGCACGCCGAAGCAGCCAGGCCATCAGATGCATACCCAGCAGACTGTCGAGCACTGCGCGCCGCATGTACGAGCCCGTCGGCGCCGATTCCGGTCGTGGAGCGAGCCTGATGCTGTCTGTCGAGGAGAGGGAGCAGCAGCATGGCACGCACCAGTACGGCGGGCCGCCGTCCTAGTTGCCTTCCCAGCCGGTCCCCACGTGGCCTGGCGGGCCACCGGTTGCACTCCGGGGAAAAGCCCGGTGACCACATCACGTGTCCGGCACCGACACGCGGTGAAGGACACGTTTCTCGCGCCGAGAAAACCCCGAGCGAGCAGGGGTTTCTCCTGATGGTGATTGGTCGAAATCGAGCTGGAGGTCACGCAGATGCGATTTCGGTCAGCCCGGCCCCTTGGATGAACATCACTGGGAACACAGTTATGTCTCCGCCGAACAACCGATCCGGCGCCCGCTGTTGGGAGTCACCGCTCCGGCGCCCCGAGTACAGACAGGATCGGAACGCTGTCGCTCTGCCTGCATCGGAGCAGGCTCCGCCTTCTCCTGGGGTTGCGTGGTGGGGCTGCTGGTCATCCAGTGGGGCGCGGGGGTTCCGTCTTCGCAGCCGTACGGCCGGGACCAAACGCGGCCGTCCCGCATGATCGGGCTTCCCCGGCCGGGCGTGCCAGCACGTCGACTGTGGCGGAGAAGAGCCACGGCAACCTCTGTGCCATGGGCACCAGCGCCGCGCGGGCCGGCGGAACCCTGGTCGAACAGAGGAGCGCGTGGGTCAACCAGCGGTAGCGTCGGGTGAGCCGTCGCCACTCCCGCTCGTAGGTCCCGAGGTCCCCGCTGGTCACTGCTCGCACAGCCGCCGGCGCCTGCGCGAGCGCCAGCGCGACGCCCTCGCCGGTCAGCGCGTCGACGTAGCCGGCCGCATCGCCGACGAGCAGCACCCGGCCGGCGGTACGCGCGCTCGCGTCCTGGCGGAGCGGGCCCGCCCCGCGCACCGGTCCGGCCGACTCGGCCCCGGCCAGCCGTTCCCTCAGCTCGGGGAAGGCGGCAAGGTGGTCGTCGTACGATCCGCGGGCGGCGGTGAGCAGGACGACGCCCACAAGATCGTCGGAGACGGGGGTCACGTATGCCTCCGCGTCGCGGGCCCAGTGCACCTCGACGTGGTCGCCCCAGGGGGCGAGGGCGTAATGGCGCCGCAGCCCGTGCCGCCGGAGGTGGCCCGGACGGCGCCGGTCGAGGCCCAGGGCATGGCGGATCGGTGAGTGCAGGCCGTCGGCCGCGACGAGGTGACGGGCGCGAACGCCGTCGGCCACCACACCGTCCTCCCCCTGCTCGATGCGGCGCGCGGTGCGCTGCTCGATCCGCACTCCCGAGGCGAGCACCACCTCACGCAGCGCCGCGTGCAGCGTCGTGCGGCGTACCCCGCGCCCCGGCCCCGCGCGGAAATCTGCGTCGACCCGGCGCGGTCCGGCGACGTACCGGATGCCTCTCAGGACGCGCCCCGGCGGGTGCACACCGAGCGCCGCCAGGGCGGCGACGGCGCCCGGCATCAGTCCCTCGCCGCAGGCCTTGTCGACGGTACCGGCACGCTGTTCCCAGACGGTGACGTCGAGCCCCGCCCTGGCCGCGTGCAGGGCCGTGGCCAGGCCCGCGGGTCCTCCGCCGACGACGAGCAGGTCCACACGCGCCTCCTCAGGCCAGCCGTGTCAAGGCGGCGTCCTCGGTGCGGATGCGGGTGGCGAGCAGGAACCCGTTCAGGGCTGTGAAGACCAGGGCTGTGCCCCAGGCAGCGTGCACCAGCGGGAGCGCGAGCCCCTCGATGACGACAGCGACGTAGTTCGGGTGGGGGATCCATCGGTAGGGGCCGCTGATGACGCGTGGGGCGCCGGGCACGACGATCACGCGGGTGTTCCACTGCCGGCCCAAGGTGGCGATGCACCACCAGCGCAGCCCCTGCGAGGCCGCGACCAGGGTGAGCATGGCCCACGCCAGGACCGCCGCGGGATCCGGCCGTCGCATCCACACCTCTGTGAGCGCGCCGACGAGCAGTCCCGTGTGCAGCATCACCATGAGGGGGTAGTGGCCCCGCCCGTGCTCCACTCCGCCCCGCGTCAGGCTCCAAGCGGCGTTGCGCCGGGACAGGACCAACTCGGCGACCCGCTCCAGGCCGATGGCGACAACCAGGACGGTGAACAGCACCTCGCTGGTCACTGCCCACCTCGCGGAGCGCGCAGGAGCACGAGTTCAGAGCAGAAGCCCGGCCCCATGGCGAGCAGGAGCCCGTAGGAGCCGGGCGTCGGCGGACGGTTGGCGAGCGTGTCCGCCAGGACATGCAGCACCGACGAGGAGGACAGGTTGCCGATGCGGCGCAGCGAGTCCCAGGTGACGCTCAGGGCGCATCGCTCGACCCCGAGGGCGTCCTGCAGCGCCTCCAGGACCTTCGGGCCGCCAGGGTGGGCGACGTACCAGCCGATGTCGTCGCCGGTCAGTCCGTGTTCGGCGAGGAAGCCGCGGACGTCCTCGCCGACGTACCGGCGCACCAGGTCGGGGACTGAGGCGTCGAGCACGATCTTGAAGCCGCGGGCGCCGACGTCCCAGCCCATCATGCGTTCCGAGTCGGGGTAGAGACGGCTGCGGGAGGCGAGCACCTCAGGACGGGTGGGCTCGTCGGACTGCGCGAGGGGGTGCTCGCATCCGACGGCCACCACCGCCGCGGCACCGTCCCCGAAGAGACCGCTGGCCACGAGGTTGGCGACCGAGGTGTCGTCGCGCTGGAGCGTGAGAGAGCACAGCTCCACCGACATCAGCACCGCGACACCGTCCGGTCGACCGCGCAGCAGGTCGTGCAGGCGGGCGATGCCGGCCGCTCCGGCGACGCAGCCGAGGCCGACGAGGGGCAGCCGCACCACATCGGGGCGGAGCCCGATCTCCGCGGCCACGCGGGCCTCGATCGAGGGGACGGCCAGGCCGGTCACCGTGCAGGACACGATGTAGTCGACGTCGGCCGGTGTGAGCCCGACAGCCTTGAGCGCGTCGACGACCGCGCGGCCGCCGAGCTCTACGCCCGCCCGGATGAACACGTCGTTCGACTGACCGAAGTCCTCGAGCCGGGCGTACGCCGCCAGCGGCAGCACGGTGTGCCGGGTCGCGACACGCACATTGCGGTGGAAGCGCTCGACGACGCCGCGGTTGACCCTTGCCTCGGTCAGCGTGGTGGTGAAGGACCGGGTGATCTCTTCCTGCCGGTGGCGGTGCTCGGGCAGGGCGCCGCGGACACTGAGGACACGCATGGTCATGGTGGCTCCGGGAGTCGGCCGGTGGGGCGGAACGACGCGACCAGCGCCCGGCCCAGGCCGAGCGCCATGGCGGGGGTGAGCCCGCCTCGGGCCAGGCCGAGCTCCACGAGGTCGTCGAAGACGCGCTGGTCGGCGGCCGACGCGCGCAGCCCGGCCTCCAGGACGCGTGTGCTGCGCGCGAGCCGGGCGGCGAAAGCGGTGTGCCGCAGGTGGGGCAGCAGGATGCGGCGGGTGGCGTCGGCGTACCGGTCCCCCGCCGTCTCGGGCCGCCCGGCGCGCCGGGCCGCGGCTGCCGCGCGACCGGCCTCGATGCCGGAGGCGACGGCGTAGTAGATGCCCTCGCCGGTCAGTGGGTTCACCAGGCCGACGGCGTCGCCCGCGAGCAACAGGCGGCCGGTGGGCGGGCGCCAGCGTGCCGTCGAAAGCGGCAGGTGGTGGCCGACCCAGTGCGCCCCGCCCTCGGTCGCGCCGGGCAGGAGAGCCTCGATGCGCTCGAACAACTGGATCCGGCTCGGTGCGGGACGGTTCTCATGAAGGATTTCGCCGTACCCGACGTTCGCGCGGCCGTCATGGAGGTCGAAGGACCATGCGTATGCCAGCTGGTGACGGTCGGCGAACGCGATGACCAGCGCGCCACGCCGCTCGGCTGGGATCGGCGCGTAGCCGCGCACCGCCAGGGCCACCGGTCCGCCGGCAAGTCCGAGCGCGCGATGGACGATCGAGTGGGCGTCGTCGGCGCCGACGACGACCGCGGCGGAGATCTCGCCGTCCAGGACCACCGCATCACCGTGATGCCGCACGTCACGGACCCTGTGCCGGAGAAGCCGGGCGCCTGCGGCGACCGCCGCGTCGACCAGGCAGGTGTCGAGGACGCGGCGCGGTACCACCCAGGCCGGGCGGGCCATCCGCCGCTCGGCTACCAGGCCACCGCGGCCGAGACGGAGCCGGTCGACCGGCGCGCGGTCGTCGACGAGACCTGTCACGCCCACCTCGCTCAGCAGATCGAGGACGTGCGGAGCCACCCCGTCGCCGCATGCCTTGTCCCGGGGGAAGTCCGCCCGGTCCAAGAGGGCGACGCGCAGGCCCGGCTCGGCCCGCAGCGCGCCGAGGGCCGTGGCGGCGCCGGCCGGTCCGGCACCGATCACGGCGAGGTCCCAGTGGGTGGGCGTCGGCACCATCAGCCGACCGCCAAGAGCAGCACGACGTCGAGGAGGGCGATGAACACCGCGGCCCGGAAAGGGGAACGGCCCTGAGCGACCAGCGTGAACGCCGCGAGGACGGCCACGAGTGCGAGGACTGCCCACGCCCACGCCGGGGGCCCACCCGCGGGGCCGAACACAGCGAGCAGCGAGGCCACGGACAGCAGCACGGCGGCCAGGACGCGCGAGAGGCGCTCACCGATCCGGTGCGGGAGGCCGCGGACACCGGTGCGTTCGTCGTCCGCGAGGTCGGGCAGCGCGTTGAGCAGGTGCGCTCCGACACCCAGCGTGGCGCCCGCACCGGTCATCCAGAACGGCGCCCACTGCGGGTAGGGCGCGGCGAGGGCGACGGCCGAGGGCAGCGTCCCGGAGGCACAGGCGTACGGCGCCCACGACCACCGGGTCGACTTGAGCCCCAGGTTGTAGACGTGCCCCGCACCGGTGACGACGAAGAGGCCGAGGGCACTGCGCCAGCCGGCCAGCACGGACAGAACCAGGCAGGCGAGTGCGGCCCAAACCAAGGCTCGCACCACCAGCCCGACCGGGAGAGCGCCGGTGACCAGTGGCTTGTCGGTGCGGCCGACGGCGAGGTCGCGATGGCGGTCGAGCAGGTCGTTGCCCCAGCCGATCGTGAGCTGGCCGGTGAACAGCGCCGCGGTGACAGCGAAGGCGTGAAGCGGACGCAGGTCGCCGCGGAGCGCCAGCAGCCCCCCGACAGCGGTGACCGCCAGAGCCGGCCCGCCATGGGCGGCGGCGAACAGTGCGAGCACGGGCGACGGTCCTGGCCGCGCCGAACCCACGCCGGACGTCACGGGCGTCATCGGGCCGCCACGCGGACGTTCGACCGCGGGGTCCGGCCGGCCCGGTCGCGCGTGCCCACGGCACGCAGACGTCGTACAACGGTGGACATGACGCTCCTGGTCGCCCCGGTGACGATGCGCATGAAGCATCAGTGCCACATTGCCAGCCCGCTCACACGACTCACTCCGGCATCCGGCTGACGTCGGCGGTTGCAGCAACTCCTCGTCGCCCGCAAAGCCCCTGCACGCCGACCCGTGGCGCCGTCGACCGAGCTCACGCCGCGGCGCCGACCCTGCCGGTCGCCTGCCTGTCCACCGCCCCGACGGTCGGGTGCGACCGGCCGTTCGGGCAAGGGCCGACGCAGCGCCATGCGTGTCCTTGGCGGAGCGCACTCATGCGCCGGGCGCGTCGCCTGGTCGGTCCGACGCCGGCCAGACATACGGCAGATCGTCCGGCACACCGGGGAACAGCGGGCCGTAAGTGACCGGGTCCTTGCGCACCAGCGCCGAGCGGTGGCTGCGGTGGAAGGCGTCATCACCAAGCCAGCAAGGCAGCTCTCCGGCGCTTGCCAGCTGCGGCTGGGCACGTATCGGTGCACCAGGCCGGAATGCGGCAAGGCCGCTGACCAGCGAAGCCGCGCAAGTGTCCTGATGCCCCGCTGCACGCCACACCTTGCACACCTCCAGGCCATACCGGACCAGTGCTCCCTCGTAGCCGGCCCACATTCGCACCGCTGGGTGCCGGCGCCACCCGTAACCCGGCACGATCAGCCCGCGGAGGACCTGCAGCGCCTCGACCCGCTGCTTGCCGAGTCGACGACGGTCCAAAACCAGCGCCGATGCCCTGAAGTCCGGATAGGGCAGGAAGGTCTGCATCTGTTACCCCATCAGGCGTAGGAACGGATCCGGCCGGGGCGGAGCCATCCGGTGTTCGGCCGCGTGCGGCCGTGACCGTCAGGTGTCATTCGCAGAACTCTCGGCGTTCGATCCCTGGATTCGTGGCATACGTGTGTCAGAGCGGCCGAAGTCGGTGGTGCGCCGGGGAGGAAGTTCAGTACGTCCACCAAGACAAACACGGTTCCGATCAACGTGCCTGCCCCTCGGTAGCAAGGTACGAACGGTCCGGCCAGCTTCTCGGCGGCCTACCCGCGTCGACCGACGACACCGCCCTGCTCGCCCTGGGCCGTCCGCGTCCCTCAGACACCGCTTGATGGCCGACTGCCCGCGACCGGCGCACATCGTGTCTGACAACGCGGTGTCGGCTCGAAGCCACCTTCAGGCGCATCGGCGCCAGGGACCCCAGGGAGCTCACGTCGGACGAGACTGGCGCGGTGGGTTCATGGCCCAGCGGATGGTTTGGGTCAGCACCTGGCCGGTGGGGCGTACGGCGAAATCCTCGACGACCGGCACCCGGGGCAGCCACAGCATGCCGCGAGCCCAGGGCGGGAGCAGCGCGACGGCGTTCGCGGCCAGGACGCCGTAGAAGGGCCGTACCACGAGAGGCAGGGGAGGTTGGAACAACAGGAAGCGGGCGGCGGAGCGGGCCTCAGGTGTGGCCCGCAGTTCCGGGCGGTAGGCGCTCAGCCGCTCGGACAGTTCGCGGCGGTCGCGTGGTGGATCGATCGCTCCCAGCGCCTCGGCGACTCGCGCGGTGTCGGCGACGTAGGCGTCATAGCCGGCGGCGTCCAGCGGGCGGGCTCCGTAGCGTTCGTGGGCGCGCAGGAAGCAGTGGGCTTCGGCGGCGTGCACCCAGCCGAGCAGATGCGGATCGCCCGCGTGGTACGGCAGGCCCTCGGCCGTCGTTCCACTTATCCGTTCGTGGATGCTGCGCACGTGGTCGACGGCCTGCTGGGCGTCCGCGGCGGTGCCGTAGGTCGTCACGGCCAAGAAGGTGCTGGTGCGTTGGAGGCGGCCCCACGGATCGCCTCGGTAACCGGAGTGCCCGGCCACCGCCGCCATCGCGAGCGGATGCAAGGACTGCAGCAGCAGCGCGCTCAGCCCTCCGATGAACATCGAGGCGTCAGCGTGGACCGTGCGGATCGGGCGGTCCGGTCCGAACCAGCGCGGACCGGGCATGTGGTGGATGCGGGCACGCACCGCCGGTCCGCCGGGGCCGGCGACACGGCGGAACAAAGCCTGGCCCAACCGTTCACGGACTACCAGCACCACCGTCGCACCTCCCTCTCTCACCAGTGTCCTCCATACCAGGACTGATGCGAACAAAGCAGATGGCTCTACACTGGGGCCGCAGGGCTTCGGTCCCGGGGATCGGCCCACCCCGCGCCGCCGGGGACCAGGCCGGCTTTCCCGCGTCCCGCCTTTCGCCGCACTGAGCGCTGAACCGCGCGCCACGAAGTTTGGCCGGTCGATCGCGGGCAGATAGCGAGCTCCGCCGCCACCCGTCCGGCAGGCGTAGTCACGGAGCAGACCAGCACGGCGTCCATCCCCGAGGCCGCCCACGACTGTCCGCAGCAGGCCCGCCCTTGCGCCAGCCTCGCCTCGCACCCCGCTTCCGCATTCCCGCACACCCGTCGGCCGTCCGAAATATGCTGTATTACCTGCATGTCGGGGTACCCGGCCGGCGTGCGTACCCTGATGCCGCCATCAGCCCTCCCGCTGGTCCTCCCGGGGCGCGTACACCCCGCAGGACGACACCGCTCTGCTCGCCAGCGCCCTGTCCGAAGAACCGCTCCGACCAGGCGCCGACGTCCTCGACCTCGGCACCGGTACCGGTGCACTGGCCATCGCGGCCGCCCGCCGCGACGCCCGGGTCACCGCGGTGGACGTGTCCTGGCGCGCCGTGTGCACGGCCTGGCTGAACGCCTGGCTGGCGGAGGTGCCGGTCCGCATCAGACGCGGAGACCTCTTCGCCCCCGTCCGCAACCAGTCGTCGACCTCATCCTCACCAACCCGCCGTACGTACCGGCGCCGTGCGCCAAACGGCCGCCACGGGGCACCGCCCGGGCCTGGGACGCGGGCCTGGACGGACGGTTCCTGCTGGACCGGATCTGCCGGGGAGCTCCCTCCCGCTTGCGTCAGGGCGGCGTTCTGCTCATCGTGCACTCCGCGCTGTGCGATTCCGACCGGACAGTCGAGCACCTGCGCGGAGCCGGCCTCGAGGCCGATGTCATCCACCGCCAACGGATCGCGTTCCCGTGATGCACGCCCGCGCGGACTGGCTGCGGGCGCGTGGCCTGCTGCCCCCTGCCGATGACAAGGAAGAGCTGGTGGTCGTCCGTGCCGAACTCCCCGTCTGATCTGCAGCACCGGGGCCTCCTGCTCGTGGAGTGCCCTGGTGGAAGAACGGCAGCACGGTGTTCTCCCACTTCTTGCAGGTGCCCTGCGCACCTGTCGTCGCAGCCGCCGCCTCCCTGGTGCGACAACCAGCCACCGGGACACGCCCGGCGTCGGAGTCACGCACGTCCAACTGCGGCCTCCAGGAGGGTCGCGGTACCGTGCAATCCCGGATCCCAGAGGGCGTTTATGCAGGTCAATGAAGTTTCCCCGTGATCTTGGACACTCGTCGGTTATGCCGCGAGGGCGGCTTGATGCCGCTGCCTGGTCTCGGCCGGGGTGAGGTAGCCGAAGGTCTTGTTAGTCAACGAGCGCGATCGCGTCCCGCTTGAACTCTTCGGTGTACCGCTTCGTGTACTTGCTTCCCACCTGGTGCTACTTCCTCTGGAACCCCAGATCCCAGTCTCCAGGTGTCCACGATCAAGGGGAAGGTCCAGTCAACGAGTTCGCCCACGGGCACGGCATGCGCCGCTGCCGCTACCGGGGACAGCACAAAGCCCACCTACAGCACGTGTTCACCGCCATCGCCGTCAACATCGAGCGTCTCAGCGGACTGTCACCGGCCGAGGAAGCACCCCCGCCCCGCCGGCCGACTGCCTTCCAGAACTACCTCGACCAGCGCGAGATAGCCCGGCCGAAGTCCTGGCGAACCCTGGGCAGCTGACCTCGGCTATTCCAAGATCCCCGACAGAGTCAAGCTCAGGCCCAGGGCCTCCGTTCCTTCCCGGAAAGAAGGAACGGAGGCCCTGGGCCTGTCCCGGTCGGCCACCTGGTCAGTCGTGCACCCGACCCCAGCGCGCCGTCACCAGGGAACTGCCGCACAGCGCGAGAGCCGCGATGATCAGCGAGATCCGCAACCCGGACGCGAACACACCAGCGACCAACGTCCCGAACAGGGCCACGCCGACAGCACCGCCGACCTGCCGGGCGGTGTTCAGCTCCGCCGAGGCCACACCGGCGTACTCGGGCTCCACCGCCCCCAGCACCGCCCCGGACATCGCCGGCACCGCAGCACCACCACCGATGCCCACCGGCACAGTTGCCAGCCAGATCTGCCAGTCCGAGGCATGCGGCCCGGCCAGCAGGAGCGCGAACAGCCCGAGCGCGAACACGAACTGGCCGCCTATCAGCGGAATCCGCGGCCCCAGCCGAGCCGTCAGCCGACCGCCCCACAGGTTCGACACCATCGCCGCGACACTCATCGGCAAGAAGAGCAGGCCGGTCTCCAGCGCCGAGTAGCCCCGCTCATCCTGAAGGAACAGGCTCAGCAGGAACACGATGCCGTAATAGGAGAAGTTCTGGACGAAACCGGCGATGCTCGCCGTGGAGAACATCGGATGGGAGAACAGGCGCATGGGCAGCATCGGCTCCGGCGCCCGACGCTCCCACAGAACGAACGACACCGCGCCTGCCACGCCGAGGACCAGGCCCGCCACCACTGCAGGCGCGTCCCAGCCGAGCGTGCCGCCCTCGATCAGCGCGAAGACCAGACCGGCCAGGGCCACGATCACCAAGACCTGCCCCGGTACGTCCAGGCGGCGCGCTCGGCCCACTCGGGTGCCAGCGGCGCGCAGCGTCGCCAGCAGCCCGACCGCCCCGATCAACAGATTGACCAGGAACAGCGACCGCCACCCCAGCCAGACCAGGAGCAGACCGCCCACCACCGGGCCTGCGGCCACCGCACCGCCGCCGGCGGAGGCCCATACGCCGATCGCGCGGCTGCGGGCGGCTCCGTCGGGATAGGCATGACGGATCATTGCCAAGGAGGCCGGCAACTGCACGGCGGCGCCGATGCCTTGGATGAAACGTGCCGCGATGAGCATCCCGGGCGAGGTCGCCAGACCACACGCGAGCGAGGCCACGATGAACAGACCCAGCCCGGCGGCGAATGCCCGCCGAGCCCCGAGCCGGTCGCTCAGCGAGCCGCCGACGAGCTGGAGCGCGGCGAACGTCAGAGTGTAACCAGCCACAACCCACTGGAGCTGTGATAGCCCCGCTCCCAGCTTGTCGCTCAAGGTGGGCAGCGCGACGTTCACGATCGTGGCGTCGAGGCTGACCATCAGGAAGCCGAACGAGGCGGCGAACAAGGTCCACCGTGCCGTTGATGTCGCGGCCGGAGCGGGTAAAGACGGTGCAGTGAGATCTTTGGCAGTCACACCATCAGGCTGCTGCGTGCGATGATGCAAAGGCAATCAAGCAGGGTGTACCGAATAGGGTCACCCTGGGTGGTGCTAACCGTTGGTTGGGGAGTCGGGTGTCCAAACAGAGCCTGATGGCGCACGAACTGGGAGCCTTCCTGCGCTCCCGGCGGACCCTGCTGACACCCTGCCAGGTCGGCTTGCCCGAGACGGGCACACGCCGCACCCCCGGCCTGCGCCGGGAGGAAGTAGCCAGCCTCGCCAGTATCAGCGCCGGCTACTACGTGCGGCTCGAACAGGGCCGCGTGCCGCATCCGTCCTCCAGCATCCTGGACGCCCTCGCCGCGGCCCTGCAGCTGACAGCGGAGGAACGCGCGCACCTGTTCGCCCTGGCCGACCAGCCCTGCCCTGAACAGGAGCCGGTGACCCTCGCGCCGGAGGCACGCCGCATGCTCGAACTCCTCTCCCCACCCACTGCGGCCTACGTGATCAGCGCGCACAGTGACGTCCTG
The DNA here is from genome assembly GCF_040651535.1 of Streptomyces sp. NPDC048420. Lineage (NCBI taxonomy): Bacteria > Bacillati > Actinomycetota > Actinomycetes > Kitasatosporales > Streptomycetaceae > Streptomyces > Streptomyces sp. NPDC048420. The sequence continues at coordinate 14,915 of NZ_JBEZKG010000059.1, forward strand.
GCCTGGAACGACACCGCCGCCACCCTCTTCAGTCACCTCGTGGAAGGGCCCGGCCACCCCAACAACGTCCGCTATGTCTTCACCCACCCCGAGGCGGCCGAACTGTTCGTGGACTGGCCGGAGATCGCCGCCGACGCCGTCGCGCACCTGAGGGCCGCCACCGGGCATCGCCCGCACGACCGCAGACTCACCGGCCTGGTGGCCGAACTCTCCGCCACGAGTGCTCAGTTCCGCGCCCTGTGGGCGGAGCGGGAACTGCGCCACAAGGTGCAGGGACGCAAGGAACTTCGCCACCCCCGGGTGGGCCGGGTGACGCTGGACTACGTGGTCCTGGCCGCGCCGGTGGCTGCCGGCCAGCGCCTGGTCGCCTACAGTGCCCCGGCCGGCTCCGCCTCCCACGAGGCGTTGACCGCGCTGCGGCACATGTCCCTGCCAGGTCCGCACACCAGGATCCTCGAGGCGGTGCCCGCCTAGAGGGTGTGCGCAAGGCCGCGGTCAATCAGCCCGAGTCGGGTTGTTGGCGTGTCCGGTCATGCAGCGAGGGTCAGGTCCTGCATGCGGGTGATCACTAACACGTGCGGGCGCGGACCTTGCGATGGGCTGGACTCGTACCGCTACAACCGGCCCCACCCCGGCGGCAACGGCCGAACCTCAGCCAGCCGCGTCACCAACCTCTCCGAAGAGCACACCCCTACACGGCGCTCGTCACCGGCGGCGTCACTGCCACCAAGCGCTGCTGCGGTAACCCGCGCTGCCGCGCGCACATCAGCCGGCTGCCCGCGTCCACCCGGCCATCACCGGGGAGAACAGTGACGAGGAATGGCGGTCCGCCGTGGCCGCCGACCTCGCCACGACCTGCGGGTCGCAGGAGTGGCCACCGACGGACAGCTGCCGCTGGGCGGCGAGCTCGTGACCGCGGTCCCGAGCGGCCTGCCGGAAATGACCAGCCGCGACCAGCTCGGCGCCGAACTCGGGGACGAGCTTGAAGACCATGGCCAGGCCAGCGGTGCGGGAGCCGGCGCCTCGGGTGACCTTGGTCCGCAGGCGGACGGCGGAGAACGGGGACTCGATGGGGTTCGTGGTGGGCAGGTGGATCAGTGCTCGACGGGAAAAAGCGAGGCCAGGCCCACGACGTGTCTGGCTCTCTCCTGGGGCTACTCCAGCGCCCGGAGTTGGGTGATGCTGTCGGCGAGGGTGTGGCTGCAGGACGCAAGGTGGTCGGGACCATATCCCCGAGGGCCGCATTCGACGACGAGCAGCAGGTTCAGGTAAAGGCGGTAGAGGGCCAGCCGGTGCCGGAAGGCGGGCGTGAAGTCGAGTTTGCCGCCTGCCTCGGTGTAGCCGGTGACGAGGTCGCTGTCCGGGCCGGTGTCGCCGCCGAAGGCCAGGGAGACCAGCTCGGCGGCCGGGTCACCCCAGAACGCCCGCTCGTGGTCGATGAGTCCGATGATCCGGGGCTGTGCCCCGTCGTTGGAGACGTCGACGAAGATGTTGCCGGGCCACAGGTCGAAGTGGACCAGCCGGGGCTTGGTGACCTCGTCGAGCGCGTAGCCGCCCTCGGCCACCAGCGTTCGTATCTCGGCGGGTGGTACACCGAGCGGGGACTGCCAGCGTTCGGCGTCGTCGAGGAGCGCGTCCACCATGGTGGTGAAGGCCGTGCGCCAGTCGGAGGCAAACAGCGCGGACTCGGTGGCCGGATAGCCGAACCGGCCGTCCTCCGAGGCCAGGGTGTGCAGCCGTGCGGTGATCGCACCCAGCTCGCGGCGCAGCGCCGCCTCGGTGGCGGGCGACAAGCGGTCGGCCGCATTGTCCCACGGGGTGCCCTCAAGGACGGACACGGCCAGGAACTCCTCGCCCGCGTACAGCAGGGCGGGCGTCGGCACCCAACCTCCAGGAAGAGCCTCGATGCGCCGGTAGACCATGGCCTCCGTGGCCATGATTCCGAGTTCGTAACGCAGGACCGCGACATCAGCCGGCGGGGCGAGTTTGACGACTGCGGGTCGGCCGTCGTCGAGAACGACGCGGTAGGCGCTGTTGAACCAGCCGTCGGTCAGCTCGGACTCCACACGGCAGCCGATGCCGCTGGAGGCGCGCAGCAGGGCGTCGAGTTCGCCTGGGGACAGACGGCGCTTGGTCTGACTCTGCATGGAGGGCACGCTTTCGGATGGTCCGAAGCCGGACAGTGAAAGTGGTGAGAGCGCTCCCATGATGTCGATCATCTTCAACTCAGTCCAGAGGGATTCGCGGCCGGAGGTCGGGTGGTCCCTCACCGTCGAGACGGGCGGGGACGAGGCCGAAGGCATGGTCATTGAGGTCGTAGGCGGATACCCCCTGACCCTGAGCCGCGGTCGCGGCCTCGGCCAGCAACTGGCTGCTCTCACAGGCGAGGGTCGAGCCCAGTCGGTGCCTGGCCCTGAGGGACCAGCGCGACGAAGGACCGAGCAGGTCACCGCCTCGGGCGTGCAAGTCCCGCTGTCGCCTCATCTGAGCCTGCCCGCCGGACATGCTGTTCGTTGAGCGGCCTGGTCCAGGCGTAGTACATTCCGCGCGGAGGTGCACGAGTGCCTGCCCCGGACGAGATGTGCGCCGTACCCGGCCCGACAAGACGACGCTCTCAACATCGCCGACGGCACCGTCATATCGGCACACCGTAGTCGCGCAGCACCGCCGCCTGCCGCGGACCGATCCCGTGCAGCGCCTCCACGGGCAGCGGCCCCAGCCAGCCCGCGACCTCCTCGGGGGCGACCGAGAGGACGCCGCCGGGCGGAGGCATCTGACCGGAGGCGGTGGCGGCGATGGTGATGGAGGGGCCGATCTCGACGCGGACGTCGATGCCCAGCCGGGAGATGGTCCGCACCCGCAGCGCTTCCCCCAGGCGACGGGCGTCGACGCCGTAGTACGGCAGGGCGCCGCGCAGGTCCACCAGGGCTGCGGTCGGCGGCAGTGCCTGGACCACCGGCGACAGCCCGGCCAGCTCCTCCAGCACCTGCCGGTAGGGCTCTTCCGGCAGCCGGTCGGGGCAGCGCACCTGCATCACCACGCCCTGCCGGCCGTCCGGCGTCACCTGCCTGCTCATCGTGCTCACCTCCCTCATCACGTTATCGAACATAAAATCGAACACGCGAGGGGATGAGACGTGATCATGAGCATAGAATCAAAAATGTGTTCGATGATCTGCCACCCGACCTGGCCCGGCTGCGCACCCTGCGGGTGTGGCACGCCCTCTGGCTGCACCGCATCGACGCGAAGATCGCCCGGCTGGAGCGCCGCAAGGCGGAAGAGGAACACGGGCGCAGGCGGCGGCCGAAGCCTGCGGAGTGGGTCGTCGAAGTCGGCATCGGCGCCGGTAAACCGCCCGTCCAGGTACACAACGGCGCCTGCCACATGATCGGCTCCCGCCGCCGCCCCATCAGCCGCGACGAAGCACGCCGACTCCTGGCCGACGGACTGCGCGCCTGCACCCACTGCCAATCGGACGCCGAGCTCCACATCGTCGACTTAGCCCAGTCGTAAGCCCGCGTGCGCTGCGCTGGCTCCGGCCCGCGGTGAAACCCACCCCGCTACCCAGCGCGGCTCGAACAGCCGTGCCAAGAGCCTCATTACTCTGACGACAGGTCGGCCCCTACGCGCCACCCGGAACAGGACACCACCATGGCCACTCCCCCGCCGATCACCGAACCGGACCCGTCCGCGCTGATCTGCCCAGGCGACAAGGTCGGCCCCTGCGCCGCCTGCCAGCGCAAGACCCACAAATACAGCAGCGGAGGCATCCCGCTGTGCCAATGGTGCATGGAACCGGTGAAGGCGGGCTGGGGAGTGAACGTGCACTTCACCAACACCCGCCCGTAGGAGGAGGCGACCGGCGGCAGACGGCGGATGCAGCGGTGTTCCCAAGACCCCTCAATGGCATGCGCGCGTCGACGGAACGCGACTCGCTACCGAGCAGGCTCGGTGGCCCTGGTACGGATAGATTGATGCCCCCCGCGGCAACGGGGGGCAATGACGCATCCTGGGTGACAGAGTCGTCGCGTGCCCTGACGTCAGGCACCCCTCCATTGGGCCTGAAACCCGCTCTGATCTCAAGCGATACGGAAACCCTTTACAGAATCGCTAGTTGGATGGCCTCACATGCGCCTCCGTGGCCAGACTTGAGCCCGACGACGGAGTGACAGTGCCGGCAAGCACGCAGTAGCCCACTCCTCGTCATATGGGTGACACAGAAACGGAGTTGGGCAAGTGAACTGGCGGACCTACTGGCAGCGGCTCGGGGTGCTGATGCTGCTGACCATCCTGGTGCTGGGGCTGATCAAGGCAGGCATGGAACCGTACCTGTCGCTGGCCATCGCGACCGGCATTGTCATGCTGATGCGTGACTTCCTGCGGTCCGACGAGGCCACGGACGACCAGCGTAAGCAGGTCAGCGAGCGCCCCATGCACGCGGTGCAGAAGACGCCCAACGAGGATTCCGAGACGGACGCGGAGAAGGACTCCCAGGA
>NZ_JBEZKG010000060.1:0-18000 GCF_040651535.1 Streptomyces sp. NPDC048420
AAGACGCTCGGCTGGGTTACTCCAGCCGAGCGTCTACGTGATCTACTCACCACCTAAAACCAGGCGGTGTTGCGACGACCCCTGGAACCCAAGGAGGTTCAGGACTCCGGGGGCCTTCGTCATGCGTCAGCCGGGTGTCACGCCTTGGTGAGGTCCTCGATCTCCTCCTCGGGCTCGCGGCCCGGGGTGGGGAGGTTCCACCTGATGATGGCGAAGCGGAAGACCGAGTAGTAGATCGCCGCGAACACCAGCCCGATGGGGATGATCAGCCAGGGCTTGGTGGCCAGGTTCCAGTTGATCGCGTAGTCGATGAAGCCCGCGGAGAAGTTGAAGCCGTCGTGGACTCCCAGCCCCCAGGTGACGGCCATGGACAAGGCGGTCAGCACCGCGTGGATCACATAGAGGAGCGGGGCGATGAACATGAAGGAGAACTCGATCGGCTCGGTCACACCGGTCACGAAGGACGTCAGCGCGAGCGAGACCATCATGCCGGTCACGGCCTTGCGGCGCTCGGGGCGGGCAGTGTGCGCGATGGCCATCGCGGCGGCCGGCAGACCGAACATCATGATCGGGAAGAAGCCGGACATGAACATTCCGGCAGTCGGGTCGCCGGCCAGGAAGCGGCCGTAGTCGCCGTGGACGACCATGCCGGCGGCGTCCTTGAAGTCACCGAGCTGGAACCATGCCACCGTGTTCACGAACTGGTGCATGCCGACGGGGATCAGCGCGCGGTTGATCAGACCGAAGAGGGCGGCACCGAAGGAACCCAGACCAGTCATCCACTCACCGAAGTTGGCGATGCCCTCGCCGATCGGCTCCCAGACCAGCCCGAAGAAGACGCCGACGACGATGCCGACGAACGCCATGATGATCGGCACGAGACGACGGCCGTTGAAGAAGCCGAGCCAGTCGACCAGCTTCGTGCGATGGAACCGCTGCCACAGGACCGCCGAGAGCAGCCCCATGATGATGCCGCCGAGAACGCCGGGGTTGTTGTAGCTCGCGGCTATGTCAGCGCCCTTGGTGATCTTTGCCTCGGTGACCGGGAACGACTCCAGGACCTTGCTGTAGACCAGGAAGCCGACCAGCGCGGCGAGGGCGGTCGAGCCGTCGGACTTCTTGGCGAAGCCGATGGCGACGCCGATGCAGAAGAGCATCGGGAGGGCGCCGGTGATGGCGCCGCCGGCGTTGTTGAAGACCGAGGCGACCTTGTCCCAACCCAGGCCGTCCTTGCCGAACACGTCCGGTTGGCCGAGTCGGACGATCAGCCCCGCCGCCGGCAACACGGCGATCGGCAGCTGCAGGCTGCGGCCTACCTTCTGCAGGCCCTGGAAAAGGCCTGATCCCCACTTCTTGGTGGGCGCCGCCGAGGGCGCGGTGGCGGTGCTCATAACGCTTCCTCCATCGGGTGGTGGTCTACACCACTCAGTGGTGTAGACCTGTTGTACACGATGGGGTCGTTATAAGGAACCCGTCAGTTCCGCAACCGGTCGACTTCGGGTTGGCGACCGCCCGTCCGGTGGTGTAGACCAGCTGCTGACGTTTGAGTTGCGTGAGGAGACCCACATGGCCACCAAGGCAGAGAAGATCGTCGCCGGACTCGGCGGCATCGAGAACATCGAAGAGGTCGAGGGCTGCATCACCCGCCTGCGCACCGAGGTCATCGACGCCGGCAAGGTCGACGAGGCCGCCCTCAAGGCCGCCGGCGCCCACGGCGTCGTCAAGATGGGCACCGCAATCCAGGTCGTCATCGGCACCGACGCCGATCCGATCGCGGCGGAGATCGAGGACATGATGTGAAGCCTGGGGATCATCCCGGGTTGAGGGCCCCCTCCCGCTGAGCCCGGTCGCGGGAGGGGGCCCTTCCGCATCCCCCGCTCCCGCTAGGCTCAACGCCATGTCTCGAATCGACGGCCGCACCCCCGAACAACTCCGCCCGGTCACCATCGAACGCGGCTGGAGCAAGCACGCCGAGGGCTCCGTCCTCGTCTCCTTCGGCGACACGAAGGTCTTCTGCACCGCCTCCGTCACCGAAGGCGTCCCGCGCTGGCGCAAGGGCAGCGGCGAGGGCTGGGTCACCGCCGAGTACTCCATGCTGCCCCGCGCCACCAACACCCGCGGCGACCGCGAGTCCGTCCGCGGCAGGATCGGCGGCCGTACGCACGAGATCAGCCGCCTCATCGGCCGCTCCCTGCGCGCGGTCATCGACTACAAGGCGCTCGGCGAGAACACCATCGTCCTCGACTGCGACGTCCTCCAGGCCGACGGCGGCACCCGCACCGCCGCCATCACCGGCGCCTACGTCGCCCTCGCCGACGCCGTCTCCTGGGCCCAGGGCAGGAAGCTGATCAAGGCAGGCCGCCAGCCGCTGACGGGGACCGTGAGCGCGGTCTCCGTCGGCATCGTCGGCGGAGTCCCGCTCCTGGACCTCTGCTACGAGGAGGACGTCAAGGCCGACACCGACATGAACGTCGTCTGCACCGGCGACGGCCGCTTCGTCGAGGTCCAGGGCACCGCCGAGGCCGAGCCCTTCGCCCGCGAGGAGCTCAACTCCCTGCTCGACCTCGCCGTCTCGGGCTGCTCGGAACTCGCTGTCCTGCAGAGCAAGGCGCTTGATACGGTCCTCGAAAGGTAAAGGGAACGCCAAGAATGACGGCCGGTGCGGGCAACCCCGCCGGCCACCCCGGCGTCCTTGGAAGTACGGGCGTCCGTCGTGCACAGCGGACGTCCGGCCAGCATCAACAACGGGGGCCTGTGAGGCCTGCCCACAGGAGGGAACACATCCATGGCCGCGAGCCGACGTCGACGTAGTCGCCGTATCGCCACCGTCGCCGCCGCGGTGGCCGCCGTAGCACTGACGGCCGGTCTCACCACCGGCTGCGACGCGGTCAGCAAGGCACTCGACTGCGTCCAGACCGCCGAGGCCGTCGCCGACAGTGTCACCGACCTCCAGCAGGCCGTGGAGAACGCGTCGAACGACCCGACCCAGATCGACGAGGCCCTCACCTCCATCGACCAGAACCTCGACGAGATCGGCGACAAGACCGACAACGCCGACGTCAACAAGGCGGTCGACGACCTCAGCACGGCCGTCACCAACGTCCGTACGGCGGTCAAGAACGGCGACGAGACCCCGGACCTGAGCCCGGTCACCGACGCGGCCGGCGAACTCACCAAGGTCTGCACGCCGTAATACTGGTGGGCATGACCCGCCTGATCCTCGCCACCCGCAACGCCGGCAAAATCACCGAGCTCCACGCGATCCTCGCCGACGCAGGTCTGCCGTTCGACCTCGTCGGCGCGGACGCGTACCCCGAGATCCCCGACGTCAAGGAAACCGGCGTCACCTTCGCCGAGAACGCCCTGCTGAAGGCCCACGCCTTGGCCCAGGCAACGGGCCTGCCGGCGATCGCAGACGACTCCGGCCTCTGCGTAGACGTCCTGAACGGCGCCCCGGGCATCTTCTCGGCCCGCTGGGCAGGCACCCACGGGGACGACAAGGCCAACCTCGCATTGCTCCTGGCCCAGTTGTCGGACATCGCCGACGAACACAGGGGTGCCCACTTCGCCTGCGCGGCGGCCCTGGCGCTGCCGGACGGCACGGAGAGGGTGGTCGAGGGTCAGTTGCGGGGTGTCCTGCGGCACGCTCCCACAGGCACGAACGGCTTCGGCTACGACCCGATCCTCCAGCCGGAGGGCGACACCCGGACCTGCGCCGAGCTGACGGCGGAGGAGAAGAACGCGATCAGTCATCGGGGGCAGGCGTTTCGGGCGTTGGTGCCGGTGGTGCGGGAGCTGTTGGGCTGAGGTGCGCACGAGAACGGCCTGCGTATCGATCCTTCGATTCGCAGGCCGTTTGTGTGCGGCGGAAGGGATTCGAACCCTCAAGCCCGATCAAGGGCCACAGATCCTAAGTCTGCTGTGTCGCCATTGCACCACCGCCGCTAGCCGCCTGCCATCGTACCGGGAGCTGCTCGGCGCTTGTTGCCTCCCCTGCACCAGGTGCTGGTGATCGCGTGACAGTTGGGGCAGAGCAACCGCAGGTTCTCCCGCCGATCGTCGCTCCAGTCACCGTTGATGTGGTCGACCTCCAGGGTCATGGGTTTGCCGAGCCACTCGGGGCCGGTGCCGCATCCGGCGCACTCGTCAGATACGCCGACCTCGTGGAGCGCTCGACGTAGGCGTGTTGTCGTCGTCCGCTGTTTGCCCTCGTGCTGTACCAGAACATCTTCAGGTCGCTTGGCGTTCGGAGCCCGCTTTCCCCGCTGGTGTGCCTGCCCCGAGAAGTGTGCCGTCGTCAGGCGGTCGTCGTCGATCCACTTACGCAGCTTCTTCCGCTGAGCACCGTTGTCCGTGAGGCCGAGGTGGCGCAGCAGCTGCGCCATGGAGGAGGACTCGGTGACAGCCGCCCGCAACTCATCGGGGGTGGGCCGGGCGAACCTTCCGCAGGGGCTGAAATGCGAGATGTCGATGCCGAAGTGGTCGAATCGCTTGGTCAGGTACTTGCGGAGGTAGCCGTATGGCCGGGTGCCGAACAAGGCAATGACCTCGTCGAGGTTGGAACACTGAGTCGCTGCCTCGGCCAGGCGCTCGCGGCTGTACCGGACGCCGCTGGTCACGAGACGCGCACCTTGCCGCGCCCCCGGTAACTGTCCGTCGTCGAATGGCAGTTGGGGCAGAGCAGCCGCAGGTTCTCGATGCGGTTGTTCCGCCAGTTGCCGTCGATGTGGTCGACCTCCAAGGGGAGCGGCTCCCCGAGCCACACGCCCTCGATCCCACACAGGGCGCATTGGTCGTCCACCCCAACCTCGCGCATCGCTCGCTTCAGGCGGCTGCTCGGTACCCGCCGGGCATGTGTCGATGTGTCCTCGGTGAGGATCTCCTGGGCGGTCCGGCGGCGCTGGTTGTACCGCTGCCGCTCCGTACGGACCACCAGCGAGAAGTGCGAGGTGTCGATGCCGTAGGCCTTGATACGCCGGGAGATGTTCGTGTGGTGGCCGCCGACCACCTCCAGTCCGAGTCGCCGCAGGACTTCGTTGACGCTTGCCGACACAGCGACCGCTGGCTCAAGGATCTCTCTTGTCCACTTGGCCCCCTCGCGATCGAAGTGCGAGACGTCCACTCCGAGCTTCTTCATCCGCTCGTGTACATACCGGCGCTTCCAGCTCTTGGGCTCCACCCCCAACCTTTCGCAAGCCTCGGACAACGTCCGCGCCCCCCGAGCCGCCTCCTCCAGCCGCTCTTTGGTGTACGCGCTGGCCCCCATCGAACCCCCTCCGTATCCGGCCGCATGTTCGCGGCCTCGCACGGAATAACGACTCGCTAATCAGACAGTCACGCCGGAAATGTAAAGAGCTGCTATCCTGTCTCTCGTCAACGCGGCCTTCCGGCACGGACCTTGTCCGTTCGGAAGGCTTTTTTCATGACCACACAACCGGACGTCACCGTCCGCCCAGCCACCCCCACCGACCGGCCCACCATCGAGCGCCTCTGGCTGCTCTTCCGCCACGACTTGTCCGAGTTCGGCGGCCAACTGCCCAGCCCGGACGGCACGTTCAGGCGTGAGCGGCTGGAGGCTGCCTTCAGTGGGGACGCGGACTGGGCGGCGTATCTGTTCACCGTCGGCGAGCGTCCTGTCGGGTTCGCTTTTGTGCGGGCGGTCGGGCAGCCCACCCGCGTGCTCAACAGCTTCTTCGTCGTGCGGGGCGTACGGCGTACCGGGATCGGGCTGTGGGCCGTCCGGGAGGTGGTGGCGCGGCATCCGGGGGCGTGGGAGATCGCGTTTCAGGAGAACAACGCGAAGGCCGTGCGGTTCTGGCGGCGTGTCGCCGAGGAACTCGCCCCCGGGGAATGGGGCGAGGAGCGCAGGCCGGTGCCGGAGCGGCCCGACCTGGCTCCTGACAACTGGATCTCGTTCAGATACCCAAATCCTTGATGATCTTCGCCACGTGGCCCGTCGCCCGGACGTTGTACAGGGCCCGCTCGACCTTGCCCTCCTCGTCCACGATGATCGTGGAGCGGATGACACCCATGTAGGTCTTGCCGTAGTTCTTCTTCTCGCCGTACGCGGCGTAGGCCTCGGTGACCTTCTTCTCCGGGTCGGCCAGCAGCGTGACCTTCAGGGATTCCTTCTCGCGGAACTTCGCCAGTTTCTCCGGCGCGTCCGGGGAGATGCCGATGACGTCGTAGCCCGCGCCGGCCAGCACCTCCAGGTTGTCGGTGAAGTCGCAGGCCTGCTTCGTGCAGCCGGGGGTCAGGGCGGCCGGGTAGAAGTAGACGATGACCTTGCGGCCCTTGTGGTCCGACAGGGACACCTCGGTGCCGTCGGCGTCGGGCAGGGTGAAGGCGGGGGCCACGTCCCCGGGCTGGAGTCGCTCGCTCATTGGCTCAGCGTAACCGGGGGTCCTGACAGTGCGGTCGCGGGCGGAACTGACAGACTGTCCAGGACGACAACGAGAAAGCGACTTCGGAGGCCTGCCGTGGCGGACACGTCGGACATCAGAACCCCGGCGCAGATCGAGGCGGACATCAAGCGCCGCCGCGACGTGCTGGCCGAGACGCTCGACGAGATCGGGGTGCGGGTGCACCCGAAGACGATCGTCGGCGACGCCAAGGCCAAGGTCGTCTCCAACATCGACCACACACTCGGGCGGGCGTACGTCTCGGTCAACAGGGCCGTCACCGAGGTGAAGGCCCAGTTCGTGGACGAGGAGGGGGCGCCGCGTCTGGAGCGGGTCGTGCCGGTCGCCCTCGTCGCCGTGGGGCTCGTGGGGCTGCTCGCCCTCGGCACCCGGCGTCGCAAGGGCTGACCCGGACGCGTACACGGGCCCCGAAGGCAGGTAGGTTCAGTGGCGTGAGCGCCAAGAGAATCGACACCACGCACGACAAGCTGCCCATCCGGATGCTGCACGACCGCGTACTCGTGCGGCAGGAGAACGGTGAGGGCGAGCGGCGGTCGGGCGGCGGCATCCTCATCCCCGCCACCGCGGCCGTCGGGCGCCGGCTGGCCTGGGCCGAGGTCGTCGCCGTGGGGCAGAACGTACGGACCGTGGAGCCGGGCGACCGGGTGCTCTACGACCCCGAGGACCGCGCCGAGGTCGAGGTGCGGGGCGTCGGGTACGTGCTCATGCGCGAGCGTGATCTGCACGCCGTGGCGGCGGACCGGTTCGAGGGTTCCGAGGACTCGACCGGCCTGTACCTGTAATACGACGGCGAGGGGGGCCGGTGACCATCGTCACCGGCCCCCCTCGCCGTTCCGGGAAGGCGACCTCCACTGAGGCGTGGTTACTCCCTGCGGGTCGTGGTCGTCTGGCCCTGGCCGCCCGTGGCTCCGCCGCTCGGGGAGTCCCCGGTGGTGCCTCCGGTCGTGTCCCCCGTCGTCCCGCCGTCGGTCGTGGTGCCGCCGGTGGTCGGATCCCCGCTGGTCTCACCCGTCGTGCCGCCGTCGGTCGTGGTGCCGCCGGTGGTCGGGTCCCCGGTCGTGCCGCCCGTCGTGGTGCCGCCGCCGGTGGTGGTCGTACCGCCGTTGTCCTGGCCCTGTGTCTGGCCCTGTGTCTGGCCCTGGGTGTCCTGGCCGCCGGTGGTGTCACCCGTGGTGCCGCCACCGGCGGGGGCGCTCGTGGTCGGGTCGGGCGGGGCCTGGGTGCTCGGGGCCTGGGTTTCCGCGCCCGCCTGGAGTTCGAGGTCGAAGTCGCCGACCGGCTTCCCCTTGAGGGCGGCCTTGGTGTACTGCGCCCAGATCTCGGCCGGCGGGCCACCGCCGTTGACGCGTTCCAGGCCGATCGCGCCGTACAGCGACTTGTGGGCGGCGGTCACCGGGTCCTGGCCCATGACCGAGACGACCGTGGCGAGTTCGGGGGTGTAGCCCGCGAACCAGGCGGCCGTGTCCTCCTCGGCGGTACCGGTCTTGCCCGCGGCGGGGCGGTCGGCGGCCTGGGCGGCGGTGGCGGTGCCGTTGTCGACGACGCTCTGCAGTATCGACGTGGTGGTGTCGGCGGCCTCGCGGCTGATGGCCTGCCTGGTCTTCTGCTGGGGCAGCTCGACGGTCTCCGAGCCGTCCTTGGTGATCTTGTCGATCATCGTGTACGTGGCGTGCCGGCCGTGGTTGGCGAGGGTGGCGTAGGCCTCCGCCATGTCGAGGACGCTCGCGGTGTTCACACCGAGCGCGATCGACGGGGACGCCGTGAGGTCGGGGGTGTCGGCGGGGATGCCCAGGTCGATCGCGGTCTGCTTGACCTTGTCCGAGCCGACGTCGACGGCCATCTGCGCGTACACCGAGTTGACGGACTTGTCGGTGGCCTCGCGGACGGTGATCTCGCCGTAGGAGCCCTGGTCCTCGTTCTCGGGGGCGTAGCTGCCGCCGCTCCAGCCCACGACCGGACGCTTGTTGGTGCCGTCGTAGTAGGTGTTCGGGGTGATGGTCTGGCCGTCCTGCGTCCGGGAGTCGTTCTGGACGGCCGAGGCGAACACGATGGGCTTGAAGATGGAGCCGACCTGGAAGTCGCCTCGGGTCGCGCCGTTCGTGTACTGCTTGACGTAGTCGATGCCGCCGTACATCGCGACGACCTTGCCGGTCTTCGGGTCGACGGAGGCGCCGCCCGCGCGGACGTAGTTGTCGACCTTGTTGTTCTTCTTGTCGAGCTTCTTCATCACCTGGTCGTTGACGGCCGTCACGAAGGCGTCCTGCTTGGTCTTGTCCAGGGTGGTGGTGATGCGGTAGCCGCCGGCCTCCAGCTGGTCCGCGGTGACGATCTTGTTGCTGGTGAGGTAGTCCTTGATCGCCTGGACGATGTAGCCGCGCTGCCCGGACAGGCCGGTGGAGACGGTCTGCTCCTTCGGCATCGGGAACTTCACGCCGGTGCGCGCGGACTCGCTCAGCCAGCCCTTCTTGACCATGCCGTCGAGGACGTAGTTCCAGCGGGCCTCGGCCGCCGCCTTGTTCTCGGGGTGTGCGACGACGTCGTACTCGCTGGGCGCGTTGACCAGCGCGGCGAGGTAGGCGGCGCGGGCGGGGTCGAGGTCGACGGCGTCCATGCCGTAGTAGGCCTGGGCGGCGGCCTGGATGCCGTAGGCGTTGCGGCCGAAGTAGCTGGTGTTGAGGTAGCCCTCGAGGATGTCGTCCTTGGACTTCTCGCGGTCCAGCTTGATCGAGATGAAGAACTCCTTGGCCTTGCGGGTGACGGTCTGTTCCTGGGCCAGGTAGTAGTTCTTCACGTACTGCTGGGTGATCGTGGAGCCGGACTGCTTGCCCTTGCCGGTGGCGGTGTTCCACCCGGCGCGCAGCATGGCCTTCGGGTCGATCGCCGACTCGGTGTAGAAGTCGCGGTCCTCGGCGGCCAGGATGGCGTGCTGCGCGTCCTTGGAGATCTGCGAGAGGCCGACGTTCTCGCGGTTGACCTCGCCGTCACGGGCCAGTTGGCTGCCGTCGGCGTACAGGTAGACGTTGGACTGCTTGGTGGCGAGCGCGTTGGCCGGTGGGATCTTGACCATGGAGTAGCCGACGTAGAACAGGCCGGCCAGGGCCATCAGCGCGAGGACGAAGCCGCCCAGCACCATGCGCCATGTCGGGATTACCCGTCGCCAGCCCGTGCGCCTGGGCCGCTTGCCCTTCTTCTTTCCGTCGGGCTCTTCAGCCGCTTGCGGTTCTTGTGGTGCCCAGCCCTCGGTCGGCTGCTGCGGCTGGTCGCTCATGTCGTGCACGGACTCCTGTTTCGCGTCGTACGTTCCTGTACGCCCTCATAACGCCTTTGCGCCCCCAGTCGAAGACTCTCGCACCACGCGTTCCGTTCCCGATCACGGCACGGGTCCGGCCGGAAAAACGCGTGGCGTACGTCACCACCGGCGGACTAGGCTCCTGCGCTTCGGTGTCCAGCGGACTGGGAGGGCTGTGAATGTGGGTTCCGGGCGGTTGTACGCGGCCGTCGCGGCGGGGGGATTCAGACGGTACGCGACGTATCGGGCGGCGACGCTCGCAGGGGTGTTCACCAACACCGTCTTCGGTGTGATCCTCGTCTACACGTATCTCGCGCTGTGGGACGAGAAGCCCCATCTCGGGGGCTACGACCAGGCGCAGGCGGTCACTTATGTATGGCTCGGGCAGTGTCTCTACGCGACTCTCGCCATCCAGGGCGGCGGTGCCGAGAAGGACCTCATGGACCGCATTCGCACGGGGGAGATCGCGGTCGACCTGTACCGGCCCGCCGACCTCCAACTGTGGTGGCTGGCCAGTGACTTGGGCCGCTCGCTGTTCCAGTTGCTGGGACGGGGAGTGATCCCCTTCGTCCTCGGCGCCCTGTTCTTCCCGATGGCACTGCCCACGGACGTCACCTCCTGGGCGGCCCTGTTCGTGGCGCTGGTGCTCGCGATGGTGGTCAGCTTCGGCATCCGCTATCTCGCGGCGCTGAGCGCGTTCTGGCTGATGGACGGCCAGGGCATCTCGCAGGCCGTGATGATCCTCGGGGTCTTCTGCTCGGGCATAGTGCTCCCGCTGAACGCCTTCCCGGGCGTCCTCGGTGACATCGTGCGCGCGCTGCCGTGGGCGGCGCAGATCCAGATGCCGGCGGACGTGCTGATGGGGGAGACGGACCCGCTCGGCGCGTACGCCTTCCAGGCGACCTGGGCGGTGGTGCTGCTGGCGGCCGGACGGCTGCTCCAGCAGGCCGCGACCCGGAGGGTGGTGGTCCAGGGTGGCTGAGGCCCTGGGGACGTCGAGGACGCGCGAGGGCCTGCGGGCCTACTGGCTGATCGCGGGCATGTGGCTGCGCTCCTCCATGACCTACCGCTTCTCCTTCGTGGTCACGATGTGCGGCAACCTGCTGATGACCGCCATGGACTTCGTCACGATCCTGATGATGTTCTCGCAGGTCGACTCGCTGGGCGGCTGGACGCTGCCCGAGATCGCCTTCCTCTACGGCCTCTCGGTCACCGCCTTCGGCATCGCCCACCTGGTGCTCGGCTCCGTGGACGTGCTGGGCGCCCGGATCCGCGACGGCTCCTTCGACACCCTGCTGGTGCGGCCCGCGCCGGTGCTCGCGCAGATCGGCGCGGACCACTTCGCGCCGCGCCGCCTGGGCCGGATCATCCAGGGCGCGGTGGTGCTGGTCTGGGCGGTGGCGGCGGTCGATGTCGACTGGAGCGCGGCGAAGATGCTGTTGGTGCCGGTGATGGTGGTCAGCGGGGCGGTGATCTTCTGCGCGGTGTTCGTGGCGGGCGCGGCCTTCCAGATCTTCGCTCAGGACGCGAGCGAGGTGCAGAACGCGTTCACTTACGGCGGTACGACCCTGTTGCAGTACCCGCCGACCGTGTTCGGGAAGGACTTCGTGCGGGGCGTGACCTTCATGTTCCCGCTCGCTTTCGTCAACTGGGTACCCGCCTCCTATGTGTTGGGCAGGCCGTACCCGCTGGAGCTGCCCGAGTGGGCGGCCTTCGCGCCCCCGCTGGTGGCGGTGGCGTGTTGTGTGCCGGCCGGTCTGGCATGGCGGGCCGGCCTCGGTTCGTATCGGAGTACGGGGAGTTAATGATGGACGTGGCGGTGGACGCGGCGACGGACCTGGCGACGGACGCCTTCATTGAACTCGACCACGTCGAGAAGGTGTTCGACGTGCGCAAGAAGACCGGCTTCCTGAAACGGGAGCGGCGTCAGGTGCGGGCGGTCGACTCGATCTCCTTCACCGTGGCGCGCGGCGAGATGGTCGGGTACATCGGCCCCAACGGCGCGGGCAAGTCGACGACGATCAAGATGCTGACGGGCATCCTGACGCCGAGCGGAGGCCGGCTGCGGGTGGCGGGGATCGACCCGTCCCGGGAGCGGACGAAGCTCGCGCACCGCATCGGGGTGGTCTTCGGCCAGCGCACGACCCTGTGGTGGGACCTCCCGCTGATCGACTCCTACAAGCTGATGCACCGCATGTACCGCATCCCGGACGCCCGTTACCGCGAGAACCTCGACCGCTGCGTCGAACTCCTCGAAATGCAGGACCTGTTGGACGTGCCGGTACGCCAACTGTCCCTGGGCCAGCGGATGCGGGGCGACATCGCGGCGGCCCTGCTGCACGACCCCGAGGTCCTGTACCTGGACGAGCCGACGATCGGCCTCGACGTCATCTCCAAGGCCAAGGTGCGTGGATTCCTGCGGGAGTTGAACGCCGAGCGCGGCACGACTGTCCTGCTGACCACCCACGACCTCCAGGACATCGAGCAGCTCTGCTCCCGCGTGATGGTCATCGACCACGGGCGCCTTATGTACGACGGTCCCCTCACCGGCCTCCACGAGGTGGGCGAGAGCGAGCGCACGCTCGTCGTGGACCTGGAACGTGAGCTGCCGCCGATCGAGGCGGCGCCTGCGCGGGTGGTCAAGGTCGAGGGACCCCGGCAGTGGCTGGCGTTCCCGGCGGGGCAGTCGGCGGCGGAACTGGTGGCCCGGGTCGCGGCGGAGTACCCGCTGGTCGACCTGTCGGTGCGGGAACCGGACATCGAGGCGGTGATCGCGAAGATGTACGCGGGGGCGGCGGAGAAAGCGGTGTCGTAGCCGTGGCGAGGGGTTCCTCGTAGGCTGACCGCATGACCGACGAACTCCCGGAGCTCCGGGCTTCCGACGCCGATCGTGAGCGAGTCGCCGAGGTCCTGCGGGACGCCCTGGCCGAAGGGCGGCTCGACATGGAGGAGTTCGAGGAGCGGCTCGACACGACGTACAAGGCGCGGACCTACGGGGAGCTCGCGCCGATCACCCGGGACCTGCCGGTCGGGCAGGTGGTCGATCCCAAGGTCGACATGGTGAAGAGGCCCGAGCCGGACGGGAGTTGGCCGTCCCGGATCGTCGGCGGCGAGGGCTCGTCGACGTGGGGTGTCGCCGTCATGTCCGGCTTCGAGCGCAAGGGGCGCTGGACGGTGCCCCGGCGCTTCAACTGCTTCTCCTTCTGGGGCGGTGGGGTGATCGACCTGCGCGAGGCGAACTTCGCGGACCGCGAGGTCGAGATCAACTGCACGGCGATCATGGGCGGGGTGCAGGTGATCGTGCAGCCCGGGGTCGAGGTCGTGGTGCGCGGGATCGGGATCATGGGGGGTTTCGACCACCGCGAGGACGGTGTGCCGGGGGAGCCCGGGGCACCTCGGGTGATCGTAACCGGGTTCGCGTTCTGGGGCGGGGTCGGCGTCGAACGCAAGGTGACGAGGGCGGAACGGCAGCGGCTCCGGGAGGAGCGGCGGCAGCAGAGGCTGGAACGCCGGCGGGACTGAGCGGTCGGTGGGCGGGTGCGGGCCGGTGGGGGCTGGTCGCGCAGTTCCCCGCGCCCCTCAGTGGGTGCAGCCACGGCCTGCCTGACTGCACCCCCCCGTTTGCACCCGCAGCTACAGTCGAGCCGCCGCCGATCCCTTCAAGTACTCCAGATCGAACACATCGGCCATCCGCTCGTACCCCCTGTCGTTCGGATGCAGCCGATCCCCCGAGTCGTACAGGGAACGCAGCCGCCGCGGGTCGTACGGATCCCGTACCGCCTTGTCGAAGTCGACGACCGCGTCGTACACCTTCCCCGACCGGATCTCCGCGTTGATGGTCTGACGCACACCCTCCCGCGCCCAGGTCCACCCGCTGCGGTCGCCGAACGGCATGAGCGTCGCGCCGACGACCTTGATCCCGCGCGCGTGCGCCTGGCGGACCAGGTCGCGCAGGCCGGTGAGGATCTTCTGTGGGTCGGCCGTGCCCGGGGTGCGGAGGATGTCGTTGATGCCGAGGTCGATGACGACGACCTTGACGTTGGGACGGTCGAGGACGTCCCGGCTGAAGCGGCGGATGCCGGCCTGGTTCTCCAGGGGGCGCCCGCGGGCGTCGGAGAGGACCCGGTTGCCGCCGATCCCCGCGTTGACGACGCTGTAGCGGGGGAGGTTCTGACCGTCCGCGAGAGCGGTGCGCAGGCGCCGGTTCAGAAAGTCCGGCCAGCGGGCGTTCGCGTTGGCGGTGGAGTTCTTGCCGTCGGTGAGCGAGTCGCCGAAGGCGACCACCGTGCCGTCCGCCTGGTCGCTGAGCACGTCCAGGGCGGTGAGGTAGCGCCAGTAGTCCACCTGTTCGGTGTACCCGGCGCCGGTCTCGTCCTCGGTGAGGTCGCCTTCTCCGGCGTACGACGTCTGCCGTGCCGTCGGGTGGTAGGTGACCGGCCCGGACAGGGTGGGGGAGTAGGTGGTGACCAGGACGTCGCCGCCCGCCGGGACGGCGAGTGCGACGGCGTCGCTGAGCACCTGCGCGCCCGCCGCGATGACGATCGTGGTGCTCCCGGCGAACGTGAGCCGCCGCACGGTCCCCGCGCTCGCCGCGGGGGTCTCGGGACCGGCGGCGAGGGCGATGGACGCGTGGGTGATGGTCAGCGCGGTCCGGCCGTAGAGATTGGACAGGGTGATACGGGCACTCGTACCGCCGACGCCGGCATGGACGACGTTGCGGACGGAGCGGCCCGTCATGCCCTCGGTGGCGGTGCCGGGCTCGGCGCCGACCGGTGAGGCGGACCAGGCGCCGACCCAGACCCCGGCGGAGGCGGGCGCGGCGGAAGGACGTGAGGGCGCGGAGCCGGACAGCGAGGTCCGGCCCTTGGTGCCGTGGTCGGCCGCCACCGATACGTAGATGGCGGTGGACAGGGCCACGATCACGGCGATGATCGTGGCGAGCAGGGCGTAACCATGACGCCGTGTCATGTGGTGCTGTTCTCCTAGGGCGATGGGAGCCCGGGGGCTCCGATCTGATGAGCTCATGATGAGGCATGAGCCTGATCAAAGTGACGGGGCCCTCTCCGGTTCCCCCGCCCGGACAGACGCGGGGAACTCTTGTTCCGTTCCGGGAGTCGGTCAGGAAGGGACAATGTGTGAGGGATCACCGAACGGGTGGAGCGGATGGAACGTACGAAACCAGAGGAAACGGGACCATCTGACGTGGAGCGGCAGACACGTCCGGCCGGGGCCGCGCAGCGCGCCGTCCCCGCTTCGGCCGTCCGTGCGATGAACACCTTCAGCGAGGCCGACCTGGTAAAACAGCGCGGGGTGCGGCGCATGAAGCTCACCGCGACCGGGCTGCTGCTCTTCGTGGCGCTGGTGTACGTGCTCGCCGAGTGGGCGTCCCACGAGGGTGCCGGCGCCTGGGCCGGCTATGTCGCCGCGGCCGCCGAGGCCGGCATGGTCGGCGCGATGGCCGACTGGTTCGCCGTCACCGCCCTCTTCCGCCACCCCCTCGGCCTGCCCATCCCGCACACCGCGATCATCCCCACCAAGAAGGACCAGTTGGGGGTGTCGCTGGGCGAGTTCGTCGGCGAGAACTTCCTCTCGGAGGACGTCGTACGACAGCGGCTGCGTGCCGTCGGGATCGGCAGCCGGCTGGGGGCGTGGCTGGCGGAGCCCGAGCACGCCGACCGGGTCACGGCCGAGCTGTCGGCCGCGCTCAGGGGTGCCCTCACCGTGCTGCGGGACTCCGACGTCCAGGCCGTGGTCGGCGAGGCGATCACCCGGCGGGCCGACGCCCAGGAGATCGCGCCCGGCATCGGGAAGATGCTGGAGAAGGTCGTCGCGGACGGCGGGCACCGGCGGGTCGTCGACCTGGTGGTGACCCGGGCCCACGACTGGCTCGTCCTCCACGACGAGCAGGTCATGGACGCGGTGCAGGGCGGCGCGCCCGGCTGGACCCCGCGGTTCGTCGACAAGAAGGTCGGCGAACGCGTCTACAAGGAGCTGCTTCGCTTCGTGACCGAGATGCGGGACATGCCGTCCCATCCGGCGCGCGGGGCGCTGGACCGGTTCCTGACGGACTTCGCCTCCGACCTCCAGTCCGACACGGACACACGCGCGCGTGTGGAGCGGCTCAAGGGCGAGGTGCTGGGGCGCGGCGAGGTCCAGGACCTGATCGCGTCCGCCTGGACCGCCGTACGGTCGATGATCGTCTCCGCCGCCGAGGACGAGCGCAGTGAGCTGCGGCTGCGGGTGCGGGCGTCGCTGCTGTCGCTGGGGGCGCGGATGGCCGTGGACCCGAAGGTGCAGGCGAAGGTCGACGGCTGGGTGGAGGGCGCCGCGGTGTACGTGGTCACGACCTACCGGCGCGAGATCACCTCCCTGATCACGGACACGGTGGCCGGCTGGGACGCCGAGCACACCACGAAGAAGATCGAGGCGAACATCGGGCGTGACCTGCAGTTCATCCGGATCAACGGCACGGTGGTGGGGTCGCTCGTGGGGTTGCTGATCTACACGGTGTCACGGGCGTTGGGGGCGTAGGCGGGCCGGCCGGGGGCACCCGGGTCGGGTTCGCTCGACATCGCTCGACGGGGAGGGAGCCCTTCCGTGGCCATCGCGCAGGCCGATACCGGCCGTACCGTCACGACGAACGTCCCCGCCCGGCTCGACCGGCTGCCCTGGTCGCGCTGGCACTGGACGATCGTCATCGGGCTGGGCACCGTGTGGATTCTCGACGGCCTGGAGGTCACGGTCGTCGGCAACATCGCGAGCCGGCTGTCGGAGCCGGGGAGCGGGCTCGCGATCTCCTCCGGGCAGGTCACCGGTATCGCGGCGGCGCTGTATGTGGCGGGCGCGTGTGCGGGGGCGCTGTTCTGGGGGCGGCTGACGGACAAATGGGGCCGCAAGAAGCTGTTCATGATCACGCTGGCGGTGTATCTGGCCGCCACGGCGCTGACCTCGGTGTCCTTCGACTCCTGGTGGTTCTTCCTGTTCCGGTTCCTGACCGGGTTCGGGATCGGCGGGGAGTACGCGGCGATCAACTCCGCGATCGACGAGCTGATCCCGGCGAAGTACCGGGGGCGGGTCGATCTGATGATCAACGGGAGTTTCTGGCTGGGTGCGGTGGGGGGTTCGCTGCTGTCGATCGTCGCGCTGAACACGGACATCTTCGCGAAGGACGTGGGCTGGCGGCTGACGTTCGCGCTGGGGGCCGTGCTGGCGCTGGTGATCCTTCTCGTACGGCGGCATGTGCCGGAGAGTCCGCGGTGGTTACTGATCCACGGGCGGGACGAGGAGGCCGAGCGGATCGTCACGTCGATCGAGAAGCGGGTCGAGGCGGAGCGGGGCGGCGAGCCCTTGCCGCGGCCGGAGGGTGAGATCACGATCCGCCAGCGGCGGAGCGTGACGTTCGTGGAGATCGCGCGGACCCTGTTCTCGGACTACCGTCGCCGTTCGGTGCTGGGTTTTTCGTTGTTCATCGGCCAGGCCTTCCTCTACAACGCGATCACGTTCGGCTTCGGTGCGATCCTCACGACGTTCTTCGATGTGCCGACGGGGGACACCGGGTACTACTTCGCGGTCATCGCGATCGGCAACTTCTGTGGGCCGCTGCTGCTGGGGAAGCTGTTCGACACGGTGGGTCGGCGGGTGATGATCTCGTCGACGTACCTGCTGTCCGGGCTGCTGCTGTTCGGTACGGCGTGGTTGTTCGACCGGGGGTCGCTGGACGCGGCCACGCTGACGGCCTGCTGGTGTGCCGTGCTGTTCTTCGCGTCGGCGGGGGCGTCGAGTGCCTACCTCACGGTGTCCGAGGTGTTCCCGATGGAGACGCGGGCGATGTCGATCGCGTTCTTCTACGCGCTGGGTACGGCGGCGGGCGGCATCAGCGGACCGCTGCTGTTCGCCGACCTGACGAGCACGGGCAAGGTCGGCGACACGGTGCTCGCCTTCCAGATCGGGGCGGGGTTGATGTGTGCGGCGGGTCTGGTGGCGGCGGTGTTGGCGGTGCGGGCGGAGCGGAGGTCGTTGGAGGACATCGCGAAGCCGCTGACGGCGACGTGATACCTGCGGCGCCTGTGCGGGGTGGGTGGGGGCGGGGGTTGTGTGCAGTTCCCCGCGCCCCTGAGGTGCCTGCGGGTTGGCTCCGGCGGTTGGGCGGGGTTCGGTTGTTGGTTGGGTGCGGGTTCGGTGGGGGCTGGTGTTGTGCGCAGTTCCCCGTGCCCCTGGATGCCTGCGGCGGCCTGTGCGGGTCCGGTGGGGGCGTGTGTAGCGCGTTGGGTTCGGTGGGTGGGTCGGGGC
>NZ_JBEZKG010000061.1:0-17443 GCF_040651535.1 Streptomyces sp. NPDC048420
AAGTCGTGGGGCAGATAGCGCCACTGACAGCCCGTCCGGTTCTGATAGAAGATCGCGTTCACGACCTCCCTCAGGTCGCAGGAGCCCGGGTCGCCGGTCGCCGACCGCGCCACCCGTTCCTGCTTCCACGCGGTGACCAGCGGCTCGATCAACGCCCACTGCTCGTCGGACAAGTCGGTTGCGTACGGCATCCGTTCCATGCCCGCGACCCCATCATGCACACGACACGGCACGGCGTGGAACCATCCCATCACCCACGAACGGGCGACACCACATCATCAGGAACGGGACTTAACGCCCTCTCAGGGCACGAGGCCAGTCGTAGCGCGGGTCAGGCCACCGCTCGGAGCGGCACCCGATCATCCTCGCAGTCGTAGCGGACCTTGCTCCGTGGAACACCGCCCAGCGTCCGCAGAGCGTGGACGTGCCCTTCGAAGACCGGAGCGAGCGCCCCGGCGTCGGCCCGGGCCTGCTCGTCCGGGCGGTTCAACACACG
Organism: Streptomyces sp. NPDC048420; assembly: GCF_040651535.1. Lineage (NCBI taxonomy): Bacteria > Bacillati > Actinomycetota > Actinomycetes > Kitasatosporales > Streptomycetaceae > Streptomyces > Streptomyces sp. NPDC048420. Next base: position 497 of record NZ_JBEZKG010000061.1, read on the forward strand.
CTCCACGATTGCCAGTTCATCCCGCTCTGCCTGGACCTCCTGGAGTTGCTTGGCCAACTCCTCGGCGAGGGCGTCCAGTTCGCTCCGGCGGGCGGTGATCCACTGCCGCTCCTGCATCCCCCGCGCCCTCCCGTGTTCTCACCGCGTGCCGACCTGCTGACGGATCGTAGGCGGGGGCCGGTCGTGGGCGCAGCCGAACCCGGCATCCCGCCGGAGCCGAACCTACCCATGATCTACGCCATGGTCATCGGCCGCCGACCGGCACGAGTACCCAACTCGCCATGCACACCAGACCCGTGACCTGCGACTTCACGATGCACACCGCTCAATGGCGCGAGCGTAGCGGTGGTAGCGCTTGCAAGTGGGGCGCGATGGCCGGAAGCAGGTCGTGGAGGGTGCAGCCGGCAGCGGTCGCAGCGTTGGCTTTCCTCGTGGGGACCTCGTGCGTCCGGGTGCGGCCGCTTCGGCGCGGGCAGGGCCTGTCCGGCGGGAGTGCCGGGGCAAGTGCCGTGCCGTCTGCCTCGACTCGGCCAGTGCAACGCGCCCTGGTCACGCTCAAGGCATGGTAGCCAGGACACCGCAGCGGCCAGCCGATTGAGGTGGGGGCACGTGCGCCTGTCAGGTGCCCGTTCCGGCCGCCAGACGTGCCGTGGTTTCCATGAGCGAGACGGTGAACGGGTGCTTCGGGGTGGTCAGGATACTCTGGGCAGAGCCCTGTTCGACGAGTTCGCCGGCGTCCAGGACGGCGATGCGGTGGGCCAGGGCCGCGGTGTCCAGATCGTGGGTGATCAGTACCAGGGACAGGTCGTCGCGGTCGCGGACCAGTGTCGTGAGGATGTCGAGGATGCCCCGGCGGGTGATCGTGTCGAGGCCGGACGCGATCTCGTCGCAGATGAGGACGCGGGGGTGGGCGAGCAGGGCACGGGCGAGCGCGGCGCGCTGGAGTTCGCCACCGGAGAGCTGACCGGGCCGCCGCTGGACCAGGTCCTCCGGAAGTCCGAGGCGGGCCAGGCTGGCTCGGGCTTCCTGCGTCGCGGTGCCCGCGTCGGCGCGGCGCAGGCGGATCGCGGTGCGGGCGACCTGGTGGAGTACGGTGCGGTGTTCGTCGAAGGCGGCGCGCGCGTCCTGGAAGACGTACTGCACGGCCGCGAGGTGGGTGCGGCTGCGGTTGCGCAGGCTGTGAGGCAGCGGTGTGCCGTCGAGGACGATCTCTCCGTCGTGGTCACGGTGGAGGCCGGCGAGGCACCGGGCGAGGGTCGTCTTGCCGCTGCCGGAGCGGCCGACGACGGCCAGGCACTCGCCCGGGTACAGGTCCAGTCGGGGGGTGCGCAGCACCACGGTCCTGCCGCGTGCGCCGGCGTGGTGGCGGGCGGTGAGGTCGCGGATCCGCAGGACGGGCTGCTCGGTGCCGGTCGAACTGTCCGGTTCCGGGAACTGCGGCTGTTCACTCAGTAGTTCGCGGGTCCATTCATGCTGGGGCGCAAGCCAGACGCGTGGTGCCGGGCCCGACTCGACGACCCGGCCCGCCCGCATGACGATCACGTCGTCGGCGAGTGCCCGTACCACGTCCAGATCGTGACTGAGCAGGACGACCGCGATGCCGCGGGCCGCGACCGCCGCCAGCTGCTCGACGATGCGGCTCTTGGTCAGGGCGTCCTGGCCGGTGGTGGGCTCGTCGGCGACGATCACGCGGGCGCCGAGCAGCAGGGCCTGGGCGAGGACGACGCGTTGCTGCTGGCCGCCGGAGAGCTGATGCGGGTAGCGACCCAGCAGGGCCTCGGCGTCAGGGAGTTGGGCTTCAACGAGGGACTGCAGGACGCGTTCGCGGGCCGCCGGCCGACGCTGCCTCAGCGGTAGGTGGCGGACCTGGGCGCGCGCGATGTCGGTCAGCAGCGCGGAGATACGGCGGGCTGGATTGAGGACGGCCGCCGGGTGCTGGGGGATGTAGCCGGTCAGGCCGTGGGCCGTCAGGCGTACGTCACCGGTGACGTGGGCGCTGGGCGGGTACTCGTCGAGCAGGGCGAGGCCGGTGGTGGTCTTGCCGCTGCCGGAGGCGCCGACCAGCGCGGTGACCTTGCCGGGCAGGGCCTTGAGGCTGACTCCGTCGACGATCGCCTTGCCGTCGATCTCGACGCGCAGGTCGCGGATCTCGGCAACGGGATCCACGGTGGTCTCGTTCTCGTGGTTCACGGACGTGCTTCCTTCTCTGTCCGGCTCAGGAGAGTTCCGCACGTGGCTCCGGACGTAGCTGTGCGGGCAGGGGCGCCCTGTCTCCCGCCCTTGTCCAGCGCGGCGTCGAAGAGGAGGTTCGTGCCCATCGTCAGGCCGACGATCAGCAGGGCGGGGACGACGACGGCCCAGGGCTGGACGAACAGGCCGGTGCGGTTGCGGTCGACCATGACCGCCCAGTCGGCGGCGTCGGGCGCCACGCCGACGCCGAGGAAGGCGGCAGTGGCGACCAGGTACAGCACACCGGTCAGCCGGGTGCCGGCGTCGGCGGCCAGGGTGCGCAGCATGGAGCGGCCGACGTAGCCGACGGCTATGCGCCACCACGTCTCGCCCTGCATGCGCAGCGCCTCGACCGCGGGGCGGGCGGCGGCCTCGGTGGCGGCGGCGCGCACGAGGCGGGCCGCGTCGGGCACGTTGACCACCGCCACCAGCAGGGCCAGCCCTACGGCACCGGGGGAGAACACCGTCGCCGCCAGCAGGATCAGCAGCAACGACGGGACGGCGAGCACCACGTCCAGGGGCCGCATCAGTAGTTCCTCCAGCTGGCGGCGGTGGGTGAGCGCGCTGAACAGGCCGATGGGCAGGGCCACGAGGTAGGCCAGGGCGGTCGCGGCGAGGGCGGTCAGCACGACCGGCCGGCCGCCGTGCAGCACTTGCTGCCAGACGTCGCGGCCGACGAAGTCCGTCCCGAGCCAGTGGCCGTCCCCGAGAGTGAAGGACGCGGCCCGTGGGCCCGGTTCACCGGCGAACACAGGGCCGAGGAGGGCCAGGACGAGGGGTACCGCGATGACTCCGATGCCGAGACCGAAGCGGCCCGCACGGAAGCTCGTCACGCGGCCACCCCCGACCGGGGGGCGAGGCGATGGGCGACCAGGTCCGCGCCCAGGTTGAGGATGACGGTCAGGACACCGAAGAGGACGGCCAGACCCTGGACGACGGGTACGTCGCGCTCGGCGACGGCGTTGAGCAGGACGGTGCCGAGTCCTGGGATCACGTACAGCGCCTCCACGACAATGACGCCGCACAGCAGCCAGTCGATGGTGCGCGCGAGCTGCTGGGCGGCGGGGGCGAGGGCGTTGGGCAGGGCATGGGTGTAGCGGATGCGGGCACCGGAGATGCCGTAGCGGCGGGCCTGCGCGACGTACGGGGAGGCGAGCGCGTCGATCATGCCGGCCCGCACCAGACGCACCAGGGAGCACACGGGCCGGGCGAGCAGGACGAGGACGGGCAGGACGAGTGCGGCCGGGTGGCTGAGCAGGTCGGTGCCGTAACCGACGGCGGTCGGCGGCAGCCAGCCCAGCTGGATGGCGAGGACGGTTACCAGCAGCACGCCGAGGGCGAACTCGGGCACTGCGTACACGGCGAGCGTCACCGAGCTGACCAGCCGGTCGATCAGCCGCCCCTCGTGGCGGGCGGCCAGTACCCCCAGCCCGAAGCCGATCGGCACGAGCATCACCATGGTGAGCGCGGCCAGCAGCAGGGTGGGGCCGAAACCGTCGGCGATGTACTGGCTGACCGGGCGGCCGGAGGCCAGGGAAGTGCCGAAGTCGCCGTGCAACAGGCCAGCCGCCCAGTCGGCCATCCGCTCCACCGCGGGCCGGTCCAGCTCCATGGCCTCGCGGATGGCCTCAATGCGGGCAGGGTCGGGATGGTCCCCGGCCAGGGCGACCGCGGCGTCACCCGGCAGCGCCTCGGTGAGCGCGAAGACCAGCAGCACCACGGCCACGGTCTGCGTGACGCCGAGGAGCAGCCGCCGGGCGACGAAGGAGCGAAGTCCGCTCACGCGAGCCACACCTTGTCGAAGCGGGCCCAGTCGATGGTGTTGGCGGGCGCCTTGGTGTTAACCCCCTTCACCGTGCGGGCCGTTCCGATGATCCAGTCCGCGAAGCCCCAGATCAGGAAGCCGCCCTCGGAGTACAGGCGACGCTGCATACGCTCGTAGACGGCGGCGCGGTCGGTCTTGTCGGGGGTGGACTGCGCCTGCTGGTAGAGGGCGTCGAAGTCCTTGTGCTGCCACTTGGTGGCGTTGGTGGTGGAGTCGGTGAGCAGGCGCTGGGAGATGTGAGCCTCGATGGGCATGGCGCCGGAGCGGTAGCAGCACAGGGTGCCGCCGTCGAGAATGTCGCTCCAGTACGAGTCCTTGCTGCCCATCTTGACGTCAATGGTGACGCCCGCCTTCTTCGCCTGGTCGCGGAAGATGCTGGCGGCTTCGGTGAAGCCTGCGGCGACGGCCGAGGTGTCGAGAGTGACCTTGAGGTTCTCGGCGCCGGCATGCTTGAGCAGGGAGCGGGCCTTGTCGAGGTCCCGCTCGCGCTGGGGAAGGCCGTCGGCGTAGTACTCGTAGCCCTTGCCGAACAGGTCGTTGCCGATCTCGCCGGCGCCGGACAGGGCGCCGTCGACGAGTTCCTTGCGGTCGGCGATGAGGAAGAACGCCTGGCGCACCCGCTTGTCGTCGAAGGGGGCCCGGTCGGTCTTCATGCAGAACCCCTGCATGGCGCTGTTGCGCAGCCGCACGATCTCGATCTGTCCCTTGCCCTCGTGGGCGCGGGCGGTGGTGGGGTTGAGCTCGTGGGCGTACTCGACCTGCCCGCCGATGAGGGCGTTGACGCGGGCGGACTCCTCGTTGGCGACGACGAACTCGATCTCGTCCAGGTGCGGGGCGCCCTCCCAGTAGTCGTCATTGCGGCCAAAGACCGCTGAGCGGCCCGGGGCGAACGACACGAACCGGAATGGGCCCGAACCGATCGGCTTCTTGTCGAACACGGTGGCGTACTCGGGCACGATGTACGCGCCGAACGCGGCCAGGATATTAGGGAATTCGGCCGTCGGGCGCTTGAGTACGAATTCGACCGACCGCTCGCCGGTGGCGCGGCTGGCCTTGAGGTCGATCGGTTCCAGGGACGCCTTGGCTCTGAACGCCTGCTTCGGGTCGGCGATGCGGCGGTAACTGTAGAGGACGTCCTTCGCGGTGACCGGCTTGCCGTCGTGGAAGATGGCTTCGCGCAGGGTGACCTGCCAGCGGTCCAGAGTCTTGTTGGACTCCCACTTCTCGGCGAGGCGGGGCTGGGCGGACAGGTCGGCGCCGTAGTCGGCGAGCTTGTCGAACAACGCCTTGGCGCGGGCGACGTCGGCGAACAGGCTGGCCAGGTGCGGGTCGAGAGTCTCGCTGGCGCCGCCGCCCGCGAACGCGGCGCGCAGCCGCCCGCCCCGCTTCGGTGTGCCGTCGCCCTTGCTCTCGCCCTTGCCGGACCCAGAGTCTGAGCCGCCGCATCCGGCGAGGGCGAGTGCGCCGAGCGAGGCGGCACCGGTGGCGGCGAGGAAGCCGCGGCGGCGCAGGCCCGGGAAGCGGTCCGGGGAGGGGAGAGAGCGGGTGAGTTCGTCGGGCATGCGTGTTTCCTCACTCAGGCTGTGTGGATGTGCCGATGCGATGCCGGGGGGGGGCGGCAGTTTTTTGGGGCGACAGGACACGGAGACGGGCTCGGTCAGAAGGGCTGGGTCAGGCGGGCCACCACGTGCAGCCGGTCGGCGTCGGTGATACGGCCGGGAAGCAGCCCCTCTTGCCAGGGCGGCTCGGTCCGCGGGCCGGAACCGTCGTGGAGCTCCAGGACCTTGAAGCCGTGCACGGCCAGGAGGTGGCGCAGTTCCTGCGGGAACAGCAGCCGCCACGCGGAGCGTTGCTTGACGGGCTCTGATCCGTCGTCCGCGGTCCACACGCGTTTACGGCGCAGAAGTTGGGCCGTACGGTCGATGGTGAGGGTGGTGATGGAGCGGTAGGCGGTGCCCTGCCAGGTGAACTCGTTGACTTTGGGTGTGTCGAGCAGGTCGGTGCGGCCCAGGAAGTAGGAGCCGTTGCGCATCTCCGCGACGAGCAGTCCGCCCGGAGCCAAGGCACGGCGGCAGGAGGACAGGAAGGCGTCGAGCTGATCGTTGGTGTGGCAGTACAGCAGGGCGCTGTCCAGGCACACCACAGCGTCGAACACGTACTGCCCGAGGTCGAATCCACGCAGGTCTGCACGCACGTACTCGGGGCCGGGATGGTGGGTGCGGGCGTGCACGAGCATCGCCTCGGAGAGGTCGGCGCCGGTCACCGTACGGCCGGCGGAGTGCAGGTGTGCGGCGTCGCGGCCGGTGCCGCAGCCCACGTCCAGCACGCGCCGGCCCGCCCCGTGCCGCCGCAGGCAGTCCTCGGTCCAGCGTCCGGCCAGCCGGTCGGGGTCGGGGAAGCGGGCCTCGTACAGCTCGGGGTTGTCCGTGAGCAGGTTGTGCGCACTCGCGGTCGTCGTCGAGGTCATGTTCGGTGTCCTTCCTCAGGCGGTCGCGGGTACGGCGGGCTTCGACGGCGTCGGCAGCGATCCCAGCCGACGCAGCCAGGCCACGCCCAGCGCGGACGCGAGCCCGAACAGCGCGCAGCACGCCCACGGCAGCCAGCCGGCGTCGCCCCGCTCCCCGGTGTCCATGGCCCAGCCGACGACGGTGTTGCCGACGGCGGCGGCGATGCCCGAGACGACGTAGAAGATCCCGAAGTAGGTGCCGGTCAGCTGGAGGCGGCCGAAGCCGGGGATCAGCTCCATGACGAACGGCTGGGCGACCATCACCCCGAGATAGAGCAGCAGGGCTCCCGCCAGCACGGGCAGGGCGCGCAGCGCCGCGTCCACGGTCCCGTCCGGCCCACCGGAGCCACCGGCCACCATGGCGGGCGGCAGGAACGCCAGCGCCATCAGGCCGAGTCCGGTGGAAATCCAGCGTGCCCTGTCCCTCCGCTCCTTGAGGGCGCGGGTGATGCGCAGCTGCAGGGTGAGATTGGCGAGGGTGCCGACGAGGAAGACGAGGCCGGCCGCGCCGTCCCAGCCGGTGGCCTGCCGTGCTCCGTCGGGCAGCAGCAGGTACAGCTGGTTCTCCAGGGTGAACATGCCGACCATGGCGAGCGCGAAGGCGAGGAAGGCGCGGTTGCCGAGGACCTCGCGCCAGTCCGCGAGCACCGTGCCCTTGCTCGGTTCGACCTGCCGGGCGGGCAGGACGAGCGCCTGCGCGACGGTGAGGACCGCGAAGATCCCGGCGGCGGTCAGGGCCGACGTGCGGAAGTCCACGAGCAGCAGCGCGCTGCCCAGCAGCGGGCCGATCAGTGCCCCCGTGGTAGCGAACACGTTGAACAGGGCGAACGCCTCGGCCCTGCGCTCGTCGGCCTCCTGGGCGATATAGGCGCGTACGGCGGGGTTGAACAGCGCCCCGGCGAAGCCGCTGAGCACGGAGGCGGCGAGCAGGATGGCCAGGTTGTCGCCGAGCGCGAACAGCGCGAACCCCACCGTGCGCAGAGCACAGCCGGCGATGATCACACCCCGCGCGCCGAGCCGGTCGGAGGCCGAGCCGCCGATGATGAACAGGCCCTGCTGGCTGAGGTTGCGCGCGCCGAGCACGACACCGACGACGGCGGCGGACATGCCCAGGTTCTCGGTGAGGTGGGTGGCGAGGTAGGGGATGAGGAGGTAGAAGCCGGTGTTCACGCCGAGCTGGTTGACCAGCAGGAGCTGGACCGCGAGCGGGAAGCGGCGCATCTCACGCCACGTCTTCACGGCTCACCTCCCGCAGCGCGACGCCCAAGCCGGGCAGTCCACTTGCCCGTACGTAGCCGTCCTCGCCGCCGATGCCGGCCCACGGGTCGTGGGCGAGCAGCAGGTGTCCGTCGAGATCGGCCCAGCGGGCCCGGTCGGCGAGGTGGACGGCGGGTGCGAGGCCGAGGCTGCTGGCGGTCAGGCAGCCCAGCATCAGCTCCGTTCCGCTGCCGTCGATCAACTCGGCGATGCGCAGGGCCGCGTGCACCCCGCCGCACTTGGCGAGCTTGACGTTGACGCCCTGCACGCGTCCGGCCAGACGGCGCACGTCCTCCAGGTCCACGGCGTCCTCGTCGGCGATGACCGGCAGCGGTGAGCGTTCGGCCAGGGTGCCCAGCGCTTCGGGATCGCCGGGGGCGAGGGGCTGTTCGACGGCCTCGACACCGAGGTCGGCGAACCGGGGCAGCAGCGCCTCGGCCTGGGCCGTGGTCCAGGCACCGTTGGGGTCGAGGAGCAGCCGGGCTCGGGGCGCGGCGTCGCGGACGACGCGGACGCGTTCGACGTCGTCCTCCGGATCGGGCGCCCCCGCCTTGACCTTGATCACCTCGAAGCCGCTCGCGGCGAGACAGCGGGCCTGGGCCGCCGCGTGCGGGAGAGACGTGATGCCGATGGTGCGGGCGGTCGCGGCGACCGGGGGCTCCTCGGCACCGAGGAGCCGGTGGACGGGATGGCCCGCGCGCTTGCCGACGAGGTCGAGCAGCGCCGCCTCGACGGCGGCCGTCACGGCCGGGGTGGTGCCGTCAGCGGTCAACTCGCCCGCCCGCAGGGCCTCCAGGGCGCTCTCGGGATCGGGGAAGCGTGCGAGGTCCGTACCGGCGGCAGCGAAGAGCCCTTCAAGGGTCTCGGCGTCGAGACGGTAATAGACGCTGGTGACAGCCTCACCGTGCCCGGTGACGCCTTGGTGTTCGATGGTCAGCCACACGGCGTCGCGGGCGGCCATGGTGGAGCGGGAGATGCGCAGCGGCTCGGTGAGGTCGAGGCGTACGGTGCGCCGGCTGGCCTTCACGGGTTCCTTTCCGAAGGAGGGGCGGCCTTCAGCGGGTCGGTGACTCGAGTGCATCGGACCCAGCCGGTGGCCTCGGCCGCGTGCGGGTGCCGGATCTCCACGGGCCGGGTGGCCGCCGTGGACGGGTCGAGGCCGTGGGCGGCGGCGAAGGCGTCGTTGTAGACGGTTCCGAGGTAGCGGTGCGGTCCGTCGGGGAAGACGGTGGCGACAACAGCCCCGGGGTGGACGCGGGCGGCCCAGGCGGCGACGCGGGCGGCGGCGCCGGTGCTCCAGCCGCCGCTGACGAAGCTGCCGCGGGCGAGGCGGCGGCAGCTGTCCACGGCCTCGGCCGGGCCGACCCAGTGGACCTCGTCGAAGGCGTCGTAGGCGACGTTGCGCGGATGGATGCTGCTGCCCAGGCCACGCATCAGCCTCGGCCTGGCGGGCTGGCCGAAGATCGTGGAGCCGGTGGAGTCGACGCCGATGAGTCGCAGAGCGGGCCAGTGGCGGCGCAGCGGGCCGATGACGCCGGCACTGTGGCCGCCGGTGCCGACGCTGCACACCAGGATGTCCAGGTGGTCGAGCTGGTCGGTGAGTTCGGCGGCGAGCGAGGCGTAACCAGCGCTGTTGTCAGGGTTGTTGTACTGGTCGGGCCAGTAGGCGTCGGGCAGCACGGCGAGCAGCTCGCGCAGCCGGGCCAGCCGTGCGGCCTGCCAGCCGCCCCGGGGCGCGGGCCGGTCCACGATCTCCAGCCGCACCCCGTGCGCGCGCAGCAACTGCCGCATCGACGACTCCAGTTCGCTGTCCCCGACCAGCACGATGGGATGGCCGAGGGCCTGGCCGGCGAAGGCGAGCCCGATGCCGAGGGTGCCGGAGGTGGACTCCACCACCGGGGCGCCGGGCCGCAGCTCGCCGCGCTCACGGGCGCCCATCAGCATGGACACCGCGGCCCGGGCCTTCATGCCGCCCGCGGCGAGCCCTTCGAGTTTTGCCCAGAAACCGGGGTGCGGTTCTGGCAGACCGGCGGTGATACGCGCGACGGGCGTACGGCCGAGCAGGGTGAGCAGTTCCGGGCGGGCGGCGGGGCGTACGGCGGTTGCGGCGGTCGGGGTCACCGGGCGCCTCCCGGACCGTCGGCGCGGTAGCGGTGGACGGTGCCGGGGCCGCCGTCCAGCCAGAAGAAGGGGTACGGCTCCGCACACACGGCGCTCACCCCGTGGCCCAGGAGGCGGGGCAGCACGGCGCTGCCGGTCTGGGCGAACATCACGAGCTGCTTGCCGTGCCGCAGCGCGTGCTCCCGCAGCGGCTCGAACGTCCCGTTCCCCAGCGTCATCCCGGACACGAGCAGCGCATCACACCGGCCGGCCTCGGCCGGCGCGTCGGTGACGACCGTCTCGTCCCACTCTGTGACCCCGCCCTTGAGGTCGCTCGGAACGTAGGCCAGTTCCCGTGACCGCAGCGCCTCCAGCAGGGAGTTGACGACGCCGACCACGAGCACTGTCGCCCCTGGCGGCAGGTCCAGCAGCTCGACCACCGCCCGGGCCCGGGCCCGGGACTTCTCCAGCGATGTCCCGGCCGGCAGCGCCACGGGCCGGGCCCCGTTGTCCGGGGTGTGCGGGGTGACGTGCATCAGGTAGGCGTCGAGCGCGGCAACGCGCACCGGCAGCAGCGGATGCTCCAGCAGCCGGGCGACGTCCGCGCCGACGCAGTCCTCGACCGCGGTGTCGGGCAGCGCGCCGGGCTCGACCGCGCAACTCCCGACGGCCTCGGCCAGGCGCAGGCTGAGCACCTCGTTGCGGTAGCCCGTGCCGCGCCCGTCGTGCCGTACGGCCTGCCGCGTGGTGAAGGCCACGGCGATCCGCAGGGCGGCCGGATCAGGGCCGAGCTCGCCGGCGCGGGCTTGGGCCATGAGCGCGTCGTACGTCGTCACGCAGGTGGACGCCGAGGTGGCGGAGGTCATCGGATCACCAGACCGGACCGCAGCTCGCCGAGCAGCGCCTCGACCCGGTCGCGGGCGCCCAGCCCCTCGGCATCGCCCGCCATGACGTGCCCGAGGTACTCGTTGTTGCTGCCCGCAGCCTTCACCTGCTTGCCGGGCTCGGCGAGCTGCACCTCCAGAACGCCGGGCTTGTCCCGCAACGCGCTGCCGTCCAGGGCCTCGAGCATGCCCGCGGTCTGCGGCACTAGGAAGCCTATGGCAGCACTGCGCAGCCCGGTGTCCGTGCGCCGCAGGTCGGGTGCGCGGCCCAGGCAAACGTCCACGAAGGCCGCGGCGAGGTCGATGCCGGTGACGTGGCGGACCAACTCGGTGATGCGGTTCCCGGCGGGGCGGGGGTTGACCTCGACCACGCGCGGTCCGGCGGAGGTGAGCTTGATCTCGGTGTGCGCCACGACGCCGTCGGTCAGACCGAGCGCCTTGAGCGCGCCGAGTGCGGTCTGCTCGGCGGCCTCGGCGTCCGTGGTCGACAGGGCGGCAGGGAACATGTGGCCGGTCTCGATGAACGCGGGCGCTCCGCCGACGCTCTTGTCGGTCACGCCGATCACATGGACCGCGCCCGCGTGCGAGACGGTCTCGACGCTCACTTCCGAGCCGTCCAGGAGTTCTTCGAGCAGCACGACGGGCGGCCGCCGCTGACCGCGCGCGTTGACCGGGAAGTCGGCCAGCGCCCTTACGGCGGCAGTGAGTTGCTCCTCGTCGTCCACCCGCCGTACGTACATGCCCGCGCACAGGTCGACGGGTTTGACCACCAGCGGGTAGCCGATCTCCCGCGCCGCCCGCGCGATGTCGGCCCACTCCTCGTGGACGGCGAAGCGCGGCCCGGGCACCCCGGCGTCGGCCAGAACCCGGCGGGTGGCGTCCTTGCGGCAGGCGTTCTCCACCGCCTCGGGGCTCGACGCGGGCAGACCGAGCCGCCCGGCTATCCGCGCCACCGTCGACAGGTAGTAGTCGCAGGACGTGATCACCCCGTCGAACCCGAACACCGCGTGCAGCCGCTCGACTTCAAGCAGCAGGGCCTGTGTGTCGTTGGTGTCCGCTGTGATCACGTTGCGCGCCCCGAGCAGCGGGTGCGCCGCCCCCTCGGGCGCCGAACGTAGGTAGTGATGCAGATCGCGGGTGAGGAACGTGAACTCGTGCCCACTCTCCCGTATCGCCCGTGGCAGCAGCCTGCTCATCGAACCGACCCAGCTCTCGACCACCAGCAGATGAGCCACAGCTCCCCTTTTTCGTGCGGTGCGTTCAGACGTCAGGACAGCCCAAACGGAGTCTCCGTGAGGAGGAGGGCCCGCTGTGCCGTGGACACGTTATCGGTAATCATTTTCATTGTCAGTACCTCTGTGGGTTCACCTGGAGACCCTCTGTGACGCCACGTAAGCGCCGTCCCGCCGCTATGTGCCCTGGCGGCGACCGTCGCGACGGCCTGCCCGCCGCCCGCCTCACTCCGGGACATGGCAGACGACTGCATGGTGGGCACGCGCGTCTCCAACGGCACCTACCTCGGCGCCGGCCTGCGTTTCCCGCTGCCCGCACCGCAACGGCCGCATGGTGCTCTACGTCATCCAGAGCCGGGCGCTGCTGCGTCGGCGTGACACCTTCTTCGCGCGGAGTGCAGGCCTGTCCGGACCGCTTCGGCCTGGGCGACAGCGCGACGGCTGTGCGCCGGGCCTGCCTGCGGGTGCGCGAAGGGCTTGCCGACCGGGCCGTCAACGGCATTGGGGTGGCCGAGTTCGACCGCGCCATGTACCGGAGGCTCGGCCACACTGAATGGTGGGCGGGTCTCGCCGACGGCCTGCGCACTTACCTCCGGCGCGCCAGCCCAGACGGACTCCGCCGCCGACTTCGACAGCCCCGCCTCCCGCAACCACGAATCCGCCAATCGCATCGTCGAGTGGCATGTTGTGCGGCTGCGGTGGAACGTCCGACGCGTCCGCGGACGGGTTGAGCAGGCGCAGAAGCTGGGTGACGTCAAGGTTGAAGCCGCTGGCGGGCCCTTTGAATGTGGGTGGGTCGGCGAACTCGTGCTGCGGCGTGGTGGATGAAGGTGTCGAGGGCCGTTCGTATGGCGGCCGCGCGGGCACTCATCTCGGTCCGGTCGGCGGCGCGGTGCACGGTGTTGGCTTCGGCTCGGTGCGCGAGCCGCAGCTTGGTGCATCCGCTGGCCGAGCAGGAACGCGGCACCCCGGGCGCTGCCCTGATTCGGGCGGAATGTCGCAGATAGCGGACCTGGACAAGAGGGAGCGCGAGCGCCTGCGACGTTGAGAGAGTGATGGCCAGTCGGTCGCCGAAGGCCACACGTCAGGCGGGACGTTGACTCCTACCAGAACGGTTGACCGGTAGCCGGCCAGCTGCGCCCCCGTAACGGGCCCATCAGGGAGATCGGTGTGTCCGGCCAGGGCGCAGACGTTATGCCGGTGGCTGGGTACGTGACCGTCTCGCCCGGCAGGGCCTGGTTGGGGGCGCGTGGCCGTGGATGGGCGGGCGCCCCCAATGTGTCACGGGTCCGTCGGCGCGGGGTGTGACGGCGGGATCAGTTCGGGAGCCGTTCCATGATCCACTCGCATAGTTCGGCGGTGATCTCTGTGTGGGCGGTGGTGGTGGAGGAGCACAGGAATTCGTCCAGTTCGCTTTCCTCCGGGTCGAGTCCGTTGATCTTGACGTAGAGGTCGTCCTGGTTGCCGATGTCGCGGATGGCGACGGCGCTGACCGAGGGGACGAAGCAGACGGAGGGGTGCCGCAGGTCGGTCGTGCCGCCCTTTTCCTTCAGGGCCTTGGCGATGATTCCGTAGGAGTCGAGGGTGCCGCCGGGGGCGCCGTCGAACTCGGGGAAGTCGTCGGTCTTGACGGCCTTCGAGGCCGCCGGCAGCAGCCGCTTCAGTTCGGCGACCGTGACGCCGCTCCCGGTGGCCTGGGTGTAGAAGGTGGTGCCGGGAAAGACGGTGGCGCCGGTTGACTTCAGGGCCATCTGGCCGGGCGGGACGTTGACGCCGGTGCCGTTGCCGGTGCCGTTGGCGACAGCGATCCTGCGAGGACCCTGAGGCCAGCCGCCGATGTCTTCCAGTTTCTGCAGGAAGTCTGTGCGCAGCGGGTCCTGCCGGTTGGTGCCGTCCGCGCTGTTGTAGTGCCGGTACAGCATCTGCCGCGAGGCCGGGCTGTTGATCTGCTTGGCGAAGTCGTTCTGCTCCTGCCCCGGCAGGGTGGGGATGAAGTGGGCGAACGCCTGGATCCCGATGGGGATCACACCGCCGCGGTGCGGGGTGTCGTAGGAGAAGTACAACGCGGTCTCGTGGGCCACGTGCTCGGACTCGAGCTCGGCCAGGGCGTAGCGGGTGATGAGGCCGCCCATACTGAAGCCGCCGACGGCCAGCTGGCTGCTGTCCAGCCGCTCGTTGATGGTGCGCCGGATGGCTGCTTTCGCTGCCTCGGCGTTGGTGGGGATGGAGGCGGTGCGCTCCTGGAAGCCGAGCAGGATGACGGTCCTGCCCTGCTTGCGCAGCTTGGTGATCAGCGGGTAGTCCCGGTTGAGGCCCGCGTAGAGCACGGTCAGGTCGCTCTTGCCCAGGTTGAACCCGTCGGCCATGATGACCGGCCGGCTGACGCCGCGTGAACCCTCGCCGTAGTAGACCCACGCGAAACCGTTCGGCAGGTCCCACTTCTGGTCCGGCTCCGGCACCGGATACGGCAGGGGAGATACGGACGTGATCGGGTCCCCGAGCGTCAGCCGGCCGATCTCCTGCTCGATGTTCTGCTCTGCAGCCACAGCGATTCCCTTGTTCTTCACGCGCATGCAGCGCCCTCGGCGAAGCGAGAGCGCTGCATGCGGACGGGTGAGGAGACGTATGCCTCAACACCATCCTTCCTCCCGTTTGACGGCAAACAGGAGACTGGCGGCATCTGTCACCTATAGGACTGGTACAAACCTGAGGAGGGTTTATTTCGCTGCGCCCCGACCAGGCTGCGCCGACGGGGTACTGGCAGCAGGCCGGAAGGTACGAGTCCGGCCTACAGGACCAGGAAAGGAGCGCGAGGGAGCGAGGCGACTGATCAGAGTGCTCGTCCTCAGCCACCGAAAGGAGCGCGGCAGCCCGGAAGTGGTCTGTCTCATCTGCGGGTGGCCGGGGTCGTGTGCGGTGCGTCGGCCGTGTAGCGACCCCAGATCTTGGGCGGCAGGCTGCTGCGAGGTCACGGCGCCATGCGGCCTCGTCGGCCAGTGCTCCGGTCTCGCGGTACTGGCGGACCTGCGGCGCATCGGACAGGGCCTCGGCGGCTTCGGCGACGGGCACCGGGCGGAAGCCGAGCCGCTCCCAGATCGGTCCGGCGCTCGTGGAGAACAGGTATGCCGTACGTCCTTCCTGCGCAGCCGCTTCCGCGAGGACATGCTCGACGAGCCGCCGTGCGGCTCCGCATCCGCGAATATCGGCGCGGACGGCGACGCTGCGCAGCAGCACGCAGTGGCTCTGCCGCTCCAGGCCCGCAGCCATGGCCGGGGCGGCCGCGTCCCTGGTGAGCCAGCATTGGGTGCCGGGTGCGAGGACGTCCTGGGGTGAGAGGCCGTGGTCCGTGAGGAAGGTCGTGAGTTCCTCCCTGTCTGCCTATCGGGCTGCGGGCAGCGGCAGGGGCTTGGCGTAGCAGCAGCTGAGGGACTTGTGCTGGTACGGCGGGTAGTTGGGGATCGGGAGGTAGCCGGCCCGGGTGTACAGCGCGATGGCCTCGGGCTGGTGGATGGCCGTCTCCAGGCGCATCGCGGTGTGGCCGAGGGCGGTGGCGGTGCGCTCCGCCTCGATCAGAAGTCGGGCGGCGACGCCTCGGCCTCGGGCCTCGGGGGCGACGTACATACGCTTGAGCTCGGCCGCCGTGTCTGGCGCCGGGAAGGGCTGTACGGCGCAGCAGCCGACTGGTCGGCCGTTCACCTCGGCGAGCAGGAAGCGTATGTCGGGGTGGATGTGGGCGCCGCCGGTGCAGGGCTCGTCGGGGTAGCGGGCGGCGAGGTCGGCGTCGAGGTCGCGGATGAGCCGAAGGATCCGCTGGTCGTCGGCCGCTACGGCGGTGATGGCCGGGGCAGAGGTGGTCACGTGCTGTGGTTCCCTTCGAGGATCATGTCGAGTTGGGTCTGCAGCACGCGCCGCTGCAGGTCGGGCGGATAGGCGTCCGGGTCGGTCACGGCATTGAGGGCGAGACCGTCCAGGCAGGCGACCAGGCTGCGTACCCGGTCGTCGAGGATTTCCGGTTCCGAACGATCCGGGCAGGCTGCGCGCACCAGGCCGGCCAGGCGACGGATCCAGGAGGCGTGGCTGCGGGTGTGCTCGGCGAGCAGGGCGGGATCGTGTCGGGTGGTGAGCAGGAACTGGGACCAGACAACGGCTTCCAGGTGCCGTTCGCTGTCCAGGGGCAGTGCCTGCTCGGCGACGCCGTAGAGGGTGTCGCGGGCGCTGGCTGCAGCGGGCAGTGTGTCGATACGGGCCGCCATCCGGCGGTGCATCTCGGTACGGGCATGGGCCAGCAGCATCTTCTTGTCGGCGAAGTAGTGGGTGACCATGCCCGTGGTGCAGCGCGCGGCGGCTGCGACCGCACGCAGGGTCAGGCCCTCGAGACCGCTGTCCGAGACCACCTGCCAGACGGCCTGTGAGATGGTCTCCCGCCGTTCGTCATGGTCCACCTGCTTCGGCACCCGATCCCCTTCACATGACATCCGTTGCGTAACAGTCGTTACGTTACTGTGGCGCTCTCGCTTTTGGTAGGTGAGCTGGCTCACTGGATGCGTCCCTGGGCAGCCGAGCGTGCCCCCCCGCCTACAGGCGAAGGCCCCACCACCGGAGCAGCGGTCGGCCCAGGAGGCGTCCGGGCACGCCTGTCCTCCGGAACACCGAGGAGTGGCACAGCCGCGGTCACCGTGGTGTGTGTCGGCCCGGAACGGTGGGCGCGCTCGATGGCCTGGCCCCCCTAAGTTCCGGCAACCATGAGCAGCGCGCCCGCAGCGGCCAGGGCAGTGAGCCGTTCGCCGCCGAGCCCGATCCCGACAGCGACCGCCCAGATGGGCACCGTCACGTTGGCTGCCCGGTGGGATGATCTGCGGATTGATCAACCTGGGAAGGGTCGTCCGTGGGGAGCGCGTCGCTGTCGTACAAGGG
>NZ_JBEZKG010000062.1:0-17425 GCF_040651535.1 Streptomyces sp. NPDC048420
GCGACCCGGGAGCCATGTCCCATGGCGTGGCCGACGCGCGGTTACCGGAACTCGTCGAGCAAGGTCGCTTACACCACGAAGAGGGACACGACCTGGTCGACCCGCACTGCGCACCGAGATTCGGAATGGGCAGGCGGTTTGGCTCGACGACGCACGGCTGCGTTTACCTCGCGGAAGGGCTGGGCCACGCCTTCGGCATGGGAAAACCACTCCGCCGTCGTCTACCTGTGCTCACAGATAAGCGCCCCAGCGTGAGCGCGGGATCGTCCGCTGGACCCGGCGCCTGCCATCGCCTGGCCCGATGACCTCGCACCGCTCCTTTCGGACAAGGATGCCGCAGCGCCCGCATCGGAGGAGGCGGAGCGGCAAGGCTTGCTGTGTTTCTTCGCGGACTGCGGTGCGTATCGCAGAAACCTGGTGAGCAGGGTCTGAGAAGACTCAGCCCTCACCACAGGCGCCGCAGTTTTTCCTCAACGGATCGTCGGCATCATGACTTTGTCCGGTGCATTACGCCCGCTCGGGTGAAGTTCGTTCGGGACACGAACCTAGTCGTGATCATTAAATCGCGGAGAGTGAAGAATCGGCCCTGTCCGTAGCCATAGGCGGCGAGATACGCAGGTGAATGAGCGCACAGAGTGCGCACGCTTGCGGTGTGGCCAATCCGAGTTTCGTGAGAGAGGTTCTCTGGTGAGCCGTAAAACTGTCCGCAGTTCCCGCGTGAAGACCACGACAATGGTTTCGGCGGGCGCACTTGCAGTAGCGCTCAACGTTGTTCCGTGCACCACGGCCATCGCCGACGCGATCCACAGGTCCGGTGCCGAGCAGAGCGTCGGGCTGCCCGGTCCGAACGGGGTCACGAGCGCCGCCCACGCCAAGAACCGCGGGCCGCAGGGTCCGCGGGGCCACCAGGGTCCGCGGGGTCCGCAGGGTCCGCAGGGACCGCGGGGCTACCAGGGTCCGCAGGGCGCGCAGGGACCGCAGGGACCGCAGGGCGCGCAGGGACCGCAGGGCGCGCAAGGCGCTCAGGGCGCGCAAGGCGCTCAGGGCGCGCAAGGCGCTCAGGGCGCGCAAGGCGCTCAGGGCGCGCAGGGCGCTCAGGGCGCTCAGGGTCCGCAGGGGTTGGCGGCGCTGGACACCTACGTCGTGACCGGTACACCGGGTAGCACGTCGACTGCCCTGTGCACCGGGAACGACGTCGCCACCGGCGGCGGGTACCAAGGCAGCGTCACGGGCATTACGGTCGATCGCGACGCGCCGGTCTTTACCGGTACCGGCCCTGCCAACGGATGGCAGGTCGTGCAGGCCATCACCGCCGTCGGAGAAGTCACCGCCTACGCGATCTGCCACGACGTCGAGCCGTAATTCCGGCGTGAGCGGCGGCGCCGTACCGGCTGTCCGCTTCACCTGGGAATGAACGGCGGTGCCCCGAAGCCTGGCTTCGGGGCACCGTCCGCATTCCGCCCTTCCGCAGCCACGCCAATTACTGATCGCTCTGGATTGTTGTCGGCCGGCGAGTGAGCGTGAGTCCGGTGCCGGCAAGAAAGCCGTCGATCAGATCGGGCCGTAACTCGATGTGGCGCAGGCCCCGGCGGAGGGCGGGCTCGAGGTGTTCGTCGTCGGGGAAGGCGACGTTGGCCAGCGGGCCGCGCCGCAACAAGGGCCAGACGCCCTCCACCGAGTTCAAGTCGAGTGCACGGGAGGGCAGTTGCACGATGGTGAGCCAGTCATGTTCGGCCGCGTGTCACGCATTCCGGCGGCTCGGTGGGTGTTGGGACTGTCCCAGATCAAGACGATGGGAGCCCTCAGCTGGATGTGGGCGCAGACGGCCAGGCCGCGGCAGTCGGTCCACGCGAAGATATTGCGTCCTTTGTCCCGATACTTGCGGTGCCGGCGCGGCCGGCGTGAAGCCTCGCCCGGCTTGTCACGGCACATCGCAGCGATCGACCAGCGGCGCCAGGACCGGCCCCGCACCCCCACCACCGGCGTGTGCCCACGCCGGCCCGGGTGCGTGCGCGTGGCGCGTCATCGAGAACCCGGCCTCCCCTCGAAGACGATGAATGCCCCCAGCGCCGCCGCAGCCATTCCACCTGCGGCCACACGTCCTTCTCCACAAGCCCACTGCGCCCCCGTCGCGCTCCACCGCCCGGCGGGCGGAACACTGCCAGGACCAGCCATCCCGGCGCATCAGCCGCCACACCGCCGCCGACGAACACTCGACACCGAACGTCCGGGCGATGAGCTCCCCGATCCGGGCCACGGCCCAGCGCTGGTCTGGTCTGGTCTGGTCTTCCCAGGCATACGTGGCTGGCCCCAGCGCCAACTCCTTCTCCAGCTCGACGAACCGGCCATCGGACAGCTTGGGCAGTTGCGCCGGCCCCGTGGAGGCGAGGGCATCCATCCCGCCCTCCCGCCAGGCCCGACGCCAGGGTTCCGCCGAACGCTCACTGCGAGACCCTGGACTTAGGGGCCGACCAGGACGGCCGGCCAGCCCACCTTTGGCCCGCGTCCTCGCTCGGCGGCTGGTCGCTCTCGGCCGAGTCGCACTGGCCGGGCGGGCACCAGCAGGCATCGACCACGGCACGGCGGTCGGCCACACCACGTGCACTCCTGGACCCGACGACCTCCGCCCAGTTCGCGGCGGCCCCGGGCAGGCAGGGGTCCCCGTTCTACGACGCCATCGACTCCTCGGTCGGCACCTGACTGCACGATCTGGTGTCCGTCAGCAAGCGATCGGAGCGGCCTTCGCTCCGCTGGCGGGGCAGGCGGCGGCCGGGCGGCTGTTGTTCGCGATGGGCCGCGACCGGCGCCTGCCGCGCATGCTGTCGAAGACGGGCTCCGGCGTGCGCGTGGCCCTACTGTGCCCGGCCGACATCACGCTGGTCGCAGCGGGGTGGACGGCGCTGACGGGAGCGACGGCATGGGCCACATGGTGTCCGTGGTCGGCATCGGCGCGCTGACGGCCTTCACGCTGCTGCCCGCGAGTGCGGTCGGCTGGTTCGCGGTCCGAAGGCGTAGTGGCCCGGTGATCTGGAGGCGTTACGTGGTGGTGCCGGTCGTCGGGGCGGCGATCACCGTGGCCGTGATCATGGAGGCGTCCGGAGCGCCTCAGGTCGTCGGCGTGGTGTGTTTCCTCGTGGGGTTGTCGGTGCTGATGGGCCAGGGAGCCGCCGCGAAGTTCACGGCCGGTGACGATGCGTTGTCGTAGCCGGACGTTACGCTCGCGGCATGGCTGTGAACTCGACTCCCGAAGCGCCCCTGCCCGTCGGCGAGGTGTCGCGGCTCATCGGCGGCTGGATCGACCGGCTCGGTGCCGTGTGGGTCGAGGGGCAGATCACCCAGCTCTCCCGGCGCCCCGGCGCGGGTGTCGTGTTCCTCACGCTGCGCGATCCGTCGTACGACATCTCGGTGAGCGTGACCTGCTTCCGCCAGGTCTACGACGATGTCGCCGATGTCGTCAGCGAGGGCGCCCGGGTCGTCGTACTGGCGAAGCCGGAGTGGTACGCGCCGCGGGGGCAGCTCTCGCTGCGGGCCACCGAGATAAGGCCGGTCGGGGTCGGTGAGCTGCTCGCGCGGCTTGAGCAGCTGAAGAAGGCGCTCGGCGCGGAGGGGCTGTTCGCGCCGGAGCGCAAGAAGCCGCTGCCGTTCCTGCCGCAGTTGATCGGACTGGTCTGCGGGCGCGCGTCCGCCGCCGAGCGGGACGTCCTGGAGAACGCCCGGCACCGCTGGCCGGCCGTCCGCTTCGAGGTGCGCAACGTCCCGGTGCAGGGGGTGCACGCCGTCCCGCAGGTCGTCCAGGCGGTCAAGGAGCTCGACGCGCTGGACGACGTGGACGTGATCATCGTGGCGCGCGGCGGGGGCAGCGTGGAGGATCTGCTGCCGTTCTCCGACGAGCAGTTGGTGCGGGCGGTCGCGTCCTGCCGCACCCCGGTCGTCTCCGCGATCGGGCACGAACCGGACACCCCGCTCCTCGACTACGTCGCCGACCTGCGGGCCTCCACACCGACGGACGCCGCGAAGAAGGTCGTACCGGATGTCGGGGAGGAGTACGAACGGGTACGACAGCTGCGCGACCGTGCGCGGCGCTGTGTGGAGGCGTTTCTGCAGCGGGAGGAGCGCGGGCTTGCGCACGCCCTCGCGCGGCCGTCGATAGAGGATCCGCACCGGATGATCGACGAGCGCGCCGACCATGTGGCCTCCCTCACCGATCGCGCCCGCCGCACCCTGGGGCATCTGCTGGACCGCGCCGACTCCGAACTGACGCACACGCACGCGCGCGTGGTGGCCCTCTCCCCCGCCGCGACCCTCCAGCGCGGGTACGCCGTACTGCAGAAGTCCGACGGACATGTGGTGCGGTCGCCGGACGAGGTGACGGCGCAGGAGAGCCTGCGGGCGCGGGTCGCCGAGGGCGAGTTCACGGTGGTGCGGGCCGAGTGAGGAGCCTGGGCTCGCTGGAGCGCGGCCGGGGGTCCGGGGGTTGCTCCCGGGAGAGCACAGCAGTGTCAGTGTCGATGCGTAGGGTGGGCGGATGACCAGCAAGGTGGCGGAAGAGGCGCTCGGGTACGAGCAGGCGCGGGACGAACTGATCGAGGTCGTACGGCGGCTGGAGGCGGGCGGTACGACGCTCGAGGAGTCCCTCGCGCTGTGGGAGCGCGGCGAGGAGCTGGCCAAGGTGTGCCGGCGCTGGCTGGACGGGGCGCGGGCGCGACTGGACGCGGCGCTGGCCGAGGAGGAAGAGGCCGGGGACGGGGACGACTCCGAGTAGGAGAGCCATCGTGATCTGTGAAGCGGATCACCACACCCCGTTTTTGGTTGAATGTTGAAATTCATTCGCGTACGGTCGTGAACGTCAACCGGTCCCCGGTCCGCTTCCGGGGTCGACGCGCCACCCGAGAAGGTTCCCCATGTCTCTCGTTCTTGACCCCGCCGCCCAGGACCTGCTGTTCCGCGAGGCCCGCACCGCGAACACCTTCACCGACGAGCCGGTGACCGACGAGCAGGTCCAGGCGATCTACGACCTGGTCAAGTACGGCCCGACCGCCTTCAACCAGAGCCCGCTGCGCATCACCCTGGTCCGCTCCGCCGAGGCCCGCGAGCGCCTGGTCCAGCACATGGCCGAGGGCAACCAGCCGAAGACCGCCACCGCCCCGCTGGTCGCGATCCTCTCCGCGGACAACGAGTTCCACGAGGAGCTGCCGCAGCTCTTCCCGCACTTCCCGCAGGCCAAGGACCTCTTCTTCAGTGAGCGCCCCGCCCGTGAGGGTGCCGCCGGGCTGAACGCCGCCCTGCAGGCCGCGTACTTCATCATCGGCGTCCGTGCCGCGGGCCTCGCCGCCGGCCCGATGACCGGCCTCGACTTCGCCGGCGTCCAGAAGGAGTTCCTGGACGACGACCACACCCCGCTGATGGTCGTCAACATCGGCAAGCCGGGCGAGGACGCCTGGTTCCCGCGCTCCCCGCGCCTGGAGTACGACGACGTCGTCACCACCGTCTGAGACGTGTGACATGAGAAAGGGCCCCCACCGGGTGGGGGCCCTTTCTCATGCCGTCATGCCATCTTCAGTGACTTCGCCATCTCCGTCAGCTGGGCGAACGACCCCGTGCCCGCGACCACCGTCGTCGCCCCGTCGGCGCTGTGCACGAGGGCGTCGTAACGGCCGCCCGTGTACCTCGTCCAGGTGCGGCCCGCGATCTCCTGGGTCTGCTTCGTCGCCTCGCCGCCCTGGCTCGCCTCGTCGATGAACTCCGACGGCTTCTGAGTGGACTGCTCGATCTGCACGTACTCACCACCGGGCGCGTTGAACCCCAGGTGCCAGGCGTCGGACTGGTCGGCCCGGTAGCGCACCGAGGTCGCCTTCCAGCCGGCCGACAGGCCCTCGGGTGCGGCCACCGGATAGGGGGCCGCGCGGCGGGCCGTGAGCAGCTCGACGCGGTAGTCGACCTTCTTGATGTCCGGAGCGGAGTCGTCGTGCGGGATGAACACGTAGATGACCGCCGCCGCGATCCCGATGAGGCCCAGGGAGAGAATCATGTCCCGGACCGTCTTCTGCTTGCCGTTCGAACCTGCCACGCCCCCTATCGTCGCAGGTGCCCGGTCCGCTCATCCGTGGGGTCCCCTGCTCATTTTGTCGGACTGACGATAGAGTCGACGGTCGAACCCTCATCCGGCCGTCGTCGTATCAGAAAGGTGCGCTCCGATGACCGAGCATCATCATCTGCCGTCCGAACTCGAAGTCCCCTCCGAGGCCCCCGACCGCAACCTCGCCCTGGAACTCGTCCGGGTGACCGAAGCCGCCGCGATGGCCGCGGGCCGCTGGGTCGGGCGGGGCGAGAAGAACGGCGCCGACGGTGCCGCGGTACGCGCCATGCGGTCCCTCGTCTCCACCGTGTCGATGAACGGCGTGGTCGTCATCGGCGAGGGCGAGAAGGACGAGGCCCCGATGCTCTTCAACGGGGAGCGCGTGGGCGACGGGACCGGGCCCGAGTGCGACATCGCCGTCGACCCGATCGACGGAACCACGCTGACGGCCAAGGGCATGCCGAACGCGATCGCGGTACTGGCCGCGGCGGACCGGGGGTCGATGTTCGACCCGTCCGCCGTGTTCTACATGGACAAGCTGGTCACGGGTCCCGAGGCCGCGGACTTCGTCGACATCGACGCGCCGGTCTCCGTGAACATCCGGCGGGTCGCCAAGGCCAAGCGGTCCACGCCGGAGGACGTGACCGTGGTCATCCTCGACCGGCCCCGGCACGAAGGGATCATCCAGGAGATCCGGGAGGCGGGGGCGCGGATCAAGCTGATCTCCGACGGTGATGTGGCGGGGTCGATCTACGCGCTGCGCGAAGGTACCGGCGTCGACATGCTGCTGGGTATCGGCGGTACGCCGGAGGGGATCATCTCGGCCTGTGCCGTGAAGTGTCTCGGGGGGACGATTCAGGGCAAGCTGTGGCCGAAGGACGACGAGGAGCGGGCGCGGGCGGTCGATGCCGGGCACGATCTGGACCGGGTGCTCACGACCGACGACCTGGTGTCCGGGGAGAACGTGTTCTTCGTGGCGACCGGGATCACGGACGGAGAGCTGCTGCGGGGTGTGCGGTACCGGTCGGAGACGGCGACGACCGACTCGATCGTGATGCGGTCGAAGTCGGGGACGGTGCGCAGGATCGACTCGGAGCATCGGCTCAGCAAGCTGCGGGCGTACAGTGCGATTGATTTCGATCGCGCCAAATAGCGCCTGAGAGCTCGGGGGCTCTGGAGCGTCGGCGGGTGCGGGTGCGTGGGGCTTCTCGCGCCCACGCGGCGGAGCCGCATATCGATACAGCCCCGCGCCCCTGGGGAGTTCACCAAGCCCCTGTATTACACGTTCAGCCGAATCTCGTGCAGGCAAAAAGGGGCGTCCCCGGTGCGGTGGGGGCGCCCTTTTCGCTGTGGCTATCAGCCCGCCTGCGCGATACGCGCCGCCCGCGCCGCCTTCTTCAGTTCCATGTCGCGGCGCCTGCGCCGGGCCAGGACCACTCGGCGTTCCGCCGCGGTCAGGCCGCCCCAGACGCCGTAGGGCTCGGGTTGCAGGAGGGCGTGTTCACGGCACTCGACCATGACCGGACAGCGGGCACAGACGCGCTTCGCGGCCTCCTCGCGGGAGAGCCTGGCGGCGGTGGGTTCCTTGGACGGGGCGAAGAACAGGCCGGCCTCGTCGCGCCGGCACACCGCCTCGGTGTGCCATGGAGCGTCTTGGTCCCTGTCCCGCACTGGCACCCGCTGGGCCGGAACGGCAGCGACCTGCAGGGACGAATGCGGCGGTTGCAGCACGGTCTACTCCTGACGACGGCTTCGCGAGCGAGAGACGATGCAGCAAGCCCTACCCGCTGTGCGCGCGCCTATGCACTGGGTCCCGAACCGCTGGATTCCGGGTGCTCATGTGCGCTCCGGAAGGCCGATCAGGGGTGGGCCGATTCACTCCGAACCCGACCGGATTCACAACCGTCAACGGTCCAGGTGTTTGCGCAAACTCCTGTCGACCTTGTGCTGCACCCGGTCGAGGATGTCCGCGACGAGCTTGCCGCGCTTGGGCCGTCCCTCGATGTTGCCGAGCACGGCCCAGCCGTCGACGTACACCACGGGCGCGTCGGGCTCGGGCGAGTCCAGGCTGTGCACCTCGAAGTTCCCGAGGACCCCGCCGCCGGTGCCGCGCAACGAGACGTTCTCCGGGACGCGCACCTCGACGTTACCGAAGAGGGAGAACGCCTTGATCACGACCTGGCGGTACTCGAAGATCGCCTCACTGAGGTCGATCTCCACACTGCCGAAGACCGCGTAGGCGTGGATACGGCGGCCCGCGCGCCAGCGCCCCTTGCGGACTGCGGCGCTGAAGACCGCCACGACGTTCTCGTCCGGGTCGTGGGGTATCGCGTCGGTCGGGCGGCCGGGGGCCGGTGTCCAGGCCGGGGCGGTGCGGCGCTCGTGGGCCGCGGGCAGGTCCCGAATGAAGACCTCCAGCTCGCCCACCGTCTTGGCGCTCAGCACCCCCTCGACCCGCTCGGCGTGCTCGTCCGCGGTGAGGCGACCCTCGGCGAGGGCCTCGCGCAGGATGTCGGCGACGCGGTCGCGGTCTGCGTCCGAGGCACGCAGTTCGGCGACCTGGGGTTCGGTCTTCTTCTGAAGGTCCACGACAGCAGCGTATCGAAACGCGATAGATCGCGACTAGCCCTGTGGGCAACTCTTGGACAACCAACTGAGCCTTACCTCACAAGCTGCCGCGCTTGGACAGGTTCTAGGCTGTTGAGGCCCGCCGACGGAGGCGGGTGGTCGACCCGCAGAGTGAGGAATGGGCTGAGATGCCTGAGTTCGCGTACACCGATCTGCTCCCCATGGGAGAGGACACCACCCCCTACCGGCTGGTGACCTCCGAGGGTGTCTCCACCTTCGAGGCCGACGGGCGGACCTTCCTCAAGGTGGAGCCGGAGGCGCTGCGCAAGCTCGCCGAAGAGGCCATCCACGACATCCAGCACTACCTGCGGCCCGCGCACCTCGCCCAGCTGCGCCGGATCATCGACGACCCGGAGGCGTCGAGCAACGACAAGTTCGTGGCGCTGGACCTGCTGAAGAACGCCAACATCGCGGCGGCGGGTGTCCTCCCGATGTGCCAGGACACCGGCACGGCGATCGTCATGGGCAAGCGCGGGCAGAACGTGCTGACCGAGGGCGGTGACGAGGCCGCGCTGTCGAAGGGCATCTACGACGCGTACCTGAACCTCAACCTGCGCTACTCGCAGATGGCCCCGCTGACCATGTGGGACGAGAAGAACACCGGCTCCAACCTGCCCGCGCAGATCGAGCTGTACGCCACCGACGGCGGCGCGTACAAGTTCCTGTTCATGGCGAAGGGCGGCGGCTCGGCCAACAAGTCGTTCCTGTACCAGGAGACGAAGGCCGTCCTCAATGAGGCCTCCATGATGAAGTTCCTGGAGGAGAAGATCCGTTCGCTCGGTACGGCCGCCTGTCCGCCGTACCACCTGGCGATCGTCGTCGGCGGCACGAGCGCCGAGTACGCGCTGAAGACCGCGAAGTACGCCTCCGCGCACTACCTGGACGAGATCCCGGCCGAGGGCTCGGAGCTCGGGCACGGCTTCCGGGACAAGGAGCTGGAGGAGAAGGTCTTCGAGCTGACGCAGAAGATCGGCATCGGGGCGCAGTTCGGCGGCAAGTACTTCTGCCACGACGTGCGGGTCGTACGGCTGCCCCGGCACGGAGCGTCCTGCCCGGTCGCCATCGCCGTGTCCTGCTCGGCCGACCGGCAGGCCGTCGCGAAGATCACCGCGGAGGGCGTGTTCCTGGAGCAGTTGGAGACGGACCCGGCGCGGTTCCTGCCGGAGACGACGGACGAGCACCTCGAGTCCGACGGGGACGTCGTCAAGATCGACCTCAACCAGCCGATGGACGACATCCTCGCGGAACTGACCAAGTACCCGGTGAAGACACGGCTTTCGCTGACCGGTCCGCTCGTGGTCGCGCGTGACATCGCGCACGCCAAGATCAAGGAGCGGCTGGACGCGGGCGAGGAGATGCCGCAGTACCTGAAGGACCACCCGGTGTACTACGCGGGTCCGGCGAAGACGCCCGAGGGCTACGCGTCCGGTTCCTTCGGCCCGACCACGGCCGGCCGTATGGACAGTTACGTCGAGCAGTTCCAGGCGGCGGGCGGCTCCAAGGTGATGCTGGCCAAGGGCAACCGCAGCAAGCAGGTCACCGACGCGTGCGGTGCGCACGGCGGCTTCTACCTCGGCTCCATCGGCGGGCCTGCCGCCCGCCTGGCCCAGGACTGCATCAAGAAGGTCGAGGTCGTCGAGTACGAGGAGCTCGGCATGGAGGCGGTCTGGAAGATCGAGGTCGAGGACTTCCCCGCGTTCATCGTGGTCGACGACAAGGGCAACGACTTCTTCAGCCCGCAGCAACTCTCTCAGCCGACGTTCACGACCATCCCGGTACGGGGCCCGGGCCTGGCCTGACCTAGGCAGCGACACCCGCGTAGAGCCCTCGGCCATCGGTCGGGGGCTCTACGCGCAGCGGGGCCATCTCGTCCGCGAGCGGCCCGCACAGAACCGCGTAGGGCCTCACATCGGGGTCAGGCCGCGACAGGCAGCCGCACGGCCGTCCCGAACAGTGGCGTACCCGACTACGCGAATATCAGCGTCGCCGCATAGACGACCATGAACAACCCTCGTACCGTCATGCGTACCGGCCCTAACGGGGGCTGTGACCAAGGGGGTTGAGCATGGCTCGCGAGGAACTGACCCGCCTTACCGGCGACGGGAACGGAGAGTGCGGGCAAGGGGATTGCCCGAACTTGTATCGCACCGGAAAGGGGTCGTTCGTAGTGCAGGGTGACGTGTTCGACGGCTTCATCCCGCCCGAGGGTGAAGGGTTGGTTGAGATCCCGGAAAGCGTGCTGAGGGAGGCTTTCAATGCTCTTGGCTGGTGAAGCCTGGCAAGCCAAGTTCCAGGACTTCCAGAGCGAGGCGTGGCGACTGGAAACCCTGCCCGCTTACCGCGTGCCGCAAGAGGCAGAAGAGTTCTCCCGCTTCCTTGCGGGTGAACGATTCCCGGGGCCGTACGAGGATTCCTGGACGGCCATGATCCGAGATAGTAGGGAATCCGGGGCAAGTGTCGGGCGGGTGCACATCCTGACTCGGCCTCTCTCCGACTACCTGCGTTTCGAGTTCGAGAGGTACTACCGCCATCAGGTCCCCATCGGGGAAGATATCCGAATCATTGACGTGACCGAGCGCGAGAATCCGTTGCCGGGTGTTGAAGACTTCTGGATGTTCGACAAGACGGAAGTAGTCCTCATGCACTATGAGGCGGACGGAACGCAGATCGGCCGAGAACTGTATGAGGGAGACGTGACACCGTTTCTCGAATATCAGCGAATCGCACTGGCCGAGTCTGTCCCCTTCGAGGAGTTCGTGAAGGGTCTTGACCTTTGAGCCGGAAGAGCTAGGCCAGTCCAGAGCCGACCTAGCCGAGACGCTGAAGACGCTCCGCAAGCGGGCCGGGATCACTCAAACCCGGCTCGCTCAGCGTTGCGCTATGAGCCAAACAAAGATCAGCAACATTGAAGGGGCGAAGCTAACACCTACCCTTGTTGACGTGGAGCTGATTCTCAGGGCATTGGATGCACCCCCGGACCTTGTCTCCCGAGTGGCGGCACTTGCGCGTAACGCTAACAGTGAATGGCAAGACGCATGGTCCCAACGCCGTACAGGATTGGAGAAGAAACAGAACGAGCTAGCCGGATTCGAGAAATCCTCAACAGAGTTCCGGTACTTCCTGCTGTCCATGGTGACCGGTCTTCTCGCAACACCCGATTACGTCCGGGCTAGTCTTGCCCACATTCCCGGCGACCACAGTAAGGCCATTGCGAAGAAGCTGGAGCGGCAGTCCGTCCTTTATGACACGTCGAAACGCTTCACATTCATCCTTACTGAGCAGGCCGTTAGGTGGCCATTCCTGTCCTCATCGGCCATGGCCGTGCAGGTTGACCGACTGGTTTCGATTAGCCTGCTTCCAAATGTCGAGCTCGGCGTCATCCCCTTGGATGGCCACATGCCAACTGCGCCATTGAACACCTTCACTATCTATGACGCGCGGATAGCCACGGTAGAGACGCAGACCGGAGTAATGGTATTCCGGGATCACCGGGACGTATCGGCTTACCTGAACGAGTTTGGAACATACGAAGGTTATGCCCTGTTCGGGGACGGCTGCCGTGAACTCCTTTCCGAGTGGGCCACGCGGTTCCGTTCCTGATCTTCTACCCGACAACGCAAATAATGACCGCACCCATGCGCACTGTGCGGGAACATTCCCTAGACGGCATGCAGTCGGGGAGAGGTCACGGTATGAGTGCGAGGCGGACGACGATGACGGAACCGGTGCACTTGACGGCCCCAGTTCAGCAGCCGGACCCCGTAGCGGGCTGTCAGGAATGCCTTCACATCGCGGTGACCCGAACTAACGCCCGATCGGTCGGGGACTACTCGAAGGTGTCCGATGCGAACGTGGTTCTCCGGACGCACCTTCGAGAAAAGCATGGGGCCGAGTGATGGTGCGCGCTGTACTTCGATACGTACAACACCGGATCACGCAGCATCCGAACACCGACGTGACCTTCGAGGCCGAGTGCCTCAAGTGCGAATGGCAGGCCACACCTTCGACCGATGGTGCGGCCGTCGATGTCGAATGCATGGGTCATACGGGCCGCACGGAACACCAGGGATTCCGGCGCATCTGCACCTCATTCGCCCTGGTCGAGCGGATCGAGTGAAGACCCCGGCACGCTAGGGACGGCGAATCTCCTCTCACCTAGCATGCCGGACTAGCCCCACCAGTACCCCCGTGCTGGTGGGGCTTCCCCGCGTTTCTCTGGCTCAGCCGGCCTCGCTATTCAGGCGCATTGCACGGGCCTTGATCGCCTCTGCCATAAGCCGATCTCTAAGACTGCGCTTCTTCTCTTCCTGGAAGCGCCTTCGGGCTATCCAGCGGCTAAGTTCGTTCACTGCCCTCCCCCGTTGGGCTTCGGGGGCAACGGCTTCCAGTCCACAATCACCAAGTGTCCTTCGGTGATGCATCGCTTTTCTTCGCAAGTGTTCTGGAACACGGGATAGAAGCCCTGTCGATTCCTCTTCGGATTCGACGCCATCAAGTACCGCTTAACCGAGGCAAGTTTCCCGCGAATGCGCATCTTCGGTTCACCCTTGCTGTCACTTCTGCCGTACCAGATGCGACATCCGGTTTTCACGTTCGGCCGAGAAGCGGCCGTGATCCTATCAAGCGGCCCTCTGTACTGAAACGTCATCGGGTCACCGCCATCGGCTCGATAACAGAACCGCCCAGCTTGCAAACAACGTTTAGTGCAGCGCGGTTCTCTTTCATGAAGCGCACCCAGTAAGCGTTTCTGGCCCTTCGGGTGTTCTCCGCGCGGGTCACGACGGAAAGGTGATCAGGATTCCAGCAAGCCTTGATCTGGCAAAGGTGGTCGAGCGTAAGGCCATCAGGAATCCTTCGGCCTGAAGCGGCCTTGAAGCCTTCCCCGTGCACATAGCGCGGCTTTCCCTCGGCGGTGAACCGGCCGTATCCGTCCCGTTCGCGGTAGGACATCCATTCCCAGCATCCGCCCTCGCAATCGGGCCAGATGACGGAACGGGCACTCAGGTAAGAGATCACGGCGGCCTTGTCGGTCAGCTTCAAAGACTGTCTCATCGTGTTTCCTTCGAGAGGGGGAGTATCTGGGCAAGGTGCAAGAGTTTCGGCGCAATCCGAAGTATTGAGAAAGCCAAAAAAAGGGGGTCGGCCCGGGAACGGGGTGACCAATCCCGTTCCCGAACCCGTTCAGAACCTCTGAGGTTCTGAACGTTACCGCGTATCAGCGCTTCCCCTTTAAGGAAGGCGCCCAGGCAGAGAAAGAAACCTGGGCGCTAGCTAAGTGGCTTACGTAGCCGACGCCTTGATGACCTGAACGGCCGCAGGCGCGTCTACTGCAAGACCGGCCACGCGATAGGTTGCGCGAAAAGCCGTGAGGTCCTTGTCGAAGCCGAAATCTTCCGAAACGGCCACTCGCACATCAGAACGCACACCAATGTGAATGCGGTCCGGGGCAGCAACAATTACGGTCCTAGCGGGAAGGCTCGCCGAAACGTAGATCGGAAGGCCGAGGCCCGCTTTAGTCACCGGGTCGGTAACCTGGCCAGCCAGGTATCCACCGGTCGTCGAGTTTTCCCGCTCCTTACGGAGCGCCTTACCCATGTCCGGCGAAGCCCAGATGACACCCGGAACCGCACCGGCCGCCTCGATATCCGAGAAGGCGTCGATGATGTGATCCCACCGAATAACCGTGTTGCCCGTAGCGAGATTCACGGCAGTGCCCATTCCAGCCTTCGTGAGGCCGGAAAGGGAAGCCGTTCCGGTCCCCTGGAAAGCGTCCCTGTCAACCTGAGTCGCAATGTTGCGAACCATCACGCCACTGATCAGGTTCCGCATTTCAAAGGCCGCATCAGCCAGCACCTCATTCGAGGCGCGGTAGAGGTCCGCGTACTTGACCGGAGCGAATGTCAGACCAGCGAAATTCGCGGTCCCCTCCGGAATCGCGGCACCCTCAGCAACGACACCGGGAGCGGTCGAGCTAGTCAGATTCGGCAGAGTGAAAGAGCCACCGTCGAAACGGTGGACGTTGATACCAGGCACACGCAGGAAGGCGCTCGCCGCACGAAGGTGCTCGACATACTTGTCCGCAGTCTTCCCCGGAACTGCGTAACCGCCAGAACCCGGGGAACCCTCGGCGACAAGAGTCCGGAACTCGTTCCCGGACGGCAGTAGAGAGCGCCAGGCGCCTTCCTGGCCGTCGGAGCTACCCGAGGCGACAGGTAGAACCGGAGCGCCAGCCTGAGCCGCCAGGGCGCGAACCTCGGCCTCACGGTCGAGCCTCGCCCGATCCTCGCGGGCGTCAACGGCCCGCATTTCCATGTACTTTAGAGTTTCGGCGATCGAGTCGCGAGTCTCAGGCGCAGTCGGACCGTTCTCGCCATTCACCGCAGCCAGAATCTCGGTACGTGCCATGCGCTCCTCAGCGGGAATCGAGTTAATGACAGCCGCAACCTCGCGGGCCGTCAGGCCGCGATCCTCGGACTCGGCGGAATCAAAAATCTTGCGCAGCTCAGTCTTCATTGATGGTTCCTTCGTTTGGTCGGGGCCGGACGCGGCCATGCAGAAGCCGCCCAAACACCCGGATTGGGTGGGGCGGCTTGAATGGGGGCGGCGGTTTTTTACTTGTGTCGTGTTCAGACTGAAGCGATATGAGCTATGCGCTGCCGTTCGGCTTGCTCGACGAAACGCACTCTGCGCGCAACCTTGCGCGCCAGGTTCTTGCAAGATAGGCCGCAGTAGCGGCGCGGGCGCCCCGGCCCGAACTCGGTCGTGAACGGATTTCCGCAGGCCCAGCAATTCAGGTCTACTGTGTTTTTCATGTTCCACATCTCTTCGAGCCGGTGAGCGGGAACAGCTGGCTATCGGTGGTGGATATGCGAAGCGGCCCGGCCCCCATGGCCTTTGGAGTCAAACCATGGAAACCGTGCCGCTTCTACCGCTGCCGCCCATGCGGCGTGTTCCCCCGATCCCGTGCGAAGGGATCGAAGTCGTTGTTGCATCACTAGAAGACCTGTTAGGGCGCGCGAAACCACACGCGTCATCCCGCGCGATTTATCGAGCGATTTCGAAGCCCTGGCCGGATAGCGGTCCGGGTTCCGGTCCCACGAAGTCCGGCTAACCCCCGCGCACTCACGTCGAGGGAAGGCGGCGGGTGCCGGAAGCGATTCGCGCGAAGTTTCGAGACCTCCCCTCCCGTGATGGGTGACCGACCATCCCGCTAAGGAAGGTCATGCAAGGCCCTGTGAGGCGGGAGAGGCTTGCACTAGCCTGCGCTCATGAGGAACGCACATCGCCTACTTGCCGTTGACCTGAAGGCCTGGACCCCGGAGGATTGGTCTGCGGCTGCGACAGTCGCCACGGCCCTCTTTACGGTTGTCACGGTTGGTATCGCTCTCGCTGCCGCGTTGTACGCAAAGCAGCAAGTCGACTTGGCTCGACAGTTGCGAGAAGAGCAGGCTCAGCCATTCGTGGTCGTCGACTTCGCTGACAACCCCGTGATGAGACAGGGCATTGACTTCGTAGTCGAAAACATGGGGCAGACCCTTGCGCGTAACGTGAAGATTATCGTTGATCCGCCGTTCGCTTCCACTTTGGATGATGCCGGATATCCCTTGAAAGACACCGCACTCATAACGCAAGGCATCCCCTCTCTTCCACCAAGGAAGAGGATCGCCGCCTTGTTCGACACTGCACCGCAGCGCCATAGCGCAGGGTTGCCCATGAAATACACAGCCACGGTGCACTTCGAGGATGCCCGTGGGAAGAAGCAGGAACCGTTGACTTACGTCCTCGATCTTTCTATTCGGTACAGCCTCCTGTCGGCGACTGAGTACGGACTTAGCGACGCCGCCGAGGCTCTGCGGAATATCTCGACAACCCTTAAGGAGACTGGACGCGATATGCGGGGTGAGTTTCGGCGACGCCGGGAAACCGAGCGGGATACCACGGCGACTGACGGTGGAGACTCCTCGAATGCTGGTGGGACTGCGACAGCCTAGGCGGTCCTGTTGCCTCGGCTGAGCGGAACAATGTGATCGGCTGTCGCAGCCGGCCGGGAATATCAGATCGAACAGACAGGGTTAGCCGCGAGGATCGCGGCCCTGGTTTTGAGTTATTGAGTCTTGTATCCGCGCGCTCAGGTTGAGGGGCGCGCGTGCTTTCTCTTCTGTTCTCGTCGCTTCGCTCCGGTCGAGGTGAATGGCTCACAGCGTGAGCCGATGGGATAGAGCCGCTTACAGCGGCTACTTATACGGTAAGGAGGTAGTCGCTCCAAACAGAAGCGGCACCCTTCGAGGGGTGCCGTTAGTGGTGCTGTCTGCCTGACCTCCATTCCTCGGCCAGGGGATGACTTAAAGAGATAGAGAGGCAGCGAAGGTTTCCGCAGGTCAGAGAAGAATCGGTAACCCTTCGAGGGTTACGCGGTATCCGTGGCAGGGTTACACGGCGGTGCGTAGGGAGTGCACGCGGCACGATGCCGACCCGAGCCCGTTCTTCTGGAAGTGGTGCCCAGGCAGTACGAGGCACCGTGCGCCCGACTCAGGCGCGATCAAGGCCATGGCCTTAGCGGCAGTCACGCCCTTCTGTACGGCCTGTCTGGTGAGCGCCTGGCCGTTCTCCCCGGCCAGGATGGAAGCTAGCCTCGCGCTTTCGCGAGGTGGGTGTCCGATGCTTGATTAAATAAGCGGAGAGTGCTCCTGACCTGCAACGATGGGACTTGTCGAGGGTCCT
>NZ_JBEZKG010000063.1:0-17377 GCF_040651535.1 Streptomyces sp. NPDC048420
CCCAGGCGATGACCGAACCGGCCGCACCCTTACGGATCTTGCGCCCCTCGACGTCCACTCCGGACATCCGGGTCTGGGCGGTGAAGGCGATCCACCCGGCGCCGACCAGCTCACGCTCGCGCAGCCCGTACTTCTCCTTCGCCAGCACGACGACGGAGCGGCCCTCGGGCGTCTCGTCGGCCAGCGAGGAGAGCTGGGCGGCGTCGGCGAGTTCGGCCTCCGTGACCCCGCTCACCGGCACGAACTCGGCGGCCTGGCGGTTGCCGAGCGTGATGGTGCCGGTCTTGTCGAGCAGCAGCGTCGACACATCCCCGCATCGGCCTCCCGCCGCACGGCGTCCGCAACGCCCCCCCACCCCACTGGTTCAGCAGCAGCGACTGCCACAGCCGCGCCGCCTCCGTCTCCGACTCCACTTCCGCCTCCGCCTCCGCCTCCGCCTCCGCCTCCGCCTCCGCGACAAGGGACGGTGACCCACGTGGCAGGTTCCGCGGCCATAACCGCAGGGACGTAGATGGCAAAGGGACGTCCCGGTTGAGGTCACGGCGGCCCAGCCGACGACGAGCGGTGTACGCGACTCGTGGCCGACCGCCCGCAGCAGTGCCGTACGCATCAGGTCGGCGGCCCGTCCCGGCTCGATCTCGACGGCGGCCTAGGCGAGCCGGGCCCGCTCCACCGCCGGGCCGACGTGCGCGACGAAGGCCACCAGGACCCGGCGTTCGGACGAGGACAGGGAGCACCCGCGCAGGACCAGACACCCGCCGGGCCCTGCCGGAACGGCAGTGGCCGCCCAGGAGCCCGCCGTACGTCATGACGCTGGGTGTCCGTCACCGACCGCCCAACCCGGCGTCCGCCTTCCAGCCCCGGAGCGATCCGGCAGGCCCGGCACCTCGCCACATGACGTGAGCCCCCTCCCACAAGGCGATTCTTAACGGAAGCTTGACGCCCCGGCTGTCCACATCCGTGGGCCTCGGCGTCACTCTCCGCTTACGCTGATCCCGCCGTCCGTGTGATGGCCGGATCCGCATGCTGAGCCGCACACCAGGAGCACACCGATGGCCACGACCGAGCAACCTCCCTCCAGTCGCCTGCGCGACTGGATGCTGGAGGGCCTGTCCGACATGGTCAAGAGTCAGGACCAAGACCGACCGGAGCAGAAGACCGAGTCGAGCCCGGAGCACAAGGGCCAGCCCTGGTACCGGGTCATGTGCCTGACCGGCGTCGACTACTTCTCCACCCTCGGCTACCAGCCCGGCATCGCCGCCCTCGCCGCAGGCCTGCTCTCCCCCATCGCGACCATCGTGCTCGTCATAGTCACCCTGGCCGGCGCCCTGCCGGTCTACCGCCGGGTGGCCGAGGAAAGCCCGCACGGCCAGGGCTCGATCGCCATGCTGGAACGGCTGCTGACCTTCTGGAAGGGCAAGCTCTTCGTTCTGACGCTGCTCGGCTTCGCCGCCACCGACTTCCTCATCACCATCACCCTGTCCGCGGCGGACGCCTCGACCCACCTCGTCGAGAACCCGCACCTGACCAGCACCCTGCACGACCAGCAGATGCTGATCACCCTGGTCCTGGTGGCCCTGCTCGGGGCGGTCTTCCTCAAGGGCTTCCTGGAGGCCATCGGTGTCGCAACGGCCCTGGTGGGCGTCTACCTCGCGCTGAACGTCGTCGTCGTGATCGTCGGCCTCTGGCACGTCGTCACCGCCGAGCACGTTGTCACCGACTGGTCGAACGCCCTGACGGCCGAGCACGGCAACGTCTTCGTGATGATCGGCGTGGCCCTGATCGTCTTCCCCAAGCTCGCCCTCGGCCTCTCCGGCTTCGAGACCGGCGTCGCCGTCATGCCACACGTCAAGGGCGACCCGGGCGAAACCGAGGAGAACCCGGTCGGACGGATCCGCGACACGAAGAAACTGCTCACCACCGCCGCGGTGATCATGAGCTGCTTCCTGATCGCCACAAGCTTCATCACCACCCTCCTGATCCCCGAGAAGGAGTTCGAGGCGGGCGGCCAGGCCAACGGCCGCGCCCTCGCCTTCCTCGCGCACCAGTATCTCGGCGGCGTCTTCGGCACGGTCTACGACGTCTCGACGATCGCCATCCTGTGGTTCGCCGGCGCCTCCGCGATGGCCGGCCTGCTCAACCTCATGCCCCGCTACCTGCCCCGCTACGGCATGGCTCCGCACTGGGCCCGTGCCGTGCGCCCCATGGTCATCGTCTTCACCCTGATCGCCTTCTTCGTCACCTGGATCTTCGACGCCAGCGTCGACGCCCAGGGCGGCGCATACGCCACCGGCGTGCTGGTACTGATCAGCTCCGCGGCGATCGCGGTGACCATCGCCGCCCGCAAGGCGGGACAGCGAGGCTGGACCATTGCCTTCGCGGTGATCTCTGCGGTGTTCCTCTACACGACCGTCGTCAACGTCATCGAACGCCCCGACGGCGTGAAGATCGGCGCCTGCTTCATCGCCGGCATCATCCTCGTCTCCCTGCTCTCACGCCTCGCCCGCGCCTTCGAGCTCCGCGTGACCAGCGTGACGCTCGACGACATGGCGGAACGTTTCATCCGAGACATGGCCAGCCGCAAGATGCGCTTCATCGCCAACGAGCCCGACAACCGCGACAAGGCCGAGTACCGCGACAAGATCGAGCAGATCCGCGAGGACAACGACATCCCCGGCCAGGAGGACTTCGTCTTCGTGGAGGTCACCGTCACCGACCCCTCGGAGTTCGAAGCCGGCCTCACGGTCCGCGGCGAGGTCCTCCACAACCGCTACCGCGTCCTGACCCTGGAGTCCTCCTCCATCCCGAACGCCCTGGCGGCCCTCCTCCTCCACGTCCGCGACACGACCCGCTGCACCCCGCACATCTACTTCGAGTGGACCGAGGGCAACCCCTTCCGCAACTTCCTGCGCTTCTTCCTC
This sequence comes from Streptomyces sp. NPDC048420, assembly GCF_040651535.1. Taxonomy (NCBI): domain Bacteria; kingdom Bacillati; phylum Actinomycetota; class Actinomycetes; order Kitasatosporales; family Streptomycetaceae; genus Streptomyces; species Streptomyces sp. NPDC048420. The sequence goes on from NZ_JBEZKG010000063.1 coordinate 2,922, forward strand.
TTCGGCCAGGGCGAGGTGGCCCCGGTCACCCGAGAGGTCCTACGCGAGGCCGAACCGGACCGCGCCAGGCGCCCACGCGTCCACACCGGCTGAGACGCGACTTCAGCACGAGAGGGAGCAAACCCGCACATACGCGGCTCAATCCCCACCACCCTCTACGGTTGCTGACCATGACCCTCAGCATCCGCAACCAACTCCCCGGCACCGTCACCACCGTCACTCCGGGCGAAGCCATGGCAACGGTCAGGATCCGCCTCGACGGCGGCCAGGACCTCACGGCCGCGATCACCCTCGACGCAGTCGAGGAACTCGGCCTCACCCAGGACACGACCGTCCGCGCCCTGGTGAAGTCGACTGAGGTCTCCCTCGCCACCGCCCCCGTCCAGGGCGTGTCCATCCGCAACCAGCTCCCCGGCACGGTCCTGTCCGTTACCGCCGGCGCAGCGATGGCCTCCGTCAAGGTCGCCGTCGACGGAGGCGAACTCACCTCCGTGATCACCAGCGACGCCGCGACCGACCTCGCCCTCACCGCCGGCACCCCGGTCGTCGCCCTGATCAAGTCGACCGAGGTATCGGTGGCCACGGCGTAAGGGAAAGGGCCCCGCCGAAACGGGGCCCTCCTCACCTCACATCACTTCAGTCCTCGTACGCGTCCAGGGGCGGGCACGAGCACACCAGGTTCCGGTCACCGAAGGCCTGGTCGATCCGCCGCACCGGCGGCCAGTACTTGTCCGCGACCGACACCCCGGCCGGGAACACAGCCTCCTCACGCGTGTACGCATGCCCCCACTCACCGCCCAGCGCACCGGCAGTGTGCGGAGCGTTCCGCAGCGGGTTGTCGTCGGCGGCCCACTCCCCGGAACCGACCTTCTCGATCTCCCCGCGAATGGCGATCATCGCCTCGCAGAACCGGTCCAGCTCACCCAGGTCCTCGGACTCGGTCGGCTCGATCATCAGCGTGCCGGCCACCGGGAACGACATGGTCGGCGCGTGGAAGCCGTAGTCGATGAGCCGCTTGGCCACGTCGTCGACACTCACCCCGGTCGCCTTGGTCAGCGGCCGCAGATCGATGATGCTCTCGTGCGCGACCAGCCCGCCGGGCCCGGTGTAGAGCACGGGGTAGTGGGGCTCGAGGCGCTTGGCGATGTAGTTGGCGGAGAGCACCGCCACCTGTGTGGCCCGCTTGAGCCCCTCACCGCCCATGAGCCGGACGTACGCCCAAGAGATCGGCAGGATGCCCGCGGAACCCCAGGGCGCGGCCGAGATCGGGCCTACGCCCGTCTCCGGCCCCGCCGCGGGCTGCATCGGGTGGTTCGGCAGATACGGCGCGAGATGCGCCCGCACACCCACCGGCCCGACGCCCGGACCGCCCCCACCATGCGGAATGCAGAAGGTCTTGTGCAGGTTCAGGTGCGAGACGTCACCACCGAAGTGCCCCGGCTTGGCCAGCCCCACCAGCGCGTTGAGGTTGGCCCCGTCGACGTACACCTGCCCGCCGGCCTCGTGCACCTGCGCGCAGATGTCGGCGACATGCTCCTCGAACACCCCGTGCGTCGAGGGGTACGTGATCATCAGCACGGCCAGCTCGTCCCGGTGCTGCTCGATCTTGGCCCGCAGGTCCTCGACGTCGATCTCGCCGTCGTCGGCGGTCTTCACGACGACGACCTTCATCCCGGCCATGACCGCGCTCGCGGCGTTCGTCCCGTGCGCCGAGGACGGAATCAGACACACGGTCCGCTGCTCGTCACCGTTCGCCCGGTGATATCCGCGTACGGCGAGCAGCCCGGCCAGCTCACCCTGCGAACCGGCGTTCGGCTGCAGCGACACGTTGTCGTACCCGGTGACCTCGGCGAGCCGCTCCTCAAGCTCCCGGATCAGCGTCAGATACCCCTGCGCCTGCTCGGCGGGCGCGAAGGGGTGCAGCTGCCCGAACTCGGGCCAGGTGACCGGCTCCATCTCCGTGGTCGCGTTGAGCTTCATGGTGCAGGAGCCCAGCGGGATCATGCCGCGGTCGAGCGCGTAGTCACGGTCGGCCAGCCTGCGCAGGTAGCGCAGCATCGCGGTCTCGGACCGGTACTGGTGGAAGACGGGGTGGGCGAGGAAGTCGTCACCCCGCAGCAGAGCGTCCGGCAGCGCCTCCTCGGTGGCCGCGTCCAGCGCCTCGATGTCGCCGTCGACCCCGAACGCACTCCACACCGCGCCCAGTTGGGCCCGCCCGGTGGTCTCGTCGCAGGCGATGGACACGTGGTCGGCGTTGACGAGGTGCAGGTTGACCCCGTTCCGCCGCGCGCCTGCGACGACCTCGGCGGCTTTCCCCGGCACACGCACGGTCAGCGTGTCGAAGTAGGAGCCGTGCACGACCTCGACCCCGCCGGCGCGGAGCCCCGCCGCGAGGAGGGTGGCGTACCGGTGTGTGCGCCGGGCGATGCCCTTGAGCCCCTCGGGCCCGTGGTAGACGGCGTACATCCCGGCCATGACCGCGAGGAGCACCTGAGCGGTGCAGATGTTGCTGGTCGCCTTCTCCCGGCGGATGTGCTGCTCACGCGTCTGCAGCGCGAGCCGGTACGCCTTGTTCCCGTCGGCGTCCACGGACACGCCCACGAGCCGCCCGGGCAGGCTCCGCGCGAACTTCTCGTGCACGGCGATGTAACCGGCGTGCGGCCCACCGAACCCCATGGGCACACCGAACCGCTGCGTGGTCCCGACCGCGATGTCCGCCCCGAGCTCACCCGGCGACCTCAGCAGCGTCAGCGCGAGCAGGTCGGCTGCGACGGTCACGAGCGCGCCGAGCTCGTGGGCCTGGTCGACGACCGCCTTGATGTCGCGTACGGCCCCGGAGGCGCCTGGGTACTGGACGAGCACGCCGTTGATCTCACGCGAGGCGACCTCGTCCGGGATGCCCTGGCTCAGATCCGCGACCACGACCTCGACCCCGGTCGGCTCGGCGCGGGTCTCGATCACGGCGATGGTCTGCGGCAGGACATCGGCGTCGACGAGGAAGAGCCCCTTCTTGTTCTTCCCCATGCGCCGCGACAGTGCCAGGGCCTCGGCCGCGGCGGTCCCCTCGTCGAGCAGCGAGGCTCCGGAGGTCGGCAGCCCGGTGAGATCGGCGACCATGGTCTGGAAGTTCAGCAGCGCTTCGAGCCGCCCCTGCGAGATCTCCGGCTGGTACGGCGTGTAGGCCGTGTACCAGGCCGGGTTCTCCATCACGTTGCGCAGGATGACGGGCGGCGTGAAGGTCCCGTAGTACCCGAGCCCGATCATGGAGTCGAGTACCTGGTTGCGATCGGCCAGCGACCGCAGCTCCGCCAGCACCTCGGCCTCGGTGCGCGCACCGGGCAGCTCCAGCGCATCGGCGTTCTTGATCACGTCCGGTACCGCGGCGGCGGTCAGCTCGTCCAGCGAGCCATATCCGACCTGGGCGAGCATCTTGGCCCGCGCCTCATGATCAGGACCGATATGACGCTGCTCGAAGGGGATGCCCTGTTCGAGTTCGGAGAGCGGAATGCGATGGGCGGTCATTGCGGAGGCCTCCTGGTCTGACGCGACCTGCGAGGGGTACCCCGGCGCGGGTACCCCGACGGCCTCCCCCTCTGTCATCTCAACCTGAGAGCTTCACCAGGCAGCCCGAGGACCACCGGCTTTCACCGTCGGTGAGAGCAGACACCGTCGACGCCCGCCCTGCTTTCCAGAGTGACCTCGTCCGTGCGGTACGTGAGCCTGAGAGATTCCGGGGAGGATTTGCTCCTTCGGCGCCTCCGATGAAGTCTGGAGGACTCTCCCGCACAGGGTCGACAGCCGCTGCAAGCGTACCAGCGAGGTCTACGCACGAGTCTTCGAGTGGCCGCACACCCCGATGTGCTCTTTCGTAGTGCTTACGACCGCTTCGGATGAGTTGCGAGCAAGTGGAGGGCCCGTGCAGACCGATATCGATCCGCGCAACCTGATCGGCCGCAAGGCGTTCGACCGCAACGGCACCAAGATCGGCACCATCGACGAGATCTACCTCGACGACGCGACCGGAGTGCCGGAGTGGGCGGCCATACGCACCGGCCTGTTCTCCCGGGACGCCTTCGTCCCCCTGGAGCCCAGCGAACTGCTCGAAGGCACCCTGCGCGTCCCCTTCGACCGCGCCCTCATCAAGGACGCCCCCGACTTCGGCGTGGGCCGCCACCTCTCCCCCGAGCAGGAACTCCAGCTCTACCACCACTACGGCCTCGACACAGACCCACCACCCCCACTCCCGGACCAGGACTTCGGCAACCTGCCGGGCACGGAGGACGCCGAGACCTGAACGACTCCCTCAACCAACGGCAACGGTTCCGCCGGCTCCAGCGCAGGATCGTCAACCAGAAACGTCCGAACCCGCCCCGGCCCGGAATCCGGCGTCTCGAACCGCACGGTCACTCGCCCCACCCCGCTCCCCTGCACCCACCCGTGCCCGTACTCGGTATGCCGCACATCGTGCCCGGCAACCCACCGCCGCTCGACGACGACCTCCCGCTCCTCGACGGCCATGTCATCCGCCGCCTCCTCCACGGCCTGATCCGCCCCCTCCCCCATGGCCTGGGCGAACAAGTCCTCCTGAGTGAAGTCGGCAAGCCCACTCACCCCCACCCCCAGCAACCGCACACCCCCGGTCGAGTCCACCCCGTCCAGCAACCGCAACGCGGCCTCCCGCACCACCGCCGGATCATCCGTAGGCCCCCGCAGCGTCTCGGACCGCGTCAGCGTCGAGAAGTCGTACCGCCGCACCTTCAGCACGATGGTCCGCCCCGACAACCCGGCCCCCCGCAGCCTCCGTACACACCGGTCCGCCAGCCGCTGCACCTCAAGGCTCACCCGGACTCGGTCATGGATGTCCACGTCGTACGTGTCCTCCACCGACACCGACTTCGTCTCCCGCTCCGCCACCACGTCCCGCTCGTCCCGTGCCAAAGCCATGGCGTACAGCCCGTGCCCGTGGGCCTTCCCGAGTAGCCGTACGAGCTCGTCCTCCCCCGCCTCGACGATCTCGTCGACCGTGTGGATCCCGGCCCGCCGCAGATGGTCCCCGGTCGCCGGCCCCACCCCCGGCAGCGTCCGCACCGACATCGGCCCGAGCAGCGCCCGCTCGGTCCCTGGCTCGATCACCACCAGGCCGTCCGGCTTGGCCTGCTCGGAGGCGATCTTCGCGAGCATCTTGGACGCGGCGAGTCCGACGGATCCCGTCAGCCCCGTCACGGCCCGTATGTCGGCCCGCAGCTTCTCCCCCGCCAGCCGCGCCGAGACCTCGTCCCAGGCCGCTCCCCCGGCCTCCAGATCCACGAACGCCTCGTCCAGGCTCAGCGGCTCCACCAGCGGCGACAGCTCCCGCAGCAGCCCCATCACCTGCTCGCTGATCGCCTTGTAGAACCCGAAGCGGGGTACGAGATACGCGGCGTTGGGCGCGAGCCGCCGCGCCTGGGCCATGGGCATCGCCGAGTGCACCCCGAACACCCTGGCCTCGTACGACGCGGTGGCCACCACACCCCGCGGCCCCAGCCCGCCCACGACCACGGCCTTCCCGCGCAGACTCGGCTTGGACGCCTGCTCCGCCGAGGCGTAGAAGGCATCCATGTCGAGATGCAGGATGGTGGGCGCTTTTCTCACATGTCCGATGCTGCCCTACGCCACTGACAATGCCCTGCCCGCGGAGCGGAGCAGGCCTCAGACCGCCCGGTTGCGCCGCCGCGCCAGCTCGTCCGCGGGGTTGGGCCCGATGAGCGTCTCCCCGGTGTCGACGCGCTCCCCGTGCAGCTGGGACAGGGCACTCTCGACGTCCCGCCACACGACGCCCACGGCGATCCCGAAGATCCCCTGTCCGCCCTGGAGCAGTGCGTGGACCTCGTCCGGCGAGGTGCACTCGTACACGGTGGCGCCGTCGCTCATGAGCGTCATGCGCTCCAGGTCCTGGAATCCACGCTCACGCAGGTGCTGGACCGTGGTGCGGATGTTCTGCAGCGACACGCCGGTGTCGAGGAACCGCTTGACGATCTTCAGGACGACGACGTCCCGGAAGCTGTAGAGCCGCTGTGTCCCGGACCCGTAGGCGGCCCGTACGCTGGGCTCGACGAGGCCGGTGCGCGCCCAGTAGTCGAGTTGTCGGTAGGTGATGCCGGCCGCGGCGCACGCCGTCGGGCCGCGATAGCCGATCTGCTCGGACGCCATGGACGTCGCCCCTCCGCTGCTCGGCACGGCCGCCGGTCGCCGCGGAGCGCGATGATCGGCCGCGCTGCTGTGAAGCGGGTACGGACCGCTCGCCCCGAGACTCCGTCCGGGGGCACCCCCAGCCGTACCGTCGCCGCTGCTTCTCACGCCGACCTCCGTCCTTGACCTGCCTTCTCGACGGTAGGCAGTCACCAGGGGTGCGTCAACGATCGCCACACTCGGCACGCCGAGTGATAATCACCCAAGGAGTGGTTTCCCGTACCCCACCGCGGGGAAAGGCTAGCCGAATGCGCTCCGAGCGGGCCGCAGGACGCTCTCACGCGCCGGTGGCAAATGCCAGCATTTCAGTGACGACCGGACACGGCCGACCCGCCACGGACCACTGATCCGCCGGATCGGCCGCAGATTCCTCACTGACTGCTCGTGCCGAAGTCCTCGGGGGAGATCTGGTCGAGGAACTCGCGGAACTTCTCTACTTCGTCCTCCTGCTCGTCCGGAATCGCGATCCCTGCGTCGTCGAGGACTCCGTCGCTGCCGTAGATCGGCGTCCCGGTGCGCAGGGCCAGCGCTATGGCGTCGGACGGCCGCGCGCTCACCTCGACCCCGCTGGCGAAGACCAGCTCCGCGTAGAAGACGCCCTCACGCAGATCCGTGATGCGCACTTCGGTGAGCTCCTGGCCGACCGCCTCCAGCACGTCCTTGAACAGGTCGTGGGTCAGCGGTCGTGCGGGGGCCATGCCCTGCTGCGCGAAGGCGATCGCAGTCGCCTCCCCCGGCCCGATCCAGATGGGGAGGTAGCGGTCGCCTCCCACTTCACGCAGGAGCACGATCGGTTGGTTGGAGGGCATTTCGACCCGGACACCTACGACATCGAGCTCGTTCACACAGCAACCCTAGGCCGTGCCCGGGACGTTTGGGTAGTCGGGCCGGAAACGGGTGCCAGTTCCTGCACCAGCCGCCCTCAGGGCAGCCGTACGCCGAGCGCGGTCTGCACAAGCGCCGCGTGCAGCTTCACCGTGAGCCCTGCCAGTTCCTTCGTACGGGCTTCCGCGTGAGCGCGGGTCTGCGGGTTGCGGTGGCGCTTCAGCGGGGCCACCACCTGGTCCACGAGGCCTGCCTCACGGTCGGCGGCGGCTTTCATCGCCCGCAGATGCCGCGGCTCGATCCCGAACCGCCCGAGCTCCACGACGAGCGCGGCCACGGTGACGGCCTCGGCGTCGTACGCCCCGTCCGGGAGCGGGGTGACGAGTCCGTACGACTCCCACTCCGCCAGCTCCTGCTCGCCGATCTCGGCGGCAGCGAGCAGCTCGTCCCGCCCGATCCGCGCCGCAGTGGGCCCCTCAGGGACCTCCAGGACCGTTTCTCCGTCCCGCTGGCGGCCCGCTGTGGGCAGTGCGACGGCCTCGCCGCGCTCCATGGCGTCCAGGTGCTCACGGATCACCTTGAGCGGCAGATAGTGGTCCCGCTGCATCCTGAGGACACGGCCGAGGCGCTCGACATCGCGCTCACTGAACTTGCGATACCCGGAGGGGGTCCGCTGCGGCTCGATGAGCCCCTCGGACTCCAGGAACCGGATCTTGGAGATCGTCACTTCGGGGAACTCGTCGCGCAGCGCGTTCAGCACTGTGCCGATGCTCATCAGCCCACTGTCCGTGGCGGCGGTACCGTGTCCGGCACCGCCGCTCGGTGTTTGAAGCATGGACCTTCCCTGGGAGGGTCAGTAGCCCCGCTGGCTCGCGTAGAACACCAGCCGGTACTTGCCGATCTGCACCTCGTCGCCGTTGTTCAGAGCGACCGAGTCGATCCGCTCACGGTTGACGTACGTGCCGTTGAGACTGCCCACGTCGGACACCGTGAACGAGCCGTCCTGACCACGACGGAACTCCACGTGACGACGCGAGACGGTGACGTCGTCGAGGAAGATGTCGCTCTGCGGGTGACGGCCGGCCGTGGTCAGCTCGCCGTCCAGCAGGAAGCGGCTGCCCGAGTTCGGACCGCGGCGCACGACCAGGAGCGCGGAGCCCAGCGGCAGCGCGTCCACAGCCGCTTGCGCCTCCGGGGAGAGCGCGGGCATCTGCGTCTGGCCGGTGACCTCGGCGTCGTACGCCTCGAGTCCGGAGATGGAGATGGTGGAGGTCGTCTCCGAGGGACGCTCGGGCACGGCCCCCGCCCGCAGCGGGGCGCCGCAGTTGGAGCAGAAGCGGCTGTTCTCCGCGTTGCGGTTACCGCACCTCGTACACACCTGGGCCGACATAGGGGAAAACCCTCCACCCGTACTTGAGGTTGACGGCTGCCCGAAACCTATGCCGCCGGACTGGGCAGGGTCAACAGACGGCACGCCCTGACCTCCGGAAATGTCGCCCTCCGGGCCGCCTAGCTGGTCCCGGAACAGCGGGCGCTGGCCCTCGGCGTCGGGCTGTGCGCGGTGCCGAGCGGTGGCGTTGTTGTCACTGCCCTCTCGCGCGCTCTTGCCGAACAACTTCTGAAACAACTTCACGGGCGATTCCCCTTGACCGAAACAGACCCGCCCGTGGGGCAGGACGAACCCTGATTGAACACACCGGTCGACCCGGACATCCTCACAACGTCCGTTTCCACCTGACAGTTTCCACCACGCACCACCCATTCGGTGCGCCGACCCCCCGCAACCTCATGCCCTGGCCGGACGCCCCCCATGCACCCCCGGTTCACTGGGAGGACGACCGAGCGTAGTCAGGCTGCTTCGCCGCTCGCAAGGCGTCCACGACGATCTTGTCCGACCGCTCGACGGTAACGGTGGCCTGCTCCTTCTCAAGAGTCTGCACCACGCCTCCAGGGATGTTCAGCGCCGGTTCGAGGTCCTGCGGATTGCCGATGACCTTGAAACGAAACGGGGCTGTGATCTTGTTCCCGTCGACGCTCACGCTTTTGTCGGAGTCCGACAGATACGTGCCCGCGACGACCCGTACGCCGTTCACCTGGATCGCCTCCGCGCCGGCCGCACGCAGCTCCTGGATCGCGTCGAGCAGCATGTCCGCCTCGACCGTCCCCTTGGTGTCCTCGATCGTCATCGTGATGCCCGGCCCCTGCGCGGCAACCGTGCCCGCGAGGATGCCGAGTTGCCGCTCCTTCTCAACCGTCTGCTTCCGTGCCTCTTCAGCCTGGTCGGAGCTGTTCTCCAACTCGTCCCGCTGCTTCTCGAGACCCTGCTTCTCGTCTTCAAGACGCTGAGTACGGTCGTCCAGTTCATCGAGGATGCGTACGAGATCTTCCTGCCTCGCACCGCGCAGCGCGCTGTCACTGTCGCTGTTCGACGCCACCTGGACGGCGAGGCCGAATCCGAGGCCGAACAGCAACACCGCGACGATGAGTTGGGCCCGCGACACACGCGGCGGCCACAATCCGTTCACCAGCCTCTGACGGCCGGTCAGCCCGCTTTCCGCTTCAGGGGCCCGGGTCTCCTCGGAAGGCGCCGCCGGGAGTTCCTCGGGCAGTTCCTTGCGCAGCCTGTTGCCGGGCGTCTCTTCTGGCTCGCTCATCCGCCTCACGCCCGGAAGACGTGCCGACGGATCGCCGCGGCGTTCGAGAAGATGCGGATCCCGAGCACGACGACGACACCGGTCGACAGCTGGGCGCCCACGCCCAACTTGTCGCCCAGGAACACGATCAGCGCAGCCACGACCACATTGGACAGGAACGACACGACGAAGACCTTGTCGTCGAAGATGCCGTCGAGCATGGCGCGCAGACCACCGAAGACGGCGTCGAGCGCCGCCACGACGGCGATCGGCAGATAAGGCTCGACGACCGCCGGAACCTCAGGCCGGACCAACAGGCCGGCCACGACTCCCACGACGAGGCCCAGTACGGCGATCACAATGTGCCCTTCTCAGTTTCTCGGCTCTGCTGTACGTACGATCACACTCGGTGCGGCCGGCAGCCGGAGGTCGTCCTCCACGGAGATGGCGGTCCTGATGCCGTAGTTCTCCTGCAGGGCGTGCAGATACAGTCCGTCGGCACTGTTCTGGAACCTGGTGCTCAGCCGCTTCCCGTCCCCCACCGCAAGCACCGTATACGGCGGCACCAGCGGCTTGTTGTCGACCAGTATGGCGTCACCCGCTGCCCTGATCGCCGACAGCGCGGTCAACCGCTGTCCGTTGATGGAGACGGCTTCGGCGCCCGACTCCCACAATCCGTTCACGACCCGCTGCATGTCTCGGTCGCGCACCCGGCCGGTGTCGGAGAACCCTGACGTCTCCCGCGGGTTCCCGTCACCGCCCGTGCTCGCTTCCTTGGCGTCGTTCACGACGAGCTTCACACCGGGGCCGTGCACCTCCGCGGCACCCGACAGGATGTCCACGAGATCGGCCTGCCCGCTGTCGCCGCTCTGCCGGAGCGCCTCGCGTTGCCGCGTGCTCACGTCGTCGCGCAGCTTGTCGACGCTCTCCTCGAGCTTGTCCGCCGTATCGCTCTCACGGTCGATACGGTCGATCAATTCCTGGCGTTCCTTGGCCACGACCGGAGCCGCGACCCTGGCCTGCGCCGCCCCCACCGTGACCACCAGCGCGGCGAGCACCAGCCCGACGGCCAGACCGAGCTTCGCCCGCAGTGTCTTGGGAAGTCCGCCGTCACCGGCGGCCTTCTTGCGGGCCGCCGCCTCGGCGTAGCCGTCGTCGAGGCTGTGATCCATGACGTTGGTGAGCAGCGACATGGAGGCGTCCGGGCGCGTGGGGGGCGTGGGTGTGCTCCGAACGGGGGGCTGCTGCGGCATGCCGCACATCGTCGCACGTCGCGGCCCCTACCTCCGAATGGCCCCATCGGCGTGCCGGACAGGCCCCCTGGGGACCATGCCCGGCACGCGCGCGTGCGTGGCTCAGCGGCCGGCGCTGTCCACGACCGCCGACCACTCGTCCAGCAGGGCCTGCGCGGACGCGTCGTCAGGCCCCTCGGCCCACAGATGGGTGACCGCCTCCGCAGGGTCCGGCAGCACCATCACCCAGCGCCCGTCGGTCTCCACGACCCGGACGCCGTCGGTCGTATCGACAAAGCGATCGCCGGCCGCCTCCACGACCCGCCGCATCACCAGGCCCTTGACCGCCCACGGAGTGGCCAGATCCCGCTTGAGGACATGCGCCCGCGGAATCCGCGCGTCAATCTGGCTGAGCGTGAGCTGCGTCCGCGCCACAAGCCCGATCAGCCGTACGAAGGCCGCCGCACCGTCGAAGACACTGCTGAACTCCGGGACGATGAAGGCGCCCTTGCCGTCACCGCCGAAGATCGTCGAATCGTCGCGGCCGACCCGGGTGAGATCGTCGGGCGAAGTGGTCGTCCACTCGACCTGGGTCCCGTGGTAGGCGGCCACCTGCTCGGCGATCCGCGTGGTGGTCACCGGCAACGCCACCCGCCCGCTGCGCCGCTCCGCGGCCACCAGATCCAGCATGACGAGCAGCGCGCGGTCGTCCTCGATGATCCGCCCCTTCTCGTCCACCAGAGACAGCCGCTCGCCCACCGGGTCGAACCGCACGCCGAAAGCGGCCCGCGCGGACGCCACGATCTCTCCCAGCCGCACCATCCCCGACCTACGGGCGTCGGCCGTCTCCGTCGGCCTGGACTCGTCAAGCCCCGGATTGATGGTGAGCGAGTCCACCCCGAGCTTCCCGAGCAGACTCGGCAACACAAGCCCCGCACTACCGTTCGACGCGTCCACGACGACCTTGAGCCCGGACTCGGAGATCCCCGTCGTGTCGACGTTCCGCAGCAACGAACCGGTGTACGAGTCGAAGACGCTCGCCGGGAAATGCAGATCGCCGATCTCACCGGGGAACGCGCGCCGGTACTCCTGCCGCGCGAACACCCGGTCCAGCTTCCGCTGACTGCCCTGCGAAAGGTCCGCACCCCGCCCGTCGAAGAACATGATGTCCACGGAGTCCGGCACCCCGGGCGTGGTCCGGATCATGATCCCACCGGCACTGCCCCGCGCGGTCTGCTGCCGCGCCACGGGCAGCGGTACGTTCTCCAGGTCTCGTACGTCGATGGCGCTGGCCTGGAGAGCCGAGATGACCGCCCTCTTGAGCGCCCGGGCGCCACGGGAGTGGTCGCGGGCCGTGGTGACGGTCGAGCCCTTCTTGAGCGTCGTCGCGTAGGCACCGGCAAGCCGGACCGCGAGCTCCGGCGTGATCTCGACGTTCAGGATGCCGGACACCCCACGGGCGCCGAAGAGATGCGCCTGGCCCCTGGACTCCCAGATGACCGAGGTGTTGACGAACGCGCCGGCCTCGATGGTCTTGAACGGGTAGACCCGCACATTCCCCTGAATAATCGATTCCTCGCCGACGAGGCACTCGTCACCGATGACCGCGCCGTCCTCGATACGAGCCGCGCGCATGATGTCGGTGTTCTTCCCGACCACACAGCCACGCAGATTGCTCTGCTGCCCGACGTACACGTTGTCGTGCACGACGGCCTTGTGCAGAAAGGCCCCGCTCTTCACGACCACGTTCGAGCCGACAACGGTGTGCTCACGGATCTCGGCGCCGGCCTCGACCTTCGCATAGTCCCCGATGTACAGCGGACCACGGAGAACGGCGTCCGGATGCACTTCGGCGCCCTCTGCCACCCACACGCCCGGGGAGAGCTCGAAGCCGTCGATCTCGACGTCGACCTTGCCCTCGAGAACGTCGGCCTGCGCCTTCACATAGCTCTCGTGGGTACCTACGTCCTCCCAGTAGCCCTCGGCGACATAGCCGTAGACCGGCTTGCCTTCCTTCATCAACTGCGGAAAGACATCGCCCGACCAGTCCACGGGCACATCGGGTTCGACGTAGTCGAAGACCTCAGGCTCCATCACATAGATGCCCGTGTTCACGGTGTCCGAGAAGACCTGGCCCCAGGTCGGCTTCTCCAGGAAGCGCTCGACCTTGCCTTCCTCGTCGACGATGGTGATGCCGAATTCGAGCGGATTGGGCACACGGGTCAGACAGACGGTGACCAGCGCGCCCTTTTCCTTGTGGAAGTTGATGAGTTCGGTGAGGTCGAAGTCGGTCAGGGCATCACCGGAAATGACAAGGAAAGCATCGTCCTTCAACGCCTCTTCGGCGTTCTTGACGCTTCCGGCGGTACCGAGTGGCTTCTCCTCATTGGCATAGGAGAGCTCCATGCCGAGCTCCTCACCGTCACCGAAGTAGTTCTTGACCAGTGAGGCCAGGAACTGGACAGTAACGACGGTCTCGTTGAGCCCATGCCTTTTCAGCAGCCTCAGCACGTGCTCCATGATCGGCCGGTTCACCACCGGCAGGAGCGGCTTGGGCATGCTTGAGGTCATGGGACGAAGGCGCGTGCCTTCGCCTCCGGCCATCACGACGGCCTTCATGTCGGAAGCGTCCTCCTCTATAAGAGATGACGGTCTAGCCGACTTCACCCGTCCAGATTGTCCCGCACTTTTCCGCCGGGGGCCAACGAGCCGCTACGGCCGTGCCAGGGGCGAGTTCAGTCGGCCATGGCGTCCGCGCGGATCAGGCGACGGACTTGCACCACGTAGAGCACTCCTGCCCACCAGTAGAGCGTTGTACCCCATCCAGCGAACGCCCATCCGAAAATAGCAGCGAGTGACGAGATCCATCCAGTTCCGTCACTGAGCAGGAGCAGCGGGAAGGCGTACATCAGGTTGAACGTGGCGGCCTTGCCAAGGAAGTTCACCTGCGGGGGCGGATAACCATGTCGCCTGAGGATGCCCACCATCACCAGGAGAACCAGCTCTCGCAAGAGCAGTGCAGCCGTCAACCAGATTGGCAGAATCTCGCGCCAGGTAAGGCCGACCAAAGTCGAGAGAATGTAGAGCCGGTCGGCCGCGGGGTCGAGCAGCCGGCCGAGGCTGCTGATCTGGTTCCACCGGCGGGCCAGCTTGCCGTCCAGGTAGTCACTGATGCCGCTCAGGGCCAACACCAGCAGCGCCCAGGTGTCACTCTTGGGCCCCCCGAACTCAGGCCTGAGAATCAGCCACAGGAAGAGCGGCACGCCAACGAGCCGCGCCATGCTGAGGATGTTGGGGATGGTGAGGACCCGGTCCGTCTGGACCCGGGTCTCCTGGACCTCCACCCGGGGGCCTCCTGTGGGAAACGTGCCAACGATGCCCCCTGACCCTACCTCAACGCAAAAGAGCTCTGGCTCTTGGGCTGCGTGCCCAAGAGCCAGAGCTCTAAAAGGAGTTCGGCGGTGTCCTACTCTCCCACAGGGTCCCCCCTGCAGTACCATCGGCGCTGTAAGGCTTAGCTTCCGGGTTCGGAATGTAA
>NZ_JBEZKG010000064.1:0-13645 GCF_040651535.1 Streptomyces sp. NPDC048420
AGGAAGCAAGACCACCCCGACGCCCCCTCCCGCACCAGTTCATCGGCGGGTGCAATAGCGGAGCTATCACCGTAATTGAGATGAAAACGACCTCTGAGAACCTGTTTTTGAACCTTGTGCACGAACTAACGTGCTCTCCGCCGTCCGTGTGGATGAGTAAGTTCGTGGTGTGAATCGATGCGGGTGGAGGTGTGGGGTATAGCCCCTGGTGGGAGGCGTTTCTCGCACGTATGAGCTCATTTCCTGCCGTGCGGGAAGACCCGTGAGGAGAGACGACCTGTGGTCACTGCAGAAGAGCGTGAGATCGACGCCTGGGTTGAAAAGGCTGAGCGCCTGAGCGGGAATCCGGGCGTAATGGCGGCGCTCTCTTCCCTCGTGGACGGCGCCAGCAACAAGATGCGGGAACGCGCCCTGGCAGATCCCGCAGCATTCCTCGCTGAGCATGACGTGGTCCCCCCCCCCAGAGGTGCACGTGACCTTCGCCGTGGCGACGAACAGGGGAAAACCTGACCCTGAGTGGCAACCTGTCACCATCGAACAGAAGAGGTGCCGCACTTACTGGATCAAGCACAAGGACAGCACGGTCACCAAAGAGGAAATCTGGCTCAGCTGGGTGTTTAAGAAGCGAAAGGTGCCCCCGATCGCTACTGGGTGACATCCGCTGACGGTTGGTTGCGACCAGAAGGTCGGCGGTGCGCGGTGCGTCCACGACCTGCTGGAGGAGATCACTCGTGCTCATCCCCCGACCGCGCCGCCGGATCGGCCCGCCCCGCCCGCAACGGCCCGGCCCCCGCGTCGTCCTGGAGAGCTCCGCCCGAGGCCACACCCCTCTGCATCCGTGGCAGTGCCTGGGCTGCGGCCACGGTCGCGAGCAGCACCGTGACGCTGCCGTCGAACAGGCCACCCAGCACGCACGCCGCTGCTGGGCAGAACCCGCCCCCGCAACGGGACCCGTTGCTCTGCATGGAGAATCCGCATGACGCCGTTCCGCCTGGACAACGCGATGCCCCTCGACACGACGATCCCCCATACTGGTAATCCGGGCTATTGGAAGTTGCGGAATCGCCGATCTTCCTCGGTCTGGCGGAGCGGCTCGTGTGTACGAGTCCTGGGGCGGACGTCGGCCGGCTCGGGTTGGTTCGCCTCCCCCAGGTAGCTCAGGGCTTGGCGGAAGTCGTCGAGGGCGGCCCCGAACTCGTGGGCGGCGGTGTGGAAGGTCGATCGGTCGATCAGGATCCTGGCCAGTGTTCGCGTTCCGTCTGTCGGATCGTGCTGAGACAGCCGACGGGCCAGACCCACTCCGTCATCGAACAGGGAGCGCACTCGCTCCGCGAACAGATGGGTACGGTTCTCCCAGTAAACGGCGGAGCGGACGGTGAGGACCCGATGCAGCCGGACCAGTTCGGCCAGATGCTGGTCCGGATCCTCGGTGGCTCGCGCAGCAAGGGTGTCCACCTCTTCACGGAGGGCGTGACGGCTGTCGAAGTAGCGCCGCTTGGCATCGGGTGACCACTGCATGGGCGCCGCCCCCGAAGGCGGACGCGGTCCATCGAGTGCAGGCCGATCGCTTTCGGCACCGGAGAAGGTCAGCAGCACCGCCCAGAACGACGCCTGGTAGCCACTCCAGGACTTCCGCTCACCGGTGTCGGCCAGCTCCGTCAGCAAAGCGAGTGCCTCTTGCCGCACGAGGGCCGCTTGCCCTCTTCGGCCGGGGGTGTCAAGCATCTGCGCGTACCCGATGAGGGAGTAGAGATGGCAGGCCATCGGACCGCGGTCATTCGCGGCTTCGGCCGCTTCCATACTGACGAGCGTCTCGAACGCGGCGAGTGCTTCGCCGGACCGGCCAGCGTCATGGAGAGCGGCGATCCACTCCAGAAGTGTCCAGGCGAGACCCCCGCTGGCGGGCCCATCGGGCAGGATCGCTGCGACCAGCTCGGTCATGGCATCGGCAGCCTCGGCATGCCGGCCTTCCTCGGAAAGACCGGCAGCCCATTCATGCAGTCCTTTGACCACGGAGTCTTCGGACAGTTCGGCCTGCGCACGCCCAATGGCGAGCATCTCGGCGCGCATGGCCAGCCCTTCGGCGCGTCGCCCCAGGTCGTACAGCTCTCTCTGGCACGTGTTGAGGGCCTCGTACAGAACATCCGCACGGGCAGGTTCGGCCTGATCGATGGACCGCGCCACGGCCACCGCCTCCTCGCGCAGTGCGAGGCAGGACGCGTGCTTCTTGCCGGAGCTGGTGTCGTAACTCAGACGTTGCAGCGCCCTGGCCAAGAGCGGCAGGTATGAGGCGGGGCTGACCTGGGCGAGCACCCGGTAGGCGTCGACCTCCTCGCGCGGCGTGCGGCGCCCCGATGCGAGCAGCACATTCCGCGCTCGCACAATGTCGTCCTGATCGACTTTCCCCGAGTGATTCATGACGGAGATTCTGGGTGCCCCAGAGAGGGCCGAACAAGGCTCCTCACCTGTGCCGTTCCTCCTACGAAAACGAGCTCTGACCTGTCATGATGGGTGTGACATCACTTTCCCTGGGCGTACTGGAAACTGCGGCTGTTCGGACTTGCGGAATTCCCGACGTTCGAAGTCCGCTGCATAGCCGAGCCTTGTGTTGCCAGCGTCGTGGGACCAGGCCACCGCACAGGTGATAGATATGCCCAGTACGTCGCTCAACACCGGCGCCGGGATCTGAGTGCCTGTTTTTGTTCCCTGGAGGGAGATCACACAGAGGGTCCTGTGCTTCCGCAGCGCGGATCATGCAGATAGGGCAGGCAGTCGCTTCATCCAGGCATCGAACAAATCACGGTCATACCGTTGCCGTCGTATCAGAGATGGCTCGGTGCTCCATTTCCACATCACCCGGCCTGGGTCTGTATCGTCGAGCGCTTGGTACCACTCGCGTAGTGGGCCAGCCAGGTGGGCGTTGACGTCGAAATTTCTGCGGCTGCGTGTGGTGTCGTGCTCCTTCTGACGGCGC
Source organism: Streptomyces sp. NPDC048420 (assembly GCF_040651535.1). Classification (NCBI taxonomy): domain Bacteria; kingdom Bacillati; phylum Actinomycetota; class Actinomycetes; order Kitasatosporales; family Streptomycetaceae; genus Streptomyces; species Streptomyces sp. NPDC048420. The sequence goes on from NZ_JBEZKG010000064.1 coordinate 2,975, forward strand.
AGGGTGTCAGGGGAAGGGATCTGGCAGGTGATCAGATCGGCGAGACCCAGGCGCCGCGTCTCGATCGCGTTCCGCGCGAGGGGTAGCTGAGATTCGAAGGCATCGGCCGATGCGAGCCCGGCGCGTGCCAAGCACCAGCTGTAATGCAGCTTCAAGGGGTCGGTGTCGCAGACGGCTAACTCGTGCTCGGCCTCGAGTTCACAGGCGTGTGTCCAGCGGGTCACGTTGCGCTCGGTCCAGAACACGCTCGTCTCATCCAGGGACCAGTCCGCAGAGGGCATGCCGCCCGGCAGCTCAGTGACGACCTGCCTGGATGCAAATTGGGCGCAATGAGTTGACTTTCCGGCCGCGCTCGGACCCTCGACAACCAAGATCATGCTGTGCAGTCTTTCAGAGCGCTGGGGGAAGCACTTCGCGAATGGACCGACGCGGTCTGCCGACGCCTCGCGGTTCAGGCTGACAGATCCGGCTTCTTCGACCAGCCGGTGGCGGGCTTCTTCCGGGTGATGCGCCTAGTCATGAGGGTGATGAGTACCGCCCGCACACCGGGCACTCCGCCTGCTCTCCCCGCTGCATCGCAGCCAGCCGCTGCCGGGTCCGCTGAAGCCTCCGCCACCGCCGTGACCTGCACCGACCCGAGCAGAACACCGCCTCCGCCGCCATCGTCTGCGGCAGCGGATCACCACATTCCCGGCAGTACCGCCTAGCCGTCCCGCCAGCCCTCACACCCCAGATCATCCAGGTATGCGCAGCTCACGGCCAGGGATCAGAAACACCTACTGAGGTCCTCGCCGTCGCCGAGCACGGACCCGGCGGTGCCGTAGACGACGTTCTCGAACTTCTTGGTCACCTCTTCGGAGACACCGGGGATTCCCATGAGGAAGACACCGTCCCCGAGTGACTCGGCGATCGCCGTGCCCTTCGGGCCGATCGCCGCGATGTAGACCGGGATGGTGTCGGGCGTGCCCCGCGGGTGTTCGGGGGTGTGCAGCATGCGCATCGGGCTGCCCTCCCACTCGACCGTCTCACCCCTGAGGAGCGCGCGGAAGGCCGTGACGTAGCGGGTCATGTACGCCCATGAGACGGGCTGTTGGCCCATCGCCCGGCGGCCCGTGTACCCGGTCCCGAACGCCACCGCGACCCGCCCGGGGGCCAGGCGCTCGAGAGCCGCGGCCCCTCCGGCGTTGACCATCGGGTGCCGCAGCGCCGGTACGAGGACACCCGGTCCGAGCCCGATGCGGTGGGTGCGCTCGGCGGCCAGCGCCAGAACCATCCACACGTCGGGGCTCTGCTGCGGTGTGTCGTACAGCCACGCACGCCTGAAGCCGAGTTCCTCGGCGATCCGGATGTGCTCCGGTGTGTCCAACGTGGTCGCGAACGACGCCGATACGTCCAGGCCCGCGGCACTGCGGCCGTGGGTGGCGGAAGAGGAAGAGGAGGTGGTCATGACTGCCGCCCCGAGGTGCCGTTGCCGACGCTGCTGACGGCCACCTGCTCAGGGCCAGGCCGTATCTCTGCCTGCACACGTATGTCGGATGTTTCGATCCTGGGCTGTGTCACTGAGGCGCCCCTACTCGTTCGCCTGGCCGGGGTCGCCCTCGGTCGCCTCAGGCATGGGAACTCCGAGGAGGCCGTGCGCGCCGTACCAGACGGGGCCGATGTTGAGCCGGTCGGGATAGCGGGCGGTGATCTCGTCGAAGAACTGCTGCGGGGTGGGCTTCTCGGCGAGCAGCCGCTGCGCGTCGCGCAGGTACTGGCGGGTCTCGTCGATGATCGCCGGGTCATCGGGCAGGTCACGGTTCTTGTGGCCGGCCACGACGAAGCGGGGGCCCAGGGAGTCCAGGACGTCGAGGGCGGCCAGCCACGACTCCATTCCGCCACCCGGCGTCTCAAGAAGCATCTGGTGCACGCCGTTGTAGACCGACCGCCTGCGTCTGCTCCCGGGTGAACGGCGGGTCCACCAGCACCGCATCCCGCTCCCCGACGATCAGCGTGGAGGCCAGCGGAGACGACACGATCGGACCGCCGTCGGGCAGCCGTTCGCGACGGGCGCGCTGCACCCCGTCACAGACGTACACGTCATAGGTCAGCTCAGCCATGCGTGGTGTTCCTTTCGGTGCCGTGCGGCGAGGTGCCGTACGAGGGCGGGCAGACGCGGGAGTTGGAGCTGGGGGCGCTATCCCAGCGGTGCGAGGAATTCCTTGATCAGCTTCGCCACCTCGGCGGGCTGCTCACGGGGAGCCAGGTGGCCGACGCGCGGCAGCACCTCGAGTCGGGCGCCGACGATGCGTTCGGCCAGTTCGTCGGAGTGGGGGGCCCGCGGCAGCGCCTTGTCCTCGGCGCCGGCGATCACCAGGGTGGGGGCGGTGATCCGGTGCAGGACATCGACCACGTCGGTGCGGTCGGCCAGCACCGACCGCACGGCACGGGCCAGTCCCCGGGGGTCGAGGCTGTTGACCGTTGCGGCGAACCGTGAGGCGAAGCCGGCGTCGTGGCGGCGGGAGTGGTCGCTGAGCATCGCGGCGGCGACCAGCCGACCCAGGCCACCCGGAACGCCGACGCGGATGAGCAGGCACATCATGCCGACCCGGAGGCGTTCAACCAAGCCCACACCTCGGGCGCTGGTGTTGGACAGGACCAGCGCCCGCACCCGGTCCGGCGCGGCGAGCGCGACCCGCAGCGCCACGAAGCCGCCCCACGACAGCCCGAGGAAGACCGCTCGGTCGACGCCGGCGTCGTCGAGCACCCGCAGCGCGGCCTCACCGCACTCCTCCATGGTGAACCGCCGCCAGGCCGGCGCGCTGGCGGCGGTACCCGGGGGGTCGACCAGCAGCGTCCGCCACCCCAGCGCGTGCAGGCCGTCCAGCTGTGCGCCCCAACTGGTGGCGCCGTCGCTGAAGAGGCTCGGCCACAGGAATGCCACGGGGCCGTCGGCGGGGCCGCCGTCCTGCACGTGGAGCGGGCCCAGGGTGGTGAGCACGGTGAGCGTTTGGGGTGTTGTCACAGGTGCCGCTTCCACCAGTCCAGGGCGGCCCGGCTGCCGAGCTCGTAGCCGTCGAAGTAGATGCCGTAGTGGTCGATGCCGGGGATGACCTGGTAGTCGACGACACCGCCGGGAGTGTTCTTGATGATCTCCGCAGCGCGGGCCCCGTTGTCGGCGACGGGGTACATCTCCTCCTCGCCGGCGTCGATGATCAGGGTCGGGATCCGCAGCCGCTCCACCTGGGCGAGCGGGCTGAAGTGCGACAGTTTCGCCAGGTGCGGAGTTCCCTCCATGCCCGGCCACGGATCGACGCCCTGGGGAACCGGGTCCGCGTCGCCGCGGGCGGTGTCGATCGCGCGCTTGCGGGCGAGCTGCGCGACGGGGCCGCCCAGTGGGGCGATGGCGGCCACCTGCACGGCCAGCGCCTTCACCCGGGGGTTGTTGGCGGCCTGGTACACGGCGATGCCTCCGCCGAGGCTGGTGCCCCACAGTCCGATGCGAGCGGGGTCGACGCCCGGCTCGCCTTCGATGTAGTCCAGGGCCGCGCGCAGGTTCGCCGCCCAGGCGAACGGGTCCACGAGGTCGCGGATGAACCGCACGTCGGCGCGCGCCTCGTTGCCGTCGTCGAGATCGGGGGCGTCGCCGATCAGTTGCAGCGGGGATCCCGAGTCGTACCAGCTGCCCTGCGTGAAGGTCAGGGTGATCATGCCGGCGGAGGCGAACAGGGCCGCGTAGCGTTCCGCGGTGAGTTTGCTGCCGCCCCAGCCGTGGGACAGCACGACGGCGGGGAGGGCGGCGTCGGGGGCGAGGTTCGTCGGCCGGTACACGTCCGCGTCGAGTGCGATGCCGTCGCTCCACACCGTGACCTTCTGCCGGCCCACGCCCTCGGGCATGACCAGCGGCGGATAGACCTTCTCAGCCATGGTTCGCCTCTTCCAGGACCGGTCCGGTGGACCAGATGTCGGCGAGCGTGTCCTTGTCCGTGGCCACCGAGTGAATGCCGACCACGCGCCAGCCCTTCTCGGACCTCGCCACGCTGAACTGCACCGCCCAACGCTCGATCTCGCTCTCGTCGGCACGGCGCCGCGACCAGATCACCTCGATCGCGGCACCGACGGTGTTGTAGACGAACACCCGCTGATCGGGCACCACGGTGTGGCTGTATCCCGCCTCCCGCAGCGGCGCCTGGTTCATCTCCAGGAAGGCGAGCACGCTCGCGTCGTCGAGGCACCAGAACGACTGCTCCAGCGCTGTGATGTGCAACGGGGTGCCCCAGTAGTCGAGAACGAACTCGGGCCCCTCGTCGGACGTGCCCGCGGCCACGGCGACCCAGCGCGGCAGGTAGTCGTGGAAGAACCAATCCGTCACCTCGGCACGAGTGGCCGCGGTTGCATTGTCAGGCATGTGGGCGGATCCCTTTCGGAAAGGAAGCACTTCAGCAGCCGGTCGGTTCGCGGTCGGCAGGGGAAGACCTCGACACGCGCGCCGTTCAAGGTCCGGCGAGGGCCCGCGCCCCGGCTCGGGTGGGCTCGCATGAGCTGCGCGGCGGGCCCGGAACGGGATCTTCAGCGTCAGCGATCTGCGTGCCGACTCGGGACACACCGTGGACCAGCCCGGTGATCGACCGTGCCGGCCAACTCCCTGACGGCCGCCGGCCGTTGCGGAGACCGGCGGGTGGCTCCAGCGGGCCCGGAAGGCGGTCCACGGTGTGACTCCTTCGTCATGGCCAGGAACGCTAGCAGTGACTATAAGAAATGTATAGCAATGTGTAGGGAGCCCGGCAGGCATGGTTCACGTACCAAGGAATGCGGGTGTGTCTGACGGCCGGCGCCCTGCCTTGCGACTCGCGACGTTTCGCGCATCCCGCAAGGCCGCAGCGGATGTCGGGGGTCAGCCCTCCGACTTCACACCCGCGAGGCGCAGGGCCAAGTCGCCGTACTGCCAGACGATCGCGTCCTCGGCGAGTGCGCCGTCCTCGCGGTACCAGGCCGCGACCCCCATGCCGAGGTCGAGGACGGCACAGGAGACCAGCCGGGGGGAGGCGACCGTGAAGCACCCCTCCTTGACACCCGCCTCGACGATCGCGCGGAGGCCTGCCTCGCACTCCGCGCGCAGGGCCAGCACTCGGGTTCGGCGCGCCGTGCCCCTGGTTCGAGGTGACTCTGCGGCGCCCGAACAGCCCGCGCCTGGTGTACGTCGTGATCGAGTTGTCCAGACTCTGCATGACCGGCAGCAGCATCGACCGCTCGCCGGCCCGTCGCGTTGCTTCCCCTGCCGGAGCACACCGCCTGGATGTGCGTGTCGTCGTCCGGGTGGGTCGACGAGGTGACCGACACGCCGTGGGTGAAGTCGAGTTCCGCGGCGACCGCGGAGCGGCTGACGGCGAGGATCGCCTCGGAGTTGGTGCGGGGCAGCTCCCCCCACCGCGGCGAGAGCTCCGGCAGTACGCCGTCATCCCGCATCCGGGGCAACAAGCGCCGCGTCCCCCACGTGCCGGCGGCCAGGACGACCTGGGTCGCCGGCAGGCGCCGCCGGAACCGGCGTGAGCGACTCCCGGTCCGGTGGACGTCCACGGCGAACGACCCGTCCGGCCGGGGGCGTACCGCGTCCACCATGGTCATCGGCAGGACCGTCGCACCGGCGTGTTCCGCGATATGGAGGGGCGAAGATCGCCGGGCCGTCGGGCAGTTCATGGCCCTGTGCCCGTACACGGCGGCGGAGCCGATCGGTCATGACCGTCTTGCGGGCCTCACATGATGGAACCCGACGGCGACCACTCCCCCGTTTCGATCATCGAGTAGTCGTCGGACCGCTTGTCGAGCCGTTCCATCCGCCGACCGTCGAAACGCTGAAGGGTCTCGTTGTCCAGCGGCGGGACGAACGCGTTGTCCACCACCGTGTACTCGGCGGCCAGGCGGCCGATCGGAGCGATCGCCCCGGTGTCGATCCGCCCGCCCGGAAGGTAGAGGTCATCGCGGATGAAGAACTGCGCGACCCGCCCCACCACGAGGTGGTTGAGCCCGTCCGGCGAGGGCACGATCATTTCCACCACGCACTCGAACGCGATCGGGGCGCCTTCGATACGGGGTGGCTTCACGACGGAACTGGGCACCTTCTTCAGCCCCACCATGTCGAACTCGTCCTCGTCGGGCTCGAACTCGCGCGCGCTGAGATGCAGCGGAAGTGCCTGCGGCAGGGTGGCCAGGTGGGTGACGAATTCGCCGGTGTCACGCATGTTCACGAAGCTGTCCTTGAGCGTGACGCCGTCGGACCGGGGCTGGATGGACAACGAGACCATAGGAGGCTTGCGGCCGACCACGGTGAAGAACGAGATCGGCGCCAGGTTTCCGACTCCGTCGGCCGACAGCGTGCTGACCCATGCGATGGGTCGCGGAATCACACTGCCGATCAGCAACTTGTACGCGGCTGCGGCCGTGAGGTTCTCGGCGTCGATGTGCATTCAATGATCCCTTCAGCAGCACCCGGCCCTTTGAGCGACCCTCTCCGTCATCATCGGAAACGCTAGCAGCAACTATATGAAACGTATAGCACAAAGAGGGATCAGGCCGGATCGACGAATATGTCGAGCGCGAGATCACCCTGGAAGCCGGCAGGGCGGTAGACGGACAGGTCGGTGACGCCTTCGTCCGACAGGACCTCGTCATCGATGAACAGGTTGGCCGTGCACTTGCGCGCGTCACGCGTGAGGACGGCGTACGCGGCGTCAGCCATGATCTGCGGACTGCGGGCCTGCCCGGCTCCACCGACCACGTTGCGTACCGCGGCCGTGTCGATCAGGGTCCGAGGCCACAACGAGTTCGCGGCGATGCCGTCGGCGGCGAGCTCCTCCGCGAGCCCGATGGTGCACAGGCTCATCCCGTACTTCGACAGCGTGTAACCGAGGTGCTTTCCCACCCAGTGCGGCGCGAGGTTCAACGGCGGCGAGAGGGTGAGGATGTGCGGGTTGTCCGCCTCCCGCAGATGCGGGATCGCGGCCTTGCTCAGCAGGAACGTGCCACGCGTGTTGATGTTCTGCATCAGGTCGTACCGCTTCATCTCCAGCTGCTCCGACGACGACAGGTCGATCGCGCTGGCGTTGTTCACCACGATGTCGATGCCACCGAAGGCACTGACCGCGGCGTTGACGGCGGTGCGTACGTCGTCCTCGTTGCGGACGTCACCGACGACGGCCAGCCCCTTGCCGCCCGCGCGCTCGACCTCGTCGACCGCGGTGTGGACCGTGCCTTCGAGCTTCGGGTGCGGTACGGCGGTCTTGGCGAGCATCACCACGTTCGCACCGTCGCGGGCCGCGCGCAGGGCGATGGCGAGCCCGATGCCGCGGCTGCCTCCCGACATCAGGACGGTCTTGTCGGCCAGCGTTCGTGTCATGGTCGAACCTCCAAAATCGATTGGTGAACTAATCATACGTGGTGCGAATGATATCGTCCGCGTATGACTTCCACTCCCGCACGCCAGAGCGACCGGCTCTACCACGAGCTCCTCGCCCCCAAAGAGACCCAGTCCGTTCGCGCCGCCGTACGCCGGATCGCGGAGCAAGAAGTGGCTCCGCACGCCGCGGTGATCGCGAACGGCGACGAGCGCACGGACGGCTTCCCCCGGCAGGTGTTCGACGCGCTCGCATCGGCGGGGGTCTTCCGGATCCCCTTCCCCGACGAGGTCGGCGGCGACGGTCTGACCCACCCGGCGACCGCCACGGCCGCGGCGATCGAGGAACTGGCCTACTACTCCAGCAGCGTCGCGGCCGTCTTCGACGTGCACTGCATCCTGGCGGGCAACGCCCTGCGGCAGGGCACCGAGGAGCAGCAGCAGCGCTGGCTGCCCAAGGTCGCGGAGGGCTCGGTGGTCGGCGCGTTCGCCACCACCGAGCCGGACGCCTCCAGCGACCTGTCTCCGCAGGCCGTTCAGACCGAGGCCGTACGCACCGAGACCGGGTGGGTGCTGAACGGCCACAAGCGGTGGATCTCCAACTCGCCCGTGGCCGCCTTCGTGGTGATTCTCGCCCGCACCGGCGAGCGGCTGAGCATGTTCATCGTCGACACAGCACTCCCGGGCGTGGAAGTCGGTCTCGCCGACCGCAAGATGGGCAACCGCGGCCAGCTCACCGCGGACATCCGCTTCACGGACGTACACCTGTCGGACGACGACCTCCTCGGCGGCACCGAGGGACACGGACTGCGCCACGCACTGACCACCCTCACCTACGGCCGGATCGGCATCGCGGCCGCCGGGGTCGGCATGGCACAGGCCGCCTTCGACCACACCGTGGCCCACCTGTCTACGCGACACGCCTTCGGCAAGCCGGTGGCCGCCAACCAGCACTGGCAGTTCCTGCTCGCCGAGCGGGCCACCGAGATCGACAACGCCCGCACCCTCGTCACCAAGGCCGCCCTGCGCCTGGACGCCGGCAACCCGTCCCCGGAACCCGAGGCCGCGATGGCGAAGTACTACGCCACCAAACTGTCGGTGGACATGGCGCGCGACGCCGTCCAGGCTTTCGGAGGCCTCGGCTTCGCACGCGAACTGGGTGCCGACGGCAGTCCCGGCCCCGTCGAGGCGATCTACCGGGACAGCAAGATCGGCGAGATCTACGAGGGCACCAACGAGATCCAGAAGTGGGTCATCGCCCGGCAGATCTTCGGCCGGACCATCGTCGGCTGACGGCCCCGCGCACCCCCCTGGCTTCTCGTACGATGGACCCAGACGATACGTAGGGCTAACCATGGGTGGGATAAACGATGTCCGAGGCTCCGCTGGTCCCGGGGACAGTGGCCGAACACACCATCTGCCTGCTGGTCAAGCTCGGGCAGGTGGCGTTCAGGCTCGCCGAAGAGGGCATCGGCGGTACCGGCCTGCGAGTGCGCCACTACAGCGTCTTGCAGGCCTTGGCCGACAACGGGGCCATGCCGCAGCTGGCGCTCGGCTCGTTCCTGCGCATCGACCCGGCAACGATGGTGACGAGCCTTGACGACCTGGAGCGGGCCGGATACGCCGAGCGGACACGCGATCCGCAGGACCGGCGGCGGTACGCCGTCGATATCACCGAGGACGGACGCAAGGTCCTTGCCGACCTCAACCGCACACTCGTCGGTCTCGACAGCGAAACCCTCGCCGACCTGGGCAGCACTGAACGGCACTCGCTTCACACCCTGCTGAGCAGCCTCGCCGAGAGTCCCGCTCTCACCGCCATGTTCGACGCGGTCCGCGAGCAGAACAGCGCGAAAAGGTCTTAAGCCGACGGAGGCACTACGACGTCGGCCCGCCCGCGGTGACCCAGGGCTGCCACCGCACCGATCCCGGCGGAGGTGATCTCCGCCGCCGTACAGGCCGGCCTGCACCCACCTGCGTGTCAGAGAGAGACGGCTACGCCCGTGAACGTCGTCTCCGGGGTCTGGGGCGACGTAAAGCGGGCGTTGACGAGGTACAGGCGGTTGCCGTAGCGGGCGGCCGTGGTGGGGACGTCGAAGCGCGGGTCGGTGATCGTGCTGCGCAGGGTGGCCGTGGCGGCCTTGGCGTCGAGGTCCCACACGCTGATGAGGTTCAGGCGGTTCTGTACGACGTAGAGGGTGCGGCCGATGCGAACCAAGCCGTCGCCGTTGGTGACGTTCTCCCCTCCGCTCAGCTCGATCTTCGTGGCGTGCCCCGTGTTCAGGTTCACGTTGTACAGCCGGCCCGCGTTGACGACGATCAGGCCGCGGCCGTCAGGGGTGGCGACGAGGCCGTTGGCACTGTTGACGCCGGCCGGCTGCTGCGCCCACTCGCCGCCCAGCGGCAGGGCGTGGACGGCTCCGCTCCGGCCGCGCGGGACGCCGTAGAGGACCGCGTCGCGGGAGTCGGTGAACCAGGCACGGTCCTTGTGCAGGACGACGTCGTTGATGAACGGTGCGGTGTTCTGCGTCAGTTGGTGGGTGGTGAGGAGCCGGCCGGTGCGGGAGTCGATGATCTTCGCGGTGCCGCCCGCGCCGCCGCTGACGTAGAGGAGGCCGTCGGAGTCCAGCTTGAGCCCGATGGAGGCCAGGCCGGTTGCGCCCGCATGGAGGACCTTGCCCTCGCCGGTACGCAGGTCGGTGCGGTAGATGCCGCCGTTGGCGCGCGAACCCATGTAGGCGTACGGGGCCTTGCCGATGGTGATGCCCTCGGGGAGCCAGCCGTCGGGGAGCGGGAACTCGGTGGGCCAGGTGGCCTTCGCGGTCCCGGTTTCGGCGGACGCGGTGCCGACGCCGGCCGTCGCCAGGCCGACGGTGGCGAGGGCAGTGCCGCCGAGGAAGGTGCGGCGGGAAGGCTGGGGGTGGTTCCGGGTCATGGGTTTCGTGCCTCCGTGAAGAGTGGGGATGCGATCGAAACGGTCAACTCGGCTGATTCAGTTGGTAGTTGACGGTTGTGGTGGCACTTCCGTTGCTGACAACGGACTGCCCTTCCAGTGCGTTCCCGTGAACGGTCCGTGTCCGCTGTCGATCCCCTGTCAATACCGGTGGACCGGGCCGAGCCCGTGGGGGCCTCGGGGACAAGGTGCCCGTCGTGCAGGCCGACGCACGCGATCTCGACGCGCAGCGCGCCCTGGCCAAGCAGGTGAGTGAGCACTTCGGAAAGCTGGACGTGGCGTTCCTGAACGCCGGCGTCTCGGACTGGCGGCCGTTCGAGGACCACACCGAGGACAGCTACGACCGGCT
>NZ_JBEZKG010000065.1:0-13232 GCF_040651535.1 Streptomyces sp. NPDC048420
CCCTTGTACGACAGCGACGCGCTCCCCACGGACGACCCTTCCCAGGTTGATCAATCCGCAGATCATCCCACCGGGCAGCCAACGTGACGGTGCCCTCACACCGGTTTCCGTTCGCGGGGAGCCTCGATGTGTGCGGTGTTCGCCCTGCGGCCGGCCTGCCACCGCACCAGCCGTCACAGGAGAACGGTCGCGGTCGCTGCCTGCGGGCTCAGGCTGCCGGCCTCCGACGCACACCCGACCGCACGGCGAGGCGGAAGCGCCGGCGGTCTCGTTCCAGCACGGCTCGAAGTCGTGCCGAGCCGGGGCGCTGTTCGGCCTGTCGGCGCAGCGTGAAGTGCACGCCTCCCGTGTGCTGCGCCGCAAGGTTGTAGAAGAAGGCGATCATCGTTGCGAGCGCCGTTCCCAGGACCGTTTCCACCAGCACGGTGACGGTGAGGAGGGTCAGTCCCCACACGGGTGAGGGCCCTGGCTGCCCCGGGCTCACCGCATCGGTCATGACCCACGACAGACAGGCGGCCACGGCTAGGGCCACCCCCACCCCAAAAGACACCAGGGCGCCGGTCAGCGCCACGGACCACAGGTCGATCTCCGCCACACGCAGCCGCGTCATGGCCGCCGGGGACGACCCAGAAGACGGCGGCGACGCCCGCCCAACATCACCGGGCGCCTCCACGAGGACGTGCGGTATCTGCGGCGTGGGCTCAGGCGGCCGCGCGACTGGCGCGCTGTCGTCCGGAGTCGGCGCCGTCTCGACGCCGGTGCTGTGGGCTGCAGCCGTGTCACCTCTGGCGCCGCCGGCCGCGGGCACGGTGGCACGGCGTTGGTTGTTCGGCCCTTGCCGCCGTCTTCCCGGGGCTGTGCCCCGCTGAGTGCGGGCGCGTTTGTCGCGAGCGCTCTTGGCCCGGCCCATGCTGCTCTCCTCACTTGTCAACGAGAATGCCTCAAACTGATGGCGGCCAGATGCCGCACGCCAGTGCACGCAGCGCCGCCCCCGACCAACGGCACACATCCAAGGCGGGTCCTACCGGTTTCCCGCCGTGATCTGCGTCCTGCGCCAGGCTCTCCAGAACGCCTGAGACGCCACGCCGTGGTCCGCTGGAACGCTCGACTCGCAGCGGACAGCGCCAGTGGCCGATGTCTCGCCAGCGGACAAAACCGACGGTAGGCGTACGCCCCGACCCCTGCATCCCGAATGTCCGCCGCTGCAGCGGCTCACGGCCCACTCCCACTGCCGAACCGGACGCGTTCGCTCTGAACGCTACCGACGGCCGCAAACATGGGCAGGCGCCCAGGGCCGGGAGGGGGGGGCGGGGGTCCGTTTGTCACTCCAACGGCCCACGTCGGGCGGTGCACTCCCTTCGGGCAGGGTCTGCTGGGAGTCGAAAGGCATCCCGCTCAAGGAGGCCGATCATGTACGAGATGCGTCCCGGACCCAACCTGCCCGGTTCCACCGTGGTGTGGCACGTCACCGCCAAGCAGACAGCGATCGGCCTGTGCGGACAGCAACTCCGTGACCGAATGCATGCCTCACAGGCCGAGCAGGCACGCCACTGCCCCGCATGCATGGCCGCCTTCGCCCAACTCGTAGCCACAGTGCCGCCCGTGAAAACTCCGTGACCCCGTTCCTGCCTCCCGCACAAATTGGACGGGCCGGGCATTCCCCCGACGGACCTGGCTTCGGCACCCGTCACCGGTCCCGGCCGGCGACCATGGTGCGCCAGGAAAGTCACGGACGGGGCCTGTTCCCTGTCAAGTTCAGCGTGTTGAAGTCGGGCACGTTGGAGTGTGCGTTCGGCATGACTTGAGGGCTTGGCAGAGCGCCTCCCGAGTACGGCCGCTTGTCAAGCCCTGCCTGACGAATTCGGAGGTGTTGCTCGCCCAGTTCGCCACGCCCATCCGGCACCTCGTCGGCCTCCACGTTCAGCAGCACGACCTGCGCAATAGTCGCTGAATTCCGGCTCAGCGGTAGGCGTCTTGGCCGACGGGACGGATAAGAATCTCGTTGACGTCGACGGTGGCGGGTTGGGTGACGGCATAAAGGACCGCGCGGGCGATGTCGCCGGGTTCGAGTTTCGGGTCGTGGGCGCGCTCGGGCGGGATGCCGCCGATGTCGACCAGGCCGGGCTGGATCAGAGTCGGGCTGTGTGACAGCTCTGGCTACACCGTCACCAATGAGTGGTGTGCATCGTGAAGTCGCAGGTCACGGGTCTGGTGTGAATGGCGAGTTGGGTACTCGTGCCGGTCGGAGGCCCATGACCATGGCGTAGATCATCGGGCAGGTCCAGCTCCGGCGGGATACCGGGTTCGGCTGCGTCCATGTCCGGCCGCCTCCGCCTACGATCCGTCAGCAGGTCGGCACGCCGTGAGAACGCGAGAGGGCGCGGGGATGCAGGAGCGGCAGTGGATCACCGCCCGCCGGAGCGAACTGGAAGCCATCGCCGAGGAGTTGGCCAAGCAACTCCAGGAGGTCCAGGCCGAGCGCGATGAACTGGCGATCGCGGAGCGAGTGCTGAACCGCCTGGCCGAGCAGGCCTGGGCCGACGCCGGGGCTGTCGCTCCGATATCGGCGAAGGTGGCCGGGCGGGCAGTCCTGTGTTGCACGAAACGGGACGCCATCCACAGCGGCCCGCTCAGAACTGCTGTTGCTTGACTCCGGGCGGGAGGAAACAGGGCGTGGAGACGGAGAGCCGTAGGGTGCCGGGTGGGTTCACCGAGTCTGCGACGAGGAGGGTGCCCTCCTTGTCGTTCCTGCCGTACAGGATGGATTCGGGGACCTCGGGCCGCTCGGTGTGGCTGGTGATGCGCACTCCGTTCGCTTCGAGCGCTTTGCGGATCTTGCGGACGGTGGCGATGTGCTGGTCCTCGGGGAGTTTGGCGTAGACGGTGTAGGTGAGGGTGTAGCGCCCGTCCTCCGCCACCTCGTCGTTCTGGCCGAGACAGGTCTCGAAGTCATGCCTCGGACCGGGGCAATCGGTGATCTTCACCTCTGCGTAGTGCGCCATGGCCGCGGTGTACTCCTTGGCCCACGCCAAGGAGTCCGCACGGCTCTTGCGCGGCAGAGGTTTGTTGATGTCGTCCTGCTGCTCGGACATGCAGGCTCCGGTGAGGGGGAGGGACAAGAGGATCAGAGTGGTCAGGTAGGCACGTTTGCGGAACATGGGCCTCTGGAGTGTGCCGGGCCGGAGTTACGCCATGGTGCGGCGGCTTCGTGCACGGGTGAGCGGGTCGGCGGGGCGGGCGGCTACTGAGGGGGCATGTACCAGGGCCTGTAGGCGCTGGGCTGCCGACCAGCGATGATCCTTCCTTGGTTGTTCAGGCTCTCACTGCAGTCGTCCCAGTACCCCCTGTGGCCGCTGGTGTCGGTGTTGAACCGGAACCCACCCCAGTCGGCATCGGTCGGGTCGCCGCCGAGGGTGAGGCCCTGGGCCAAGTTGATGTTGTCGTCGCTGGCCTGGCCGACGTAGACATGGCCTGGGGCCACGTTGAGCTGGTCGGCCCTGTCCACCGTCATGCCGGGGCTGCCGACAACTGCGATGCTGTCGGCGTCGAGACCGCCGTCGCCGGACGCCGCGGCTCCCACGGTGGTGCTGCCGTAACTGTGACCGAGCACCGTGAGGTTCGCGCGCTCACCTTCATGGGAGGCGCGCAGGCCGTGCGTGAAATCCCTCAGGTCCTGGGCGCCGGCCTCGGCCCGGTCGTCGTCAGCCACTTCGGTGTTCCAGGCTTCGGTGACAGGGACCTCGGGGGCGTCGTAGCCGAGCCAGTACACCACGGCGGTGTCCGCGGTGGAATCGGCACCCCTGGCTGACAGTTGCAGTTTCTCAATGCGGTTCAGCTGACTGTTGGTGGAGTCCATCGTGGTGCCAGTGCCCGGCACCTGGACCGCGACATTGTCGGCCGTGTCTGGGTTGCCCATCGCGATCACCACCTTGCCGTCGCCACCCGAGTCGTGGTTGAGCAGGTAGAGCCGCTTGTCCTCGGGGGCGCCGTCGCGTTTGTCGAGCTCGGCCTTGAGGACTTCCAGATTGTGCCGACGCTCGTCGCTGCCCTCCACCGCAGACAAGACCCCTATTTCCCGTTTCTGCTGACGGTTGAGTTCCTGCTCCAGGCGCAGCCGGTTGGCCTCGTCGCGTACGTCGGAGGGCAGGCCGTCGGTGGTGCCGATCAGGTCCGGGTAGAGAGTGGTGTACTGCCGTTGCTGATCGGGATCGAGGCCCTTCCACCACTCGGCGGCGTCCTTGGAGTTGTCGGGTATCTGCGGCTCCTTGACGCCGAGCCGGTCCATGACCTTGTCGACGTCCCCTGCGGACTCCGCGGCCATTTGCTTGTTCTTTATGTCCAGGATCTCGCCGTTGAGCTCAGACAAAGCCTTCCGTGCCTCACCGCTGGCGGCCAGTGCCTCGTCCAGGATTCGGTTGATGCGCACCTGGTAGTCTTGGAGCTGCGCATCCATGACCTGACGCTCATGGCGGGTCTCGTCGGACTCGTCCTTCTGCGGCGTCTCCCACGCTTTCGGCAGTCGGACGGTTCCGTCGTCCTCAATCCGGAAGTGCTGAGCCTCCGCGTCTTTGACCTCGGCTCGCAGGTCCCTCTGGGCCTGCTCCATACGCTGCAGGGTCGTCTCGAGAACCTTGGCGATCGCCATCGACTCGGTTTGCGTGATCTGGATCCTGGTCTCGATGTCCTCCATGAAACGCAGAGCGTTCTCGGCGTCCTCGCCTTCCCAGGAGGCGTGCAGTGGCCCGGTGACCTTCATACGGTGAGAGTCGAAGGCGTCGTGCATGTCCTTGGACATCTTTTCCCAGGAAGCACCCGCGGCCTTGAGATCGGAGAAGTCCTGCTTGAACAGACGGGAGAAGACGGAGGTCATGGCCGATCATCCAAAGGGGTTGAAGCGGTCAGGAGCTGGGCCTTCATTACGCGCGGGTCCGCCGTGAATTTCTTCCGGGTGGATACCCGGAGTGGCGGCCGGTTCGGCGTTGAGCATGTCGTCGACGCTGAGCGCGGTGCCCGGCGCCGGGGCCACATCGTGCACTTCGGGCTGATACGTCGGCATCGCGGGACGCGCGTCCTGGAAGTCATCGAGCTCAGGTCTCGCGTTGTCACCGGGTACGGGTCCGCCCACGCCGAATCCTCCCGGTGTAGCGGCTGTGGGAATTCCCGGCCTGGCCGCGGCAGGCGCCGACATGAAGCCGCCGTGCCCCGTCCCGTCGAAGCGCTCAAAGTCCCCCGCCACCATCTGCTCGTTCCACTCGTGGGTCGAGGCTGTGCTGTGAAGGTTGTACGAGCCCATGTCCAAGCGGTTATACAGCCCGTTGAGCCCCAACTCCCAGCTTTCCGCGATCTCCTGGAGCTCCGCGCCGACGGCCCATCCCTTCAGGGACTCCGCAGCATCCTTGGCATCCGCGATCGACCTGTCGATTGGGCCCCTGATGCTCTGAGCGACGGCATTCTGCGCGCTCGCGGCCGCATGCAGATCCGATGGTTTCACTCGTAAGTTGTCGGCCATCCGTGCCAACTCCCCCGTGTCTACGAACAATTCAGAGTAGGCTAACAACGCAGGCGTTCGATCGGCTACACGACATACCCGTTACATAGCCATACCCGGTAGCCGTCTCAGGAAAAGCGGCTTCCCACGCCCACGCGCACTGAGAACTCATTGAGAGCGATGGCGGTTTGGATCCTGGAGCGGCAGACAGAATCGGCAGCTCAGGGCTGTCGGGCCGCGTCCCGCGGTGTCGCCACGGACATGACCTCGTCCAGTGGTGTCACCACGGGCATCGCTTCGTCCAGCGGAGCCGCGACGGGGGTGTGGCCTTCGGCTGCCGCAGCTGATGTGGCACCGCCGCCCGCGAGAGTGATGGCGATCCCGATGGAGTACAAGAGCTTCTTTGCACGCGTCATGGTCACCCTTCTTCGCTTATAGCGGCACGACTCGGTGTCACGGCCGTGCCGCCGAAAGTGCATACCGAGGTCCCTCTTATACTGACGAGCCACCTGAGTGGGTGTCGTCGACGGTGAATCCGCGTCAACTTGCCATTGTCCACGAGGTGGCTTTTCTCACTTCCGGACACTTCAGTTGACAGCTCACGGATCGCAATTTGCCTTGGCGTCGTTGTAGTTCCGCCACCCCGCGCCGTCGTAGCTACCGGGAACCTCACTGTCGTAGTCGTCTTTGAGAGAGATCGAGACGCTAATGCAGGCATTCTCACGCAGGTTGGTATTGCGCTGCCTGCACTGGACTCGGCGCAAGCGTCCATGAAGCCAGACAGGCCAATACTGATGTGGCTGCTCCTAACCATCGCCGCCCAATCCATTCTTCCTCCTGCGATCGGGTTCATTACGATGCGACTCGGCGTCACGGTCGGAGTGGCCGAGAGTCCGTGTCGGAGTCACCAACAGACTGCCGGACGAATGGCGAGGGTGTCGTTAGCGCTGAGTCGCCGGCGGCTTGGAGATGCGTCTACTCGAGCCGAAGAGTCAGCGCTGGTTGCGGTAGTCGCTGGGAGGAGTGCCGCAGCAGTCGCGGGCTGGATCCGCGGCAATGAGCGCAGCCGCCGGTCGATGGCGGTGCCCCCGCGATGCCGACTGCCGGACGGGTGGCAGCCTCACGGCTGGCCACATTTGGCGCCTGTGGACCGGCACCCGTTGACACGGTTGCTTGGGTAAATTTAGCCTCCACCCCAGGGCTTGACCTGCGACTTTAGCTAGATAAGCAGGGACGAGGAACGTCCGACCAGTGTCCCTCGTCCCTGCCCGGCCGCATGCAAACGGGGTTTTTGATGATCGAGAAGGTGTTCCGGAGCGACGACGTGCCCTCGGTCGATCGCTTCGATGCGTGGCGCAAACGGCTGGCCAGGGATATCTCCCCTCTCAACTCCCACAGCGACCAGGGGAACGCTTTCCGGGCGGAGACACGCCTGCTCAGGCTCGGTGACTCACGTGTGTGGTCCACAGTCGTGGACCCGACGGCCATCCGGCGCACACCGGAACTCACCCGGCAGTCCGATCCGGGGGTCTACACGCTGATCCTGCCGCTCAGCGGCGGAAACGAAGTGGCCCAGGCCGGCCGGGAAGCCGTCCACGGCCCCTTCGACATGCACGTCCTGGACCCCTCCCGGCCCGTTCGGCTTCGCCTCCTCGGCAACCCATCGGTTCACCTGATCGGGGTCGACGTGCCCAAGGCCGGTTTTCCGCTGCCCGCTGCTTGGATGGACCAGCTCCTCACGCGACGATTACCGGGCCGGGAAGGCGTCGGGGCCCTGTTGTCGGGTTTCCTGCTGCAACTGACCCACGACACCAGCTCATTCCGGCCGTCCGACAGTCCCCGACTGGAGGCGGCACTCCTCGAACTGCTGACCGCTCTGTTCGCTCATCACCTCGACGCGGACGGCAACAGCGTACCCAACAGCGCCCGGCGGGCCCTGGTCCTGCAGATCCAGACATTCATCCGCCAGCATCTCCAAGACCCCCGACTGACCCCGCCGACCATCGCCGCCGCGCACCACATCTCCGTCAGCTACCTGCACCGCGTCTTCCAAGGAGAGGGCATCACCGTCTCATCCTGGATCCGTGAGCAACGTCTGGCGAACGCCCGCCGCGATCTGGCCGACCCCACGCTACGCAGCACTCCCATCCACATCATTGCCTCTCGCTGGGGTTTCCCCCGAGCCGCCGACTTCAGCCGGGCGTTCCGCAACGCCCACGGCATATCGCCAAAGGACTACCGGGACCACGCCTCAACCCAACTCCCACCGCCTCCCGCGCGTGACACTCGCCAGGTAGACCCACCTCACCGCCACCAGCCTCGGCTCCCCTAGGGTTTGCGGCAATGTGATGTGGCAGAACTCGTCAGAGAGATGTGCGACGGCAAGCACCGGAGCACGCCGGCTGGGGAAGCAGAGAGAGCAACAGGGGGCTGATCCCGATGGGGCAGCAGGGAGTCGACCATTTCGCGTCTTGGGAGCGCGACCGGCCTGGAGTGCCCTTCCTGACCGATTGCGCAGCCAGACTGCGCGCACTCGGGCGAGAGGCTGACGCCGAAGCAGTCAAACTGCTGACCGAGGGTTCTTTGGCGGAGGCAGAGACGTGGTTCCGTGCCGCTGCCGAACAGGAACCGGAGGCGGAGAGCCCGAGCAAGTTCATGTTGGCCGGGTTTCTGGACCGCCACGGGAGGGACGGTGACGCCGAAGGCTGGTACCGCCGGGCCGCGCTGGCGACCGACGGCAGCTACGACGTGCTGCCCGCCGCGGAACGTCTGGGCGATCTTCTCTCAGCACGTAGGGCGTACGAGGAAGCCGAGACCTGGTACTGCCGGGCCTACTACGGTGACGACCCACCCGGTTCCGTCGAGAGGCGGCCCTTGGAAGAGCGGTTTCGACCGATCGACTTCGCGTACAGGCAGCCCGGGGTCGCTCATAAGCGGGCTGCCAACCTGTTGGCCATGGGGAAAGTGGCCGATGCCGATGCTTTCCTCGCCGAAGCTGAGGACTACCAACGCCGGAACCCGTCCCGTGGGCTGGCGGAAGTCGTCACGACAGCGGTGCTTACCGGCGCGCTGGTTCCCTTCCTCCAGACAATGGTGAGCAAGGCGGGAGAGGACAGCTACCAGGCGGCGCGGGCCATGATCCATCGGTGGGCCACGATGCTCCGCCGATCACCGGTCCCGCCCCCCGAAAGCCCCGGGGAACAAACAGGAATGGAAGGCGTGGTGCTGCGGATATCCGCTCACGTCTCCAATGATGCGCTGCGGCAACTGGCCGACCTGGACTTCACCGTGATCCGACAGACCATGGGGGACGCTGTCGAGGTGTCCTGGGACGAGAGCTCGCAAGAGTGGAAGATCACCCCAGTCCACCGGTAACTGTGCGTGACCTCCAGGTTGTATCGGCTCGATGTCCCTCCAGCCCCACCGGTCTTCCCGGAGGCGGCTGGTTGGGGATCAGTCTCAACACGCAGGACTTGACAGGGAAAACACGTGGAACGACAACACCACCGTCGCCACCCACGAGTCGCTCACCCTGCGCATCCTCTTCGACCACGAAGCCCACGCCCGGGACGCGCAGTGGACCATCGCCGCCTACGAGAGTCCGGTCAGCGACCGCATGTGGCACATGACCATCACGCCCGCCACCCCCCAACCCATCCTGGACACCCTGCTCATGGTCCTCAGCCACGGAGATGGCTGGGAGACCGCGCTCGGAACCCCCCTCACCGACAAGACCGTCGCCCAGGCCACCCGCCCCCCTGGCCGACGCAGGCTGGACACCCACCGTGGACGGACACCGCTTGTGCTGGCAAACCCAGGCAACCGACGTGGGCGTGCAGTTCGACGCCTTCGCCGCCAACACGCCCCACCAGCCCCTCGACACCTGGACCATCTGGTCCGGCCCCAGCATCAACCAGCCCACATGGGCCATCCGCGCCTCCGTCTACACCCCGGCCGGCCTCCTCGCCGACCTCGCCGAAGAACTCGCACACGGCACCGGCACCCGCCTCCACCGAAGTCCCGGCACGCCCCGGCAGCTGCCCCACCACACCACGGTGCGCCCCGCCACCCCGCCACCCGGGCGGCAACCCCAGGCCGGCCGACCGCGCTGACCGGCGAACACCGCCAAGGTCAAAGCGGGCACGAGGACGCCGCGGAGCCACCCGCACCGTGCCGCCCGTCTGCGCCTCCGCACAGGCTTGCGCTGCACTGAACGCCGGTGCCCGGCCCCGCCCCGCCAGCCCGGAGGGCTGGAAGGCTCCTGGATTCCCCCTTCAGCGCACTCTCGCCAGAGCCCCTGACCCATAAGGTCGAACCAGCGGCCGTGCACAGCAAAGGGAGCCTCAATGAGCACGGTGCATCGTGAAAGCTGCACGTCAGATGGCCTGGTGTGCGTAGGCGTCGGGAGGCTCGGGCAGGCCCGGAGCGTTAGTCCACCGACAAGATCGTCCGTCAGCGGGCGACCTCCCGGTTCGTCAGCACCAGCAGGGCCCGCACGAGTGCAGTCGCCCACCTCGGATCCGTGCGGACCTTGCCGAGGACACGCCAGTTCTTGAGATGGGCGAAGCCGTGCTCGACGGGCGCCCGCACCGCGGCCAGTGCCTTGTTGGACAGCTTCTGACCACGGGTCAGGGGCCGGTTGCGGGCGGCCTTGTAGCCGGTGATCACCGCCGGGTCGGCGTCCGGACCGGCATCGTCGAGTCCGACGAACCCCAGGTCGGCGATCGCGCCGAGACCGGCCGCCCGCAGGTGAGCGGTGAGTTTGTCGTGCCGGCAGACGGTGATCTCCGAGGCGCGTCCGGGCCGCACCGCGGAGACCCATACCAGTCGGCCGCGGTCGTCGGTGAGGGCGATCACGAGCAGGCCGTGGCATTTGTGCTTGCCCGAATAGTTCTTCCGGTTCTCGGTCCCGGTGCGCCGCCGGGTGGGGCGATCTTCCTCAGCGCGCGGTCCAAACGCGGGGCGCGGGCGGCCAGCAGACCGACGACTTCCCGCACCCAGCGGGTGACGGTGGTGCGGTGCACCGCGTTCCCGCCTGCCAGATCGCCGGGCCGCTGGTCACAGCGCAGGACCGCCAGCACGATGCCGGCGATCTTACCCGCGGGCTGGGCCCGCCACCGCGAGCCGATCTTCTTCAGGTGGCCGCGTATCAGGTCGGCGAGATAGTTCAGGGTGGCGCTCGACAGCGGCAGGCGGGCGGTGTAGACAAGTCCGTCAGGACCCTCGGTGAGACCGTTGTTTTTCTTCACACCAAACTCAACTGCCGCCGGGGGCCCGCCAGTTACGCAGCTATTCACAGTTGGCCGTGGTGGCCTGCTGATTCAAGCGTGTGCGCCGTGGGTGCTCGGGTCACTGAGGTGGAGTGGTGGCGCGGCTACCGTGGGTGCACGGCGTAGGTCAGGTGCGTCACCCGCGACGACGGCTCCGAACGGACCGGCTCCAGCGCGACCCTGGACGCGTCCACGCCCTCGAACAGGCGGATTCCGGAGCCGAACAGCACGGGCGACAGCGCGATCGAGAACTCGTCGATCAGGCCCGCGTTCACGTACTCCAGGATCGTCGCGCCGCCGCCCGCGATGCGGACGTCGCGGTCGCCGGCGGCCTCGCGGGCCTGGTCGAGCGCGGTCTCGATGCCGTCGTTGACGAAGTGGAAGGTGGTCCCGCCCGGCCGCTCCCAGGGGTCACGCTTCTCGTGCGTCACGACGAAGACCGGCGTGTGGAACGGCGCCTCCTTCGGCCACATCTTCACGCCGGCGTCGAACATGCGCTTGCCCATCACGCTCGCGCCGGTGCGCTCGAATGTCTCCCGCGCGATGTCATTGTCGCGCCCTTCCTCGCCGCCCTCGCCGAGCTTCAGGTTCTCCCGGAAGAACCGCAGCGGGAAGATCCACTGCTGCAGTTCCATCCACTGCTGCCCCATCAAGTCCTCGGGGGACTCGGGCGCGATGAACCCGTCCAGCGACATCGACACGCTGAAGAACACCTTCCCGGCCATCAGCCCTCCGCGCCCTTCCGAACGATCCCGGTGACGTAGGCAGCCAGGTTGCTCAGAGTCTGCCGGCCGCCCTCGATCGCGTGGTACTTCTCGACCGCCTCGTCGCGCAGCTCCTTGGTGGGGAACAGCGTGCGCATCTCGATCCGGGTCACCGCGCCGTCCGGCGCGAACGTGAGGACCGACTCGAAGGCGTTCGGGTCGCCGCGGGACTCACCGTGGAGCAACGCGATCCGCTCCGGCGGGGCGATCTCGGTCCAGGAGATCCACTCCTGGTAGTCCGTCCCGTCCGGTCCGTGCATCACGAAGTCCCACTCCCCGCCGACGCGGAACTCGAACGCCCGCGTGGTGGTGGTGAACCCCTCCGGTCCCCACCACCGTGACAGGTGCCGCACCTCGGTGAACGCCTCGAACACCAGCTCCCGTGAGGCGCTGATGGCCCGGGAGATCACGATTTCGCGGTCGGCCGTCGCTGACTGCGCCGACGCGCCCCGTCCTGTCGCTGCCATCGGTCACTCCTCCTGTTTTGCCTGCTTGAGGTCCTGCACGTACTCGTCCAGCCGGTCGAAGCTCTCATTCCAGAACCGCTCGAATCCGCCGGTCCACTCGTGGACCGGTCGCAGCCCGCGGGCGTCCAGGCCGTAGAGGCGCTGCTTGCCCGCCCCGCGGACCCGAACCAGCCCCACCTCCCGGAGCACCCGCAGGTGTTTGGACGCCCCCGGCTGAGTCATCCCCAGCTCCTGGGCCAACTCGGTCACCGGCCGCTCACCCGCCCGCAGCAGCGCCAGGATGTCCCGGCGCTGCGGCTCGGCGATCGCGTTGAAGACGTCCGACGTCGTCGCTGCTCGTGCCATGACAGCTACCATATTCCCATATCGGAATACGTCAAGCCGGTTGGGATCGGGCGAGTCTTGTCGGATGACGATTGCAGGCCCCCCGGCCCCGCCCAGCTATGGACGTGCGGTGAACCGCCCGTCAGGGCGCTTGTGCAGCCAGCCGCGGTCGGCGAGCTTGGTCATCTTCGCCCGCAAAGGTTCCAGCTTGCCGCGCACCGCGGTGTCCAGGCCCACCCGCTCACCGACCGCCCTGACCTGCACCGGGCCGTCAGCCTCCCGCACGATCGCAAGGATCTTGCGGTAGTCGCCGGGCAAGGCGCCCTCGTCGGCCGCGTCGCTGCGGTGCGGGATGAGCAGTACCGCCCGCCCGGCCACCTTCGCCGATACCGGATCGATAGCCTCGGCGTCGGCCTGGACCTGCTCGGCCAAGCGGTTCAACACCCGCTCCGCGATCCCCAGTTCATCCCGCTCGACCTAGACCTCCTGGAGTTGCTTGGCCAACTCCTCGGCGAGGGAGTCCGGTTCGCTCCGGCGGGCGGTGATCCACTGCCGCTCCTGCATCCCCGCGCCCTCCCGCGTTCTCACGGCGTGCCGACCTGATGACGGATCGTAGGCGGGGGTCGGTCACGGGCGCAGCCGAACCCGACATCCCGCCGGAGCCGGACCTGCCCGATGATCTACGGCATAGACAACAGCCGCCGACCGGCACGAGTCCCGGAATCGTCACTCACACCAGACCCGCGACCTGCGATTTCACGATGCACGTCACTCAATGAGCCCATGGAGCGGTGCACCACGCTGTCCAACGGCATTCTGGCCGTTAACCTCAAAGTTTCGTGACAGTCCGCCGACGGAGTCGGTGGACCGTTTTCGTGCCGTGGTCTGAGGCTGTGCAGGCCGAAGAGCCGAGTGACGC
>NZ_JBEZKG010000066.1:0-12601 GCF_040651535.1 Streptomyces sp. NPDC048420
GGGGAACTGCGCGACCAGCCCCCCACCGGGCCGCGGCCGCCACACGGCATCGCGAGGCACTTCCCTGGGCGCCCGGCCCAAGCCCAGCGCAGCTGCCCGCGGGGAACTGCGCGACCAGCCCCCACCGGCCCGCGGTCGTCATACGACATCGCGAGGCACTTCCCTGGGCGCCCGGCCCAAGCCCAGCGCAGCTGCCCGCGGGGAACTGCGCGACCAGCCCCCACTGACCCGCACCCGCCCAACAACCGAACCCGGCACCCCGATAGGCACCCGAAATCCACCAGCGCTTCCACAAGGACCCGGTGACAATAGCCCCGTGCGGTACAGAATCCTGGGTGTGGCCGAGGTGGTGGACGATCGCGGTGTTGTCGTACCCCTTGGAGGGCCCCGTGTCCGTGCCCTGCTCACCGCCCTCGCCCAGCGGCAGGGACATACGGCCACCCCCGAGACCCTGATCGACGAGGTCTGGGCCGACGACCCGCCCCAGGACGCCCCGGCCGCGCTCCAGGCCCTGGTCGGCCGTCTCCGCCGTGGCGTCGGCAAGGGCGCGGTCGTCTCCGACCCGGGCGGCTACCGGCTGGCCGTCGCCGAGGACGACGTGGACCTCCAGGTCTTCGAAGGTCTCGTGAGGAAGGGCACCGCCGCCCTCGCCCGCGGCGACGCCCACACGGCCGCCCGGGACCTCACCGCCGCCCTCGCCCTGTGGCGCGGCCCCGCCCTCGCCGACCTCCCCGACCGCACCGCCGCGATCCGCCCGGAGGCACTGCGCCTGAAGGCCACCCGGGCCCGGATCGAGGCGGATCTGCTGCTCGGCCGCGCCCAGGACGTCGTACCGGAGCTGCAGGAACTGACCGCCGCACAGCCGTACGACGAGTCGCTGCACGTTCTGCTCGTCCGCGCCCTGCGCGACACCGGCCGCGGTGCCGACGCCCTCACCGCGTACGAGACCGTCCGCCGCGCCCTCGCCGACGGCCTCGGCACCGATCCGGGACCGGAACTGCGCGCCCTGCACGGTGAACTGCTTGCGGCCCCGAGTCCGTTCACCCGTCCCCCGTCCGAACGCACCGGCAACATCCGTCCACGCCTTACCTCTTTCGTGGGCCGGGAACCCGAACTCGACGCCATCCGTTCCGAATTGCACAGGGCCCGCCTCGTCACCCTCACCGGACCGGGCGGCTCCGGAAAGACCCGTCTCGCCGAGGAAGTCGCCGCCGGGCTCCCGCAGGCGTGGCTGGTCGAGCTCGCCCCGCTCGACCGGCCGGAGGCGGTGCCCGGCGCGGTGGTCAGCGCGCTCGGTCTGCGTGAGACCGTGCTCATGACCACCGAGCTGACCGCCCCGCAGGACGACCCGCTCACCCTGCTCGTCGAGTACTGCGCCCCGCGCAGCCAACTCCTGATCCTTGACAACTGCGAACATGTGATCGACGCGGCGGCCCATCTCGCGGAGACCCTCCTCACCCGCTGCCCGGGCCTCACCGTCCTGGCCACCAGCCGTGAACCCCTGGGCGTGCCGGGCGAGTCGGTGCGCCCCGTCGAGCCCCTCCTCCCCAACCAGGCGCACCGCCTGTTCACCGAGCGCGCCGTCGCCGTCCGTCCCGACGCGGACGCCGTGCTCGCCGACCAGGAGGCCGTCGCCGAGATCTGCCGGCGCCTCGACGGACTGCCCCTCGCCATCGAGCTGGCAGCGGCCCGGCTACGGCTCCTCACGCCCCGCCAGATCGCCGACCGCCTCGACGACCGCTTCCGGCTCCTCACCTCGGGCAGCCGAACCGTCCTGCCCCGCCAGCAGACCCTGCGGGCCGTCGTCGACTGGTCCTGGGACCTGCTCGACGAGCGGGAGCGGACGCTGCTGCGTGAGGTGTCCGTGTTCGCGGGCGGCTGGGAGCTGGCGGCGGCGGAGGCGGTGTGCACGGGGCCGGCCGCGGAACTCCTCGGAGCGCTCGTGGACAAGTCCCTGATCGTGGCCACCCCGTGCGCGCGGGACGGCTCCGACGGCATGCGGTACCGCATGCTGGAGACCATCCACGAGTACGCCAACGAGCGCGCCGCCGAGTCCCCCGCCCTGTGTGCCGCGGCCGAGCGCCGACACCGCGCGTGGGCGCACGCACTCGCGGCAGAGGCCGAGCCGCAACTGCGTTCCGCCGCCCAACTCCCCTGGATCTCCCGCCTGGAGACCGAGCTCGACAACGTCCGCGCGGCCCTCGACCGGGCCGTCACAGCGGGCGAGGAGGCCGAGGCCACGGCCCTGATTCTGGCCATGGGCTGGTTCTGGTGGCTGCGCAGCTACCGCCGCGAGGGCATGGCCTGGGTGGAGCGGGTGCTCCGCCTGGGGGTGGCACTGGACAGACGGAGCGCGGCCATCCCCGTAGCGGCGTCGGCCGACGAGCCCGCGGCCGCCGATGCCGAGGACCCCGTCGACGCCTACCTCGACGCCCCGCACGCGGAGACCGCCCACCCCGCGCACCGCGCCCGCATGAACCTCCGCATGCTGTATCTCTTCCTCAAGGCCGAGACGGAGCCCATTGCCGACCGGCTTGACCAGCGCCTCCGCCGCTACGTCACCCGCGTCCGCGCACACTTCGAGCGCGGCGGCCCCGACGCGGCCCGCCTCCCCGGCATCATCTGGCCCATGATCCACCTGGTGCTCGGGGACCCCGTGGACATCCGCTCCCTCATGGACACCTCCCTGGCCAACTGCCGGGCCCACGGCGACGACTGGTCCGTGGCCGTGACCCTGATGTTGCGCACGCACACCGTGGTCGACTCCCCGGGCGGCATGGCCGGCGTGGACGACGACCTGGCAGAGCTGCGTGTCCTCAGTCGCCGCGTGGGTGACCGCTGGCTCCGCGCCCAGGTCAGCAGCGCCGCCGGCGAGGCGGCCATGGCCCGCGGGCGCCCCGCCGAGGCCAAGGCGGAGTACGAGGAGTCGCTGCGGCTGGCCTACGAGGTGGGCGCATACGCCGAGACGCCGTTCCTCCTCGCCCGGCTCGCCGAAGTCGCGTTCCGCACCGGCGACCGCCCCGCCGCGTTGACCACCCTGGACGAGGCGAGCGCCGCCGGAGACCGCTACGGCGTCCCGGAGACCAGGGCGTTCGTGAGTCTGATGCGTGCCCACATCGCCCTGGAGGAGAAGGACACCGCACGCGCGCGTGAACTCGTGGAAGCGGTCCGCGAGCAGATCGGCCGGGCCACCCCGCCGCCCCAGTTCACGGTGATGCTGAACTC
Source organism: Streptomyces sp. NPDC048420 (assembly GCF_040651535.1). NCBI lineage: Bacteria > Bacillati > Actinomycetota > Actinomycetes > Kitasatosporales > Streptomycetaceae > Streptomyces > Streptomyces sp. NPDC048420. The sequence goes on from NZ_JBEZKG010000066.1 coordinate 3,226, forward strand.
GGTCGATGCCATGGTGACGGCCGAGGAGTCGGGCCCCGAGCACGGACTGCCGCTGCTGGCCGGTACCGTCCGCGAGGCGATCGAGAAGCGGTGCGCCGATGTGATCGTGGCGGCGCTCGTGGAGGGAGCGGCGACCATGCTCTGCGACCTGGGGGACCTCCCGTGCGCGGTCCGGCTGATGGCGGCCGGCGAGCGGTGGCGCGGCGGTGACCCACGCCCCCATCCCGAAGGCGCGGTGGTGGAGCGCGCGCAGGCCCTCGCCCACTCCGGCCTGGGGCCCGGGCGCTACGCGGCGGAACACGCCCGGGGCACGACCCTGACCCCGCAGGACGCCCTCGCCGAACTCGACGGGGCGCTGCGGGCCAGGCGCGCTACGAACACCTGAACTTCGACTCGGCCCAGTCCGCGAGCATGAGGTCGTCGAAGGGGCTGTGCGGCTCGACCACCAGCCGTACGGTGCTGCGCCCGGCGAGGTCCACATGCACGGGCACGGCCGGGTCGCCGCTCTCGACCAGCCCCGACCGCCACAGCCGGACCCCGTCGGCGTAGACGGAGAAGTACATCTTGCCCAGCCCCAGCGTCATGTCGTCGACGCCGACCATCGCGTCGTAGGAGGAGCACGCGCGGTTGAGGTCGATCGTCACGGAGGAGCGGGCGTGCACGGTCACGCCGTGGGTGTACCGCTGCTCGGCGATCGAGACGCCGTAGCGCTGCCACACCCAGCTGCTCTCGCCGATCCGCATCTCGGGCTCGCTGCCGTCGCCGGAGACGTCGTAGTCCAGCTCGCTCCACTGGTAGACGGCCGGTGGCGGCGGGGGAGTCGGTGTCGGGGTGGGTGTGGGAGCGAGCCGCGGGGGCGGTGTCGGCTTCGGGGTGGGGGTCGGTGTGGGCGTGGGGGTGGGCTTAGGGGTCGGTGTGAGGGTGGGCGTCGGCGCGGGTCTCAGGGCCGCAGGGGCCGCCGCGACGGGGACCAACGGGGGCTCCGGCTCGGGCGTCTTCGGCGTGGGCGTGGGCTCGGCGGCGGGGCCGATCACCGGCGCGGACGCGGGCGGCTTGGCGTCCGGCTTCTTGGCCGGGCTGTCGTCGCCGATCAGCGCGAGCGCCACCGCGGCGGCGGCCACGGCGACCACACCGGCCGCGATACCGGCCTTCACGGGGGCGCCCAGGCCCTCCGAGGCCGCGGCACCACCGGCACCCGCCCCGCCCGAGGAACCCCCGCTCGCCGCGGCGGCCGCGCCCGCTGCACCGGCCGCTCCGGCCCCCGCGCCACCGGCGATGAGCCCGATGGCCTTGGCGTACCCGGCGGCCCCGAACCAGCCGATGACCGCGAGCGGTACGACGGCGGGGATCCCGCTGGCGACTTCCTTGATCTGGCCCGCGGCCAGCCGGCACTTGGCGCACTCCTCCAGGTGCTTGCGCAGGCCCTGCTCGGCACGGGTGCGCAGGCCGCCGCGGGCGTAGGCGCCGAGCCGGTCGGCGTACCGGGCGCACTCCTCGTCGGTGGCGAGGCTCGCGCTGACATGGGCCTGCAGATAGGCCTGCTTGAGGCCCTCACGGGCACGGCTGGCCAGCACGCGCGTGCCGTTGGCGTCGAGCCCGAAGAGCGTGGCGACCGCGCTCGGCGACTCGTCCTCGACCTCGGTGTGCCACAGCACGGCCTGCCAGCGCTCGGGCAGTGAGCGGAAGGCCTGCATCGCCATGGACTGCTCGGCCACGTGCATCGCGCGCACGTCGGCGCCCAGATCCAGTGGGTCGTCGTCCGACACCTCGGACGAGCGCGAGGCCTGTGCGGCGAACACCGCGAAGTCGTCGACCAGCTGCTCGCGCTTGGCCGACTTCGTCCAGCCGGCGGCGACGCGGCGGACGCTGGTGAGCAGGTAGGCGCGTACGGCGTGCTCGGGCCCGTGGCCGCCGCGCACGGCATGCAGCATGTGTGCGAAGACCTCGGCGGTGAGGTCGTCGGCGGTGTGGCCGTCCCGGCAGCAGGTGCGAGCGTAACGGCGTACGGCTTCCGCGTGGCGCCGGTAGAGCTCCTCGTACGCCGTGTCGTCGCCGGAGCGCATCCGCTCGATCAGCTCGGCGTCGGACGGCGGCATCTTCCGGGGCGGCGGCAGGACGCTGCCGTCCTCGCGCCGGTCGCGCTGCGCCGGCACGCTGCCCTCGACGGGCTCGCCGCCCTGGGCCGGGATACCGCCGTGCGGGATGCCCGCCCGGCCGCCCTGCTGCGGCACCTGTGGCGTGCCACCGGCGTCCCCGTCGCCCTCGCCCAGCGGCTCGTTCCGCCCGTCAACGCTCATCGCGGAATGCCCCCGCCGCCGGCCCAACCAGTCCCGAACACCGGGTCAGCGTGCCATATCGACTTTTGGTCAGTAGGGCACAGTGCGCCGCATCCACTCGTCCGTGGGGTTTTCCGGCGATGCGGTACCAGCCCTCACCCGTTCGGGGAATGCTCAACTGCCGCGGGCTGAACGGGAGTTGTGCAGCGCGCCGGAAATAGCCGGGAACGTTCCGGGGTGCGGACGGCAACCCGACCGCACCCCGTTGTCACCCTGACGAGTCACACCGGCCGCGACCGCAGACCTTCCAGCAGGATGTCCAGCAGTCGCGCCGAGGCCGCCGCCTGCTGCGCCGCGTCCGGCAGCGAGGGCGCCGCGGTCGCGATCACCAGCAGGACGTCCGACACCGACACGTCGGTCCGCAGCTCACCGGCCGCACGCGCCCGGTCCACGAGCTGACCCACGACCTCCAGCAGCGCCCCCGCGCCCGCGTCGTCGTCGGCGGAGACCATCGGGGCCTCCTCCGGCACCAGCCGCAGTTCACCGGAGCCCGGCGTCCGCTGCTGCGGCACGCGCGTGCCGTCGTACCCGGAGCCGTCGCCCTCGTCGGCGACCCCGACCCGCAGCACCTGCGGCGGCAGCAGCCGCCCGGCTCCGGACGCGACCGACGTGCGCAGGAAGCGCGACAGCGCCGACCACGGCTCGTCCTCCTGACCGAGTGCCGCCCGTGCCTGGTCGGTCAGCCGGGAGGTCTCCTCCTCGGCTATCCGCCGGACCAGGACGTCCTTGCTCGGGAAACGCCGGTACACGGTGCCGACACCGACCCGGGCGCGCCGCGCCACGTCCTCCATCGGCGCGCCGTAGCCCAGCTCACCGAAGACCTCGCGCGCCGCACGCAGTACGTGCTCGAGATTGCGCTGTGCGTCCACGCGCAGCGGGGTCGAACGTGACACGTCACCGCGCCCGTTGCCCGCCGCGCTCATCGCCGAACCCATTGCACCGCCCATCGCCCCGCCACCGGGTGCGATGGCGGACGCGGTAGACCAATGAGAGTCCTGAATGTGCATAAATAATCCCCCGGTAATGACGTCTCCCCCCGGAGACTCTCCCCGCCATCGAAAGCCGGAGCGTGCGGAACATGCCCGTTTCGCGAGTCCGCCCGTCGCGGACCCGGAGCGCATCCCCCTACACCCCGTCGACACACGAACATAGTTGAGTGGGGGTCAATTCAGAAGGGGCAGGTTCCGCACGGAGCGCCCCCCGATCGGAGTACGGGTGGCAAAAGCGCCGATTGCACCCCCTACGACCACCCGGCGCACGCCCACTGACCTGCGGAGCTTCGTCACGCTCGGTAGATTCGGCCAACCCGGCGCGCCGATGAACTCCGGTCACACAAATTGTCGAGGCTGTGGACAAACTCAAGCGCCGGGTGCGTCATGGGATGGTGAAGGAACGTGCGCGCATTCTCGTTGTCGGCGGCGGCTACGTCGGGATGTACACGGCTCTGCGTCTGCAGCGGAAGCTGAAACGGGAACTTCAGCGGGGCGAAGCCGAGATCACCGTCGTCACGCCCGACCCGTACATGACCTATCAGCCGTTCCTCCCCGAAGCGGCGGCCGGATCCATCTCCCCACGCCATGTCGTCGTACCGCTGCGCCGCGTCCTCGACCGCTGCCGTGTCGTCGTCGGCGAGGTCACCGCGATCGACCACGCCAAACGCACCGCCTCCGTCACCACCCTCGCCAACGAGGAGGAGAAGACGGGCGGCGAACAGCTGTCGTACGACGAACTCGTCCTCGCCCCCGGTTCGATCGCGCGCACCCTGCCGATCCCCGGACTCGCCGACCACGGCATCGGGTTCAAGACGGTCGAGGAGGCCATCGGCCTGCGCAACCACGTCATCGAGCAGATGGACATCGCCTCCTCCACCCGCGACCCCGCGATCCGCGACGCGGCCCTGACCTTCGTCTTCGTCGGCGGCGGCTACGCGGGCGTGGAGGCGCTCGGCGAGCTGGAGGACATGGCCCGCTACACCACGCGCTACTACCACAACGTCCGTCCCGAGGACATGAAGTGGATCCTCGTGGAGGCGACCGGCCGCATCCTCCCCGAGGTCGGCGAGGAGATGGGCCGCTACACCGTCAGCGAACTGCGCCGCCGCAACATCGACGTACGGCTGAACACCCGCCTGGAGTCCTGTGCGGACCGCGTCGCCGTGCTCAGCGACGGCAACCGCTTTCCCACGCGTACGGTCGTGTGGACGGCCGGCGTGAAACCCAGCCCGCTCCTCGCCGCCACCGACCTCCCCCTCAATGAGCGCGGTCGGCTGAAATGCACCCCCGAGCTCACCGTCGACGGCGTCACGCACGCGTGGGCGGCCGGAGACGCGGCCGCCGTCCCCGACGTCACCGCCGACGAGCCCGGCAAGGAGACCGCTCCCAACGCCCAGCACGCAGTCCGCCAGGCCAAGGTCCTCGGCGACAACATCGCGCACGCACTGCGCGGCGAACCCCTGGAGACGTACGCGCACGCGTACGTCGGCTCGGTGGCCTCCCTCGGTCTGCACAAAGGTGTCGCACAGGTCTACGGACGCAAGCTGAAGGGCTACCCTGCCTGGTTCATGCACCGCGTCTACCACCTCAGCAGGGTCCCCACCTTCAACCGCAAGGCCCGCGTCCTGGCCGAATGGACCCTGTCGGGGCTCTTCAAGCGGGAGATCGTCTCGCTCGGTTCACTCGAACATCCCCGAGCGGAGTTCGAACTCGCGGCCGGTGGAAAGCATCCTCATGACCCGGCGAACGACCCGAAGGGGTCGTCCTGACCGGACCGAGGAACTCCACGGACCGCCCCGGCGTCTGACGGATGTCGACCAGGTCGGCCCCCCTGACACACTGATGCCCGTCCTCGGACGGGCAGCCGCCCGCCCCTCGAACCCAAGAGGTCTTCCCACCGTGCTGCACCCCCGGGCTGCCGTCCCCAGCCCACCGGCCGGGCCCGGAGCCGGCCCGAAGACGCCGAAGACGACGACACGAGGCAAGGATTCGTGAACTTCACGCGCTGGAGCGCCCGCCTCCCCGGAACGCAGCGCCGCGCCGCAGCGCGGACCGACGACCTGGTCACCGACGACCGCCTGAGCGAGGGCGCCGTCCCCGCGGCCCGCGCCGAACAACTGACCGTGCCGGTCCCCGCCGTCGACGAACTCCCGGTCCGCGAGGTCCTCGACCGGGTCCCCGCCCTCGTCGCCCTCGTCCACGGCCCCGACCACCGCCTCGCCTACGTCAACGACGCCTACGTAGTTGCCTTCGGCCTGCGGTCGCCGGGCGCACCGGCCCGCGAAGCCCTCCCGGAACTCGACGAGATCGGCCTCCTGCCGCTCCTCGACCAGGTCCTGCGCAGCGGCAAGCCCCGCACGGTCAAGTCCCGCAAGGCCCCCGACGGCCGCTCCTACACCTTCACCTGCACCCCGGTGACGGAAGGGGACGGCGGAGTCCTGATCTTCGCGACCGACGTCACCGACCACGCCGAGGCCGCCGAGCGCCTCAGAGCCAGCGAGCGCCGCCAGCGCGAGACCGCCGTCACCCTCCAGCGCTCCCTGCTCCCCCAGGAACTCGAAGAACCCGACGACCTGCGCATCGCGGCCACCTACCACCCCGGCGGCACCGAGGCCGCGGTCGGCGGCGACTGGTACGACGTCATCACCCTCGGCGGCGGCCGCACGGCCCTGGTCATCGGCGACGTCATGGGCCGCGGGGTCCGCGCGGCAGCGGTCATGGGCCAGCTCCGTACTGCGGTCAGGGCGTACGCCCGCCTCGACCTGCCCCCGCACGAGATCCTCCAGCTCCTGGACGGCCTCGCCATGGAGATCGACGCCAACCAGATCGCCACCTGCGTGTACGCCATCCACGACCCGAACGAGGGCAAGCTGGTCTACGCCTCGGCCGGCCATCTGCCGATCCTGGTCCGCGACGAGAGCGGCGTCGTCCTGCGCGCCGCCGAACCCACCGGCCCGCCGCTGGGCACCGGCGGCTGGATGCACGCCTCGGGCACCATCCCGCTCGGCCCCGGCTCCACGGCGGTGCTGTACACGGACGGCCTGGTCGAACGCCGTAACGAGGACCTGGACGAAGGCATCGCGGCCCTCGAACGCGCCCTGGCCGGCGCCACCGGCACCCCCCAGGTCATCTGCGACCGCCTGGTCCGCTCGGCCGGCGTCACCGCGGAACACGACGACGACGTGGCCGTCATGGTCCTCCAGCACCCGGCCCGCACGGGCCCCGACGAAGAGCTCTTCCGCAACGCCGGGCTGGAACTGCTGGGCGGCGTGGAGGCGGCTCCACGCGCGCGTGCGTTCGCCTCCGGCGTGCTGACCAGTTGGCGGTTCCCGATGGAGCTGCATGATCTGGGCGTGCTGGCGGTGAGCGAACTCGTGGCGAACTCCTTGCAGCACGGCACCCCGCCCATGCGGCTTCGGCTTCGCCGTACCGATCGGCGGCTCATCGTCGAGGTGACGGACGGGGACGACCATCTGCCCCGGCGTCGGAGGGCCGAACCGGGCGACGAATCCGGACGTGGGATCGCGATCGTGGCGACCATCGCCTCGAACTGGGGGTCTCGGAGGACGCCCGGGGGTGGGAAGGCGGTCTGGTGCGAGTTCGTGCTGCCGAAGGGGGCCACCCCGTAGGGGTGCCTGATCGATGCCGGGCGCGGGTCCGTCGTGGCTGGTCGCGCAGTTCCCCGCGCCCCTGGGTGGGTTGCAGTCAGGCGGCGATCGACTCGGACTGCGCCCCGCCCTGCGCCACCACCCTGCTCTTCCTGAGCGACGGCTGGTTCTGTACCGGGGTCAGCTGCTTGCCCAGGCGTATCGCCAGGTACGTGATCCCCAGCGAGAACAGCAGGAACGTCACGATGTACGGCGTGGGCAGGGAGGCTCCCAGCGGACCGCCCACCGCCGGGCCCACGGCCAGGGCGAGCTGCTTCACCAGGGCGAAGGCGGAGTTGTACTGACCCGCCATGCCCTCCGGCGCCAGGTCGGCGACCAGGGGGGCCACGGTCGGCGACAGCATCGCCTCGCCCAGGCCGAAGAGCGCGTACGTCGACACGAACGCGGCCGTGGCCATTTCCTGGCTGGCGTGGCCGAGGCCCGCGTATCCCGCGGTGAGCCAGGCGACGGCCCAGATGAGCCCTACGGCGGCGATCACACGGGACCGGCGGCGCCGCTCGACGAACCGCAGCACGGCGAACTGCGCGACCACGATCATCGCGGTGTTGGCGGCCAGCGCGGTGCCCAGCGCGGAAGTGGAGATACCGGCGGCCTCGACACCGTAAGCGCTCAGGCCCGACTCGAACTGTCCATAGCAGGCGAAGAACAGTACGAAGCCCAGCACGCACAGCTGCACCATGGCCCGGTTGCCGAGCAACTGCTTCCAGCTGCCCCGCGCCGACCGGGTGGGCGCACCGTCGATCCGTGGCGCGTGGGGCAGGCGGAGCGTCGCCATCACGACCACCAGCAGCAGGAACATCGCCGCCTCGATCGCGAACAGCAGAGTGAAGGACGCGGCGCTCGACGTGTCGACGAGATGCCCGCCGATGAGACCGCCGACGCCGAGCCCGAGGTTCTGCAGGAAGAACTGCGTCGCGAAAGCCCGGGAGCGGGTCTCCGAGGGGGAGCAGTCCACGATCATCGTCGCCAGCGCCGGCTGCATCACGGCCTGACCGGCACCGAGCGCCGCCGCCGACAGCAGAACGGTCGGGGCCTGGCCCGCGAGTCCGAGGCTCAGCGATCCGATCGCGGCCATGACCAGGGCGGCGAGCAACACCGGCAGCGGGCCCCGCCGGACGATGGCCCGCCCGGCGAACGGCAGCACGATCAGTGCCGCCACCGCGAAGACGGCGAGGACGAGCCCCGCCGTCATGGCTCCAAGGCCCCGCACCTGCGCCACATAGACGTACAGGTAAGGGACGGTGAAACCGAGCCCGAACGCGCTGAGCGCGTTGCCCACATGGATCCGGCGCATCGCTGCGCCCATCGCCCTGGTCACGTTCACCTGTCTCACTAGTTAGGACTGAAGACTTCAAAGCTAAAGTTCGAAGCTAAAGAGTACATACCGAAGGACTTCAAGGCAAAGGAGGTGCGTGCCATACTGCGGTCATGGCCGAGACCCCTGGCGTCACCGAGCCGACGCTCGAAGAACAGATCGCCGCCTACCAGCGCGAGTTCCAGGACCTCGACCCCCAGGTCGAGAAGATCGTCTCGGCGCTCTCGCGCCTGAACCGCCGTATGAACGTCGCCTACGGCCGCCAGACCGCCGCCCTCGGCATCAGCAGCGCCGAGTGGGAGGTCCTCAAGGCGCTCGTCCTCTCCGGTGCCCCCTATCGACTGGGCCCCAGTGACCTCGCCAAGCGTCTCGGCCTCACGCCGGCCGCGATGACCCACCGGATCGACCGCATGCTCGCCGAAGGACTGGTGACCCGGGAACGGGACGAGTCCAACCGGGTCCGTGTGATCGTGGAGCTGACCGCCGAGGGTCGCGAGAAGTGGCTGGAGGCGATGCGCCTGGCCACGGTCTTCGAGGAGGACCTGCTCCAGGACCTGTCCGCGGAGGAGCGCAACACCCTCGGGGACGTTCTCACCCGGCTTCTGCGTAGGGTGGAGCACGCACAGCCGGACGCCGGCGGGCGGCTCAGCGACCTCGACTGAAAAGATCTTGACAGAGGGCGCTTGACAGCCCCCTCCACGGTCCGTAAAGTTCTTCGGGTTGCCACGGGGCCGTAACGGTTCTGCGGTAGCACCTCCGCCGCGAAAGCGGCCACTCAAACCATCAGAACGATCTCCCAGCCGGGATGAATTCGGCGTGCCCGATTTCAATTCGATTTGGGTGCGGCCCCTCGATTTGGGACCGCCGCGAGAATCCGCTAAGGTTTGAGACGTCGGAACGGCCCAACAGCCGGGAAGACAAGCCCCGCTGACCGGGGATCAGGCCCGAAAGGATCTGATAGAGTCGGAACCGCCGGAAAGGGAAACGCGGAAGCGGGAACCTGGAAAGCGCCGAGGAAATCGGAACCGGAAACGGTCTGATAGAGTCGGAAACGCAAGACCGAAG
>NZ_JBEZKG010000067.1:0-9080 GCF_040651535.1 Streptomyces sp. NPDC048420
GCTGCATATCCCGCTCCGCGGGATATGCAGCGCTGGCGCGCTGCATAGGAACGGCTCCGCTGACGCTCCGCCAGATTCCCGCGCAAGCGCGGGAATCGAATTCCGCAAGCGGAATTCTGAGTGCGTGTCAATTCGCGCAAGCGCGAATTGACGGAATCCCGCAAGCGGGATTCCTGGGGCTGGCAGTAAGGGGTGGGTGCATCACGTGCGGGACTGTGTAGGGCTTGGGATTCCCGGCTACTACCTCTGCCGGGAATGTGACGGGCTGTCGGTTTGACGGGGTGCCGGCCTAGTTGTAGTGACGGGTTCCGCTGCGCTCCACCCTGGACCCCTCCCCCACCGTCTACCTGTCCCGGCATGTTCACCTATCGCCCTGTCAGCATAGAGGACTGTCGACTGTTCGTGGATGAGATTGAGTCACTGTGCCACCCTCAGCTGTGAGGTTGACGTCCAGGTGATGCATCACGAGTCGTGACTGTGTAGAGTCTGGGATCAGATGCTACACCCCTACTGCCGCGCACCTTGCGCCTGAATTCTATTTGCTATTAAGCGCCGCATTCCGCGAAGAAGGAGAGCACGGGGCATGGCCGTGAAGCTGCGTGATCACCAGATCGAGGCCGTTGCCGCCATTGTGCGGGGTCTTGATGTTCCGTCAGGCGGTATCCCCTGGAATGGTCTTCGCGGGCAGGTGCACGCGGCGTGCGGCACGGGGAAGACCATCATGGCGGCAGCGTCGGCGAAGCGGCTTGTGCCCAGGGGGCGCGTGCTCGTGTTGGTGCCGACGCTGGACCTACTGGCGCAGACGGTGAGGGCGTGGCACGAGGCCGGCCACAAGGGGCCGGCGGTGGCGGTGTGTTCGCTCCAGGACGACCCGGAGCTGTGGTCGTTGAAGGTGCGCTCCACGACGAACCCGATCCAGTTGGCGCTGTGGCACGGGCAAGGGCCGGTCACCATCTACGCGACGTACGCCTCGCTGGGCGTCCTGGCGGAGGCGTTCGAGGGCGCCTACGGCCAGAAGCTTGATCCAGTAGACCTCGCGGTCGTTGATGAGGCCCACAGGACTTCCGGTTCGATGGGTAAGGCGTGGGCGGACATCCACGACCAGACCGTCATCCCGGCACACCGCCGCCTGTACCTGACGGCCACACCGCGGATCTGGGAAGAGCGGCTGAACCGGGAGGTTGCCGAGGGGGTCCGGGATCCGCTGCCGCGTGAGATGGCGGCGTCCATGGATGACGAGAAGGTCTTCGGGCCCGTCCTCTACAAGCTCTCGCTCGCTTCGGCCGTCTCCCGGGGCCTGTTGGCGCGGTACCAGATCATCGTCCTGGAGCTGAAGGACCCCGTCGTCACGCCTGAGCGGCTGATGGGCGAGGAGCGGCACACCGAAGAGGTGCGGGGGCAGCGGCTCGGTGCACTGCAGGCCGCATTGCTGCACACGATGGCGCAGCACGGTCTGTCGACGTGCATCACCTTCCACCACCGCACCATCGAGGCACAGGCCTACGCGGAAGGTCTGGAGCGCGTCGCGGCGAAGCTGCACGCCGACCAGCCGGAGAAGTATCCGGCGAAGATCTGGGCGGACTGGCTGTGTGGCGAGCACGTCCCGGAGCGCCGGCAAGAGGTTCTGGGTTCGTTCGGGTCGACGGCGCAGCGGGCCGTGCTCTCGAACTGTCGCGTTTTGGGTGAGGGTGTCGATATTCGAAGCGTGGATTCAGTTGCCCTACTAGACCCCAAGGGAGCGCCGCACGACATCGTCCAGGCCATCGGCCGGGCACTCCGACAGAAGCCCGGGGAAGGCAAGCTCGCCTCCCTGATCGTGCCGGTCTTCCTCCAGCCCGGAGAGCAGCCCGAGGACATGTTCACCTCCGGCTCATACCGGCCCCTGGTGAAAGTCCTGGAAGGACTGCGGGCCCACGATGAAGAGGCCGTGGAACTGCTGGCCATTCCACAGGAGCCACAGAAAGACGTCGCGCAACCGTCCGTGAACATCGGTGTCGCGCCCGAGGAGGGCGAAGACGAATCCCGTCTCCTGCTCCGCTTTGCAGCTCCGCGGGATCCGGTGATGGTCGCAGACTGGGTCTCCTTCAACGTGATCGACACCGAGCGCCAGGACTGGGCCCGCGGCTGGGCGAAGCTGAAGGCGTACGTCGAGCGGACCGGGAACGCGAGGGTGCCCTACGGACACCGCGAAGGCGCGACACCCCTTGGGCAATGGGTCGCGGAACAACGGCGTGCCTTCTCGGCTGGGGAGATGAGCGGGCTGCGTGCCCGCCGGCTCGAGCAGCTCGGCATGGTGTGGTCGGTGACGGATGAGCGGTTCCAGGAAAACCTCGAAGCCGCCAAGGCCTACTACGACCAGCACTGGACACTCTGCGCCCCCCGCACCGCGACAGCACTGGGCAAACCGTTGGGGATGTGGCTCGCGAATCTGCGGCGTCCCGGCGCGCTGGAGGGCCACCCCGAATGGAGAGCGGCGCTGGAGGCCGTGGACGAGGACTGGAACCCCTCATGGCCGCCGGACTGGCAACGCCACTACGCCGCACTCCGTGAGCTCCTGGCCGGCGAAGAGGGCCAAGCCGGTGAGACCGAGGTACTGCCCGGGCTCACCGTCCACGGCATGGACATCGGCAAATGGCTCGCCAAGCAGCGCAAGCCCGAGGTCTGGCAGGCCCTTCACGACGGGCAACGCAAACGCCTGGAACAACTCGGCATCACACCTCCGGCCCCAGAGCCGGAAGCGCCCGCGAAGCAGTCCACCACGCCCATGAGCACCTTCGAGCGGAGCGTGGCGGCCCTGAGGCAGTACAAGACCCGCGAGGGGCACGTGACCGTGCCACGGGGGCACGTAGAGCGGTTGGAAGACGGATTGGAAGTCCGACTCGGGGTGTGGCGCAGCAACATGCGCAGCAGGCGAGACTCGCTGCCCGATACACGCCGCCAGCTGCTCACGGACCTCGGCCTGTTCGACTGAAGGGTCGGGTCAGTGGCTGGTCGACGCGCTGCGCGGGGCCTTCAGGCGCTGCTGAACGGGATACGGCTGGTGCACCTCGTCCCGCTTTGCTCAGGAAACCGGCTCGGGTACCTCACCCGGCCTGACCGGCACGATCTCGACACGGGTACAGCCCACGGCCTTGAGTTCGGTACGGCGACGCTTCGCCGACCGTTTGTCGTACCTACCGGCCGACGCCTGCGTGGCGCCGTCCGGGTCGGTCCACAGCAGGCCGTAGTGCTGCATCACGCTCGTCATGGAGATCACGCTTCCCCTGCCTCGACGACCGTAAGCACACCGCGCGAAGCGCACCGTGGACCCACTTGACCGCACTGGACGCGCTGGGGATGAAATGGGTCCTTGGGGATAAGGAATGGGGTAAGTTTGTGGTTAAGCAATACCGGTCCTGACGTGAAGGTGCAGGTAATGGCATCTGAGGAAGAGCTGTTCGCGTCCGTCGACGCTCTGCTGAACGAGGAGCCGCACCTGCCGCCACCGGCGGAGCGGGCCCGGCTGCGGGAGGCCGCCGGAATCACCCAGGCCCGTCTCGCCACCGCGCTGAAGACCACGACCCAGTCGGTGAAGAACTGGGAGAACGGCCGCAGCGAGCCGAAGTCACCGCGCCTGGACGCCTACCAGCGGCTGCTGAACGGGTGGGCGGCGAAGTACCCCGCTCCCGGCGCAGCCCCGGCGGTCTCGGCTGTCGCGACAGCACCGGCGGCGTCTGCTGAACCGGCCGCGTCCGAGGCGGCGAGGGCAGACGCCCCGCAGCCTGTCCACGTTCCAGGTGCGGGGCCGACGCGTCCCGCCACCCGGTCCGCCGCGACGTCGCGGCGCCCGGCCTCTGCGAGGCCTGCAGCCGATCCGCGGTTCCCGCACGGGCCGCTCGCGGTGCTGGACGCTGACGGCTGCGCGTACGGCCTGGACGGCATCGTGCTCGAGTGCCCCGCGACCTCGGTGGTGGAGCTGGTGGAGTGGACGCTGCGCGCCTCCGGGCTCGGTGCACCGCGCCTGCACCGCAACGGCAAGGACAGCGACCCGCTGATCGTGCTCACCGCCGCGGCCGCCGTGAAGCTCGGACTCCCCGAGCGCCTGGAAGGCCACGAACAGCGCCGCTCTCTGCGCCTGCCGGAGGGTCACCCGGTGGTCAAGCAGGTGGTGAAAGCGAAGTGGCGGCTCACCCAGCGCGGGTTCGGCCCGTGGGCGAGGATCTACCGCAAAATTCAGGGGCGTGAGCGGCAGTGCGTGCAGTTCGCCATCCTGTCGTGGGACGCCCTCGATGAGCGGTCCTGGCCCGGGGTGGCGGAGATGGAGCCGGCCGACGTCGCCCGCGTCCTGGGCGTGTATGCCCAGCGGGTCCTCACCCCGCGCGGCTCCACGGCCGTGTCCGGGCTGGAGCTGATGACCGCGCTGCGCCCGCCCACCCGCGCGGTGCAGGACCCGCAGACGGGGAACTGGGTGCCCGGCCACAACCCCGGCTCGCTGGGGGTGGAGCCGGTGGACCCCGCGCCGCCGGAGGCCACCCCCGAACACCCCGTCGTCGTCGACAGCGGCTGGAGCGGCGGATTCCTGAACGAGGAGGCCTACCAGTGGGTGCGCGACGTCAGCCTGCTCACCGATGAGGAGTGCACGCTGCCGTACGCGGTCGGCCTGGACCTGAACACCGCCTTCCTCGCCGCCGCGGCCCGCCTGGTCGTCGGCCTGAGCGCCCCCGACCACTTCGTTGGCCCGAAGTTCAACCCGAAGATCCCCGGCTCCTGGCTGGTCGACCTGTCCCACGTCGAGGTCGACCCGCGGCTGCCCTCCCCGTTCACCCCGGACGGCACCCGGCCGACCGGGCCTGCCTGGTACCAGACCCACACCGTCGCCTACGCCCAGGAACTCGGCTACAACGTCGCTCCCCTTGAGGGGTATCTGCGCCGCGAGACCGGCGCCTACCTGGACCCCTGGCACGACCGCCTCAAGGCCGCCTACGTCGACACCCTCGCCGACCTCGGCGTCACCAAGGACCTCACCGACGCGGAGTTCCTGGCGGCCATGGAGCGGCACAAGGATGTCGATCCGGCGATGGCGGCCGTCCTGGCCGCCATCAAGGCCACCGTCAAGGGCGGCATCGGCAAACTGCGTGAACGCCCGCAGGGCAGGAAGTACCAGGAGGGCGAGCGGTGGCCGGCCCTCGAGCGGCCGACCTGGCGACCCGACATCCGCGCCGCCGTCATCTCCAAGGCCCGCATCAACATGCACCGCAAACTGCGCAACATGGCCACCATGACCGGCCTGTATCCGCTGGCCGTGCTCTCCGACTGCGTCGTCTACCCCTCCCCCGGCGACAGTCCGCTCGGCTTCCTGCCCTACGCCGCCTCCGGCAAGCCGCAGCCGGGTGGGTTCCGTCTCGGGCCCACGCCGGGTCTGGCGAAGCTGGAGGGCGTGCAGTCGATGCTGTGGGCGGTCGACCTCATGGAACAGGGCTACAACCCCGCCCGCCACATCAAGGGCGGCGACGCCGTCCTGGACGAAGGAGAGTAGGCGCTGTGGCCGGAGAGATCGACGACGCCATCGAACGCGCCGACCGCGAAGCGTTCACCCGCCAGCCGCCCAAGACCCTCCAGGCCCGCATCAACTTCCTGATCAAGCAGCTCAAGACGACCAAAGCCGTCGCGGCGGAACTCGGGGTCAGCCAGCGGTCGGTGGAGCGCTACCGCAAGGGCGAACGCAAGCACCCGCCCAAAGCGATCGCGGACCGGATCGACGACGCCGTACGCAAGCGGTGGCAGCCCCAGGTCCGCAAACGCCGCCAGAAACAGGCAGCCACCGCGACCGGGATCACGGTAGAGACCCGCGCCCGGTTCGGCTACACCGCGCCCGTCGGCACCACCGACGACGGACGCTTCCGCCGCCTGACCGTGCATCTCCCCCCGGCCTACGCACAACGCCTCTTCGACGCCCGCCACACCGGCGCCGGCGACCAGCAGATGCGCCAGATCATCGCCGAAGGACTCAAAGAGATCTACTTCCAGGACAACGGCAGCCGCGCTCTGGGGCTCTCCGACGTCACCCTCAACGACATCGACTACCTCGACCTCGACTACTAGGCAGTTTCGTTTGGATCAACAGGTGGGTGATGGCGGTCGTTCCGGGTGGCAGTCTGGGGCGATGAGACCCTGGACCACCTCCACCGAGGACGACCTGCGGCATCTGCTCAACGAGTGGGATCCGGTGGGCGTCGCTGACGATGTGCAGGACGAGTACGACTGCAAGCTCGCCCCTCTCCTGCAGCGGCTCGGTTCCGGCGCCAGCCGGACCGAGATCGGTGAATTCCTGCGGCACGAGCTGGAAGGTCACTTCGGTCTCGACCCTCTGGGCTTGCGGCCGGAAGCAATGGCCGACCGGGTAATGGGCTGGTGGACATCGACCGACCCGGTTGATGGTGTGGCCAGCACATAGCTGCTCCTTTCCGACCGTCCGGTCGTTGGTTCGGGTGTGCCATTGACTGATGCGCAGTGGGCGCGGATCGAGCCGTTACTTCCGGATCGGGCGCCGAGAGGGGGTGGCCGCTGGCGGGACCATCGTGAGGTGATCGACGCGATCGCCTTCAAGTTCCAGACCGGTACCCAATGGGTGCACCTGCCGGAGAAGTACGGCAACTGGCGGGGTGTCTACAACCGGCTGCGGATGTGAGCCGTCGACGGCACCTGGGAGCGGGTCTTCACCGCCCTGGTCGCTCAGGCCGACGCGGACGAGGACCTCAACTGGGCCGTATCGGTGGACTCCACCATCGTGCGCGCCCACCAGCACGCGGCCGGGGCCCGCAAAAAGGGGCCCCGGCCGGCGAACCGGGCGACCACGCCATCGGCCGGTCCCGCGGCGGACTGACCACGAATGGCTTCGTAGGTGAGAGCTGACACCGTATGTCGGCGGTTTTCGGCATCACTTGTTGATCACGAGGGTGGGAAATATCGACGAGAACTGACACCGACGGCCGCGCCCTGCCCGCCTACCCCCGCGGCGGCCCGCTCCAGGACTACCTCGGCGACAGCGGGGGCGCTACGTCAGACTTGGGCGATGAGCCGGACAGTCAGTGCATGGGTCACGTCGGGTGGGGACTTTCTCGGCGCCGCGGGGCCGTTTCCCGTGGGCGTCCCGTGGTGGTCGGAGGTCGAGCCGGTCATCGCACATCTGCACCACACGCTCGGCGTTCCGGTGATGGTGCTGCGCTTGCTGGACGTCGACGGCGGGGACGGCTCCCGCGACGGCCATGTCACCTACCACGTGGAAGCGCTGCGCCGCCCGGCGCCGGGCCTGCTGACACAGGGCCCCCTCGACGACGCCCTGCTCAAGCTGACCGGGCATGAAGAACTACGCGCCCCGTGGGCCCGGGCGGACGGTCTACGGGAGATCCTCGGCTGGGCGTCCGACACCCTGGCCGCCGCCGGCCGCCCGGTGACCGGGCCGGTCGAGCAACGAAGAACATGGAACCTGGCCGGCCTGTTCCGCCTGCCCACGGCCCAGGGCCCCGTCTGGCTGAAGACCACACCGCACTTCGCCGCCGACGAAGCTGCCGTCATCTCCGCGTTCGCCCGGTTCGACCCGGGCCTTGTCCCCACCGTCGTGGGGGCCGGAGAGCGGCGGATCCTGCTGGAACACCTGCCCGGCGAGGACTGCTGGGACGCCTCCCCCGAAACCATCACCAGCGCCGTGAGCCGTCTCGTGGCCGCCCAGGCCGCGGTAGCCGGCCTCCCAGGAGGAAGCCCGCCCGGACTGCGGGACCGGCGGACGTCCGTCACCGCCGACCAGGTCCGCGACCTCCTCGACGGCGAGGTCGCCCGCGAACTCACTGCGGAAGAACTGGCCGCCGCCCGCGAACTCCTCGCCCGCTGGCCCGTGCTGGACGAATGCGGCCTGCCGGACACCATCGTGCACGGCGACTTCCACCCCGGGAATTGGCGCAGCGACGGCGGCCCCCCGGTCGTCGTCGACTTCGCCGACGCCCACTGGGGCAACCCGGTACTGGACGGCCTGCGAGCGTACGACTACCTGCCCCAAGCCAAACGGCCGACCGCCGCACGGGCCTGGATCGATGCCTGGGAAAGGCACCTCCCCGGCTGCCAGCCAAGACGCGCGCTGGCCATTGCCGAACCACTCGCCCACCTGTCCTACGCCCTGCGCTACCAGGAATTCCTGGACGGCATCGAACCGTCCGAGAAGATCTACCACCTCGGCGATCCCGTCGGCGTCATCCGCAACGCGCTGCTGTGCGCGAGCGTGCCGAACCCGCACTTCCAAGCGCAGGACCTTCGGTCCGGCCCTGAATAAGCACACCGAACCTGCCACCGCAAGACCCCAAGTGGTATCAAAACTCGGCGACATCACTCTGCGCCAACACCGGCCGCTGTTGTCCCCGACCGACATACGGTGTCAGCTCTCGCCTACAAAGCCACACGAAGATCCACCTCGCCGCCGACGACCGCTGCCGACCACTGGCCTTCCACCTCACCGCCGGACAGGCTGGCGACGCGCCCGCCTTTACCGACGTGATGGCCCGACTGCGCGTCCCACGGCGCCGTGGACGGCCCCGTACCAGACCCCACGTGATCCTGCGGACAAGGCGTACTCCTCCCGCGACATCCCCGTCCACCTGCGCAAACGCGGCATCCGCGCGGTGATCCCCGAACGGGCCGACCAGCAGGCCAACCGGAAGCGACGCGGACCGGCCGGTGGCAGACCGCCGACCTTCGACCGGGAGGCCTACAAGCAGCGCAACACTGTCGAGCGGTGCATCAACCGTCTCAGTGGGCGTTAAGTCCGATCTTCCTCGGTTCGTGATCGCTCGATCGTGGTACTGACCGCCGTACGAGCCGCCGGGTGGGCATGTCCATGTTGAGATGCGGGGTGTGAAGAGAGAGCCGTATCTCAGCGACTTATCGGACGAGCAGTGGGCGTTGATCGAGCCGATGATCACGGCCTGGAAGCAGAACCGGGTGGCGCGGTCAGCGACGGGCGACCCGGGCTCCTGCGACCTGAGGGAGGTCGTGAACGCGATCTTCTATCAGAACCGGACGGGCTGTCAGTGGCGCTATCTGCCCCACGACTT
>NZ_JBEZKG010000068.1:0-8907 GCF_040651535.1 Streptomyces sp. NPDC048420
TACAAGCTCCACACCGCGATCATCACGGACGGCATTCTTGACAAGGCACCACCCAGCTAAACGCAACGGCGTTGCACCTGGCGGGACGCCACCCTGCGGCAGTCGGCAGTCACCCACCTGAGGAGAGGCGGTTCTCCAGTGCCCGGGCCAGCGGGTAGGCGCGCTCTGTGGGGAACAGTCGCTGAGCTTTCGCGGCATGCCCAGTCTGTGTCAGGACGTGGCCTTGCGGACCTGCGGGGTGAGGTCGGTGAGACTCACAATCCAGTCGTCGGTGAACGTGCGAATCAGGTGGCGGCCGATGCCGACCTGGATGATGTAGTGGTTGAGCGCCGCCCCGCGCGGCGAGCGCTCCGGGTCCCACTGGACATGCACGGCCGCCTCGGCGATCCCGCTGGGCTGCGGTCGTGAGCACGGCCTGGGACAGGGTTTCCTCCCATCCCTCGCGCGTTATCCGTACCGCGAGAACGCGCTCCTGACCGGGTTTGCGGGCCCAGTTGCTGCGGTGCATCAGCCACATGAACGACGGCTTGATCCACGTATCCTGTGGAATGAGAACGGCGTGACGAAGCGGCCTGCCCGCAGTGCCGCGTCGGCGATGACAGGCGCGTACGCCTGGTAGACCAGGATCGTGCGAGCGTCGTAGTCGGCACGAATTTGATACTGAGGTGCCATGGCGGCACCCTGTCATCCGTCCCATGAACCTCGCGAGCCGTTTCCTCGCACTGCCGGGCGGTGCTGCTCAACTGCGCCCTGACCGCGACCATGCACGGCCGCGGATGTCGTCGTGACGGCGCTGCCCGCCCCGCACGTCTACGGCAACGTGGTGATCAACGGCACGTTCCCGGCCGGTGGCCGGTACGCGATGATGCTCGCCGACCCGGCGCTGGCCACGGCCGACCTGTCAAAGCCCCGCCAGCCGAGTCCTGCTCTTCACCGCTTTCCCCGAACCCGCCGCCGTCGCACCGGCGTTGGCCGCGGGGGCCTGCGGGCTGCTGGTCAAGGACGCCGACGGCACGGCCGTGCGCGACGCGTTCCGCAGCGTCGTGCGCACCGGAACGTTCCGCACCGAGCGGTCCGCCCCCTCCGCGGCCCCGGTCACCGCCCGCGAGTACGACGTGCTCCGGCTTGTCGCGGCCGGGTACACCAACCCCGAGATCGGCGACGAGCTGAACCTTTCGGTCAACACGGTCAAGACGTACCTACGGGAGATGATGAACAAGCCAGCCGCCAGCAACCGGGCCCTTATGAGTCCGCCCTCGGTTCGGGCACTACGGAGCGACCACGACCTCCCCAAATGCGGAGCGCAGCTCAGGGGGAGGCAACTGGTCGGTGACGAGGACGTCGATGACCGACAGGTCACCGAGGGCCATCGCCTTCTTGCGGTCGAACTTGGTGTGGTCGGCGGCGACAACGACCCGGTCCGCGAGATCGAGAAGTGTGCGGCGCACTTCGACCTCGGCGGGGTCGAAGTAGGTGATCCCGCGGTCGACCGACAGTCCGCCGCAGCCGAGGATCATCAGATCCAGATGGATCTGCGGCCTTTCCTGCGCGGCCGTGGAGGCGACCAGGCTCAGTTCGGGTGTCATGAGCCCGCCCAGGACGAGGACCCGGCTCCTCGTGTCGCGCAGTTCGAACGCCGCGTGGAGTGAGTTGGTGATCACGGTCAGATCGTCCCGGACGGCGAGTTCCGCGGCGACGGCGGTACAGGTGGTGCCGGTGTCGATGCCCACCGAGGCAGCTGGCCTGACCAGGTCCGCCACGGCCCGCGCGATTCTCGACTTCTCGGACGTCATCGTCGAGGACCGGGACCCGTAGGCGGGTGCCCGGCGTGGCACGGCGCCGCCATGGACCCGGTCCAACAGCCCTGCCTGATCGAGCTCGGCCAGGTCGCGGCGGATCGTCATGCCGGACACCCCGAAGCGCTCCGCGAGCGTGTTGACGTCGACCTGCCGGAATTCCTGCAAGGCACTGAGGATGGCTCGCTGTCGGGAGTTGCGCACGGGTTCCATCTCGTCTTGAGCCACGCTCATCACGCTATCCGGCCTCCTGCTCTGGGCTGCAACCAGGGGTGACCCACTGCTGCCACCCCGTCCAGCTGTGTTCATGTGAACATTACAGCGACTCGTTCGACCTGTCGCGACACCTGCTCACACGGGCGGCTTCGGCTCGATACAGGTGATTCCGTGGCGAGAACCCATTGACCCGCCCGCTCCCTGCGGCTACGTTCCGAGTCACCCAATGTTCATTCGAACATCGTCGTTCGGAGGTCCCCATGGCTGTCGCCATCAAAGCCGGCATTGAGAAGGTGCCCGGCGGGCTGATGCTCGTCCCGATGCTCGTCGGAGCCGTGGTGCACACGGCGGCGCCGGGCTCCGGAGAGTTCTTCGGTTCCTTCACCGGAGCCCTGTACACGGGCCTGCCCGCGATCCTGGCCGTCTTCTACGTGTGTCTGGGCGCGACCCTGGACGTGAAGGCGACGCCCTACATCGCCAAGAAGGGCGGTGTGCTGCTGGGGACCAAGGTCCTGTTCGCGCTGGTCGTCGGTATCGTCCTGGGGAGGTTCCTCGGCGAATCGCCGGTCAGCGGTGGTGTCTTCGCGGGATTGTCGACGCTGGCGGTCGTGGCGGCGCTGAACGACACCAACGGCGGCCTCTACATGTCACTGATGGCCCAGTTCGGGCGTAAGCGCGACGTCGGCGCCTACAGCGTCATGAGCCTGGAGTCCGGGCCCTTCCTCACCATGGTCACGCTCGGCGTCGCCGGTCTGGCCGCCTTCCCCTGGCAGACCCTGGTGGGGGCGATCCTGCCGTTGGTGCTCGGGATGCTCCTGGGCAACCTCGATCCCGAGATGCGTCGCTTCCTGGCCCCCGCCGTGCCGGCGATCGTGCCGTTCCTCGGGCTGTCACTGGGGCTGACGCTCAACCTGACCGCCGTCTGGGAGGCCGGTCTGCTGGGGGTCGGGCTGGGGCTGTTCGTGGTGCTGGTCGGCGGGGCGGTGCTGCTGCTGGCCGACAAGGCGAGCGGTGGCGACGGCATAGCGGGCCTGGCAGCGGCGACCACCGCAGGCAACGCGGCAGTGGTCCCCTCGATCGTGGCGGCCGCCAATCCCGTCTACGCGCCGGCCGCCGAGTACGCGACCGTGCTCGTCGCTTCATCGGTCGTGGTGACGTCGATCCTGTGTCCGCTGATCACCGTCTTCTGGGCACGCCGGATCCTGAAGCAGTCCGCCACGGCCGACGGACTCGGCGATGCAACAGCCGACGGCGATGGGCCGTCCTCCGCCCCGCCTCACGCGGTCGGCGCAAGCAGGGAAGGCGCCGCACAGCACGACGGCACCTGAGACGAACGCCCCTCACACCACAGTCGTCGAGAAACGGAGAACCCATGCGTGACCAGCGGGTCGTGCGCTGCACCTACTACCTGGAGTCGGAGACCGATCCGGAGCAGGCTGCCGCGGCCATGGCCGGGGAGCAGTCCAGTGGCACCTTCGTCGCTGTGCCCGGCGAGTCCCCCCGCATCCGAGAACGGCATGCCGCGAAGGTCGTCAGCGTGCGGGACCTGGGCGCGCGCAGCCCGTCGTTGCCGTCGCGTTCCCGCCCCGAGGCGGTGCGGGCCGCTCTTGTGGTGGTCGAGTTCCCGATGGAGAACATCGGCACCGACCTGGCGACCCTGCAGACCACGATCGCGGGCAACCTCTTCGAGCTGGGCGAGCTGTTCGCCTGCCGCCTGGAGGACATCGAGCTGCCGGACGAGTTCGTCGCCGCTCACCCGGGCCCGGCGTTCGGCATTCCGGGCACCCGCAGGCTGATGGGGGGTGCCGAGGGCGTCATGATCGGCACCATCATCAAGCCGAACGTCGGTCTGGACGAGAGCGAGTTCCGCCTGGCCGTACGGGAGTTGGCCAGGGCGTCGGTTGATCTGATCAAGGACGACGAGCTGATGACCGATCCGGCGTACCTCCCGTTGGAGCGCCGGGTCGCCGTGGCCACCGAAGAGATCCGGGAGGCCGAGCAGCTCACCGGCCATCCGGTCATGTATGCCTTCAACATCACGGGGGACCTCGCAGGGCTCCGCCGGCGCCACGATCTGGTGGTCGAGGCGGGCGGCCGGTGCGTGATGCTCAACGTCCCCGTCATGGGACTGCCCGCGCTGGCCTGGCTGCGGGAGTTCTCCGAAGTCCCCGTGCACGGGCACCGCGCCGGACTGGCCGCATCGATGCGCTCACCGGCGCTGGGGATGTCGTACCGGGTGTGGCAGCAGCTGGCCCGCCTGGCGGGAGCCGACCATCTGCATGTCAGCGGTCTCGGCAGCAAGTTCTACGAGACCGACGAGGAGGTCGCGGCCCACGTACGCAGCCTGCTCGAACCCCTGGGCAAGACGCTGAGTCCGGTACCGACCCTGTCGTCCGGCCAGAACGTCACCACCCCGGCACCGACCTTCACCGCGGTCGGCTCGACCGACCTTCTGATGCTCGCGGGCGGCGGCGTGGCAGCGCACCCCGACGGACCGGCGGCCGGCGTGCGCAGTCTCCGGGCCGCCTGGGCGGCCGCCGTCGACGGTGTTCCCCTGGACGTGGCGGCACACGCAGCGGCCGAGGCAGGCGACCGGGCGCTGCTGCACGCCGGGCGCGCGTTCGGAGGTGTGGCCTGACATGACGTACGTCAGTTTCGTGGCCGACGACCTGACCGGTGCCAGCGATGTCCTCGCACAGGCCCACCGGCACGGTCTCGACGCCGTGCTCGTCATCGGGGACGGCAGTCGGCCGCTGCCCGCCGACTGCGATGTCGTAGGGATCGCCGGACCGTCTCGTTCGCTCGGCGGGGCGGCCTTCGACGAGCTGGTGCGCGCACAGCTGGAACGCATCGCCACCGTCGATGCCGAAGTGCTGATCTACAAGGTCTGCTCGACCTTCGACAGCGCCCCCGCACGCGGCAGCATCGGCAGAGGCATCGAGCTGCTGCACGAGCGCTTCCCTCACCACGGCCCGGTCGCGGTCGCACCGGCACAGCCGGGCTTCGGTCGGTACACCGCCTTCAGCAACCACTTCGCCGGTTACTCCGGCGACGCCTACCGGCTCGACCGGCATCCCGTCATGGCGCAGCATCCATCGACCCCCATGCACGAGGCCGACCTGCGGCAGGTGATCGCCGAGCAGCTGCGTACCGGCGAGATCCCCGGGGCCATCCACCTCCCTGCCCACGCCGATGGTTCCTTCGGCGAGCAGTGGGCGACGCTCCGGCGCTCCAGCCGGGCCGCCTTCGTCGTGGACGCCGTCGAGGACGGCCACCTCGACACCCTCGCGCTGGCACTACGAGAGGACGACACCCGGCAGGGCCCCTCGATCGTGGTCGGCTCCGGCGGTGTCATGGCAGCCCTCGCCCGCACCGCCACCGGGCGGTCCGACGTGGCCGACAGCGCCCAGCCCGCCTCCGGGCCCGTGTTGGCCGTCAGCGCGTCCGCCTCC
This sequence comes from Streptomyces sp. NPDC048420, assembly GCF_040651535.1. Taxonomy (NCBI): domain Bacteria; kingdom Bacillati; phylum Actinomycetota; class Actinomycetes; order Kitasatosporales; family Streptomycetaceae; genus Streptomyces; species Streptomyces sp. NPDC048420. Next base: position 5,465 of record NZ_JBEZKG010000068.1, read on the forward strand.
AGCACGACTGCCGCACAGATCGCCGACGCCGTCGCGCACGGCTGGGCCGAGCTGGCCGTGCCCACGCAGTTGCTCAACGGACAGGATCCGTCCCTGCTGGACGATCTGGAGAAACGTGCGGCGGCCTTGCTCATGGCCGGACGGAACGTCATCGTGCACACCACACGCGGTACACAGGACCCCCGCTACGCCGCGGCCGGTCCCCTCGACGCCGCCCATGTGGGCGGACTCCTGGGCACCCTGGCCGGAAACCTGGCCGTCAAGGGCCTCACCCGGGACGTCGCCGTGCTTGGCGGCGACACCTCCAGCCACGCACTGCTGGCCATGGGGGTGAGCGAGCTGCGCGTCGCCACCCAGTTCGTCACGGCCGCCCCCGTCTGCCGTACCGACAGCGAAGCGGCCGTGGCCGGCTGCCGGCTGCTGCTCAAGGGCGGACAGGTCGGTCCGGTCGATGTCCTCGAACGCTTCGCGCAGCCGCAGCCGCAGCCGCAGCGGCAGTCGCAGTCGCAACCCGCGACCTGACCACCGTCCGTCCGGGCCACCAGTCAACCCGCCACGTACAAGACACGAAGGAGTGTGCATTCATGAGGGCAGTCGTCAAAGCAGTCGCGGACAGGGGAGTCGAGTACGTCGCCGATGCGCCCGAGCCGAAAGCCGGGGACGGCGCGGTCGTGGTGGAGATCGCGGCGGCCTCGTTGTGCGGCACCGACCGCGAATGCTACGAGTGGTCACCGGCGGCCCAGGCGTTCAACCTGGGACTTCCCGTCGTACTCGGTCACGAAGCGGCGGGCACCATCGTCGAGGTGGGCACCGGGGTGGAGAACCTGCGCGTCGGTGACCGCGTCGCTCTGGAAAGCCACCTGGCGTGCGGTCAGTGCTTCGCATGCCGGACCGGGGACGCTCACACCTGCGAGCGCACGCAGATCCTGGGCATGCACTTCGACGGGGTCTTCGCCGAACGCGTCGCCGTTCCGCAACGCATCTGCGTCCCCCTTCCCGACAGCGTGCCCCTGGAGACCGGCGCACTGCTGGAGTCGGCCGGCGTCGCGGTGCACGCCATTCAGCGCGCCGGGTATTCGGTGGCCGGCCGCGGCGTACTGGTCAGCGGCGCCGGGCCGGTGGGCATGGTCGTCGCGCGACTGGCAGCGCTCATGGGTGCCGCCTACGTGATCGTGATCGAGCCGAATCCGTTCCGCCGCGCCGAAGCCGAACGGCTCGGAGTGATCACGATGGAGCCCGGAGACGGGGTCGCCGAGCGCAGCCGCGAACTCAGCGGCCACCGCGGCGGGGCCGACGTCGCCTTCGAATGCTCGGGAGCGGCCGCCGCGCTCCCGTCCCTGTTCGACGCCGTGCGCCGGGAAGGAACGGTCGTGACCGTGGGGCACCCGGGCCGGCCGGTGCCGATCGACGTCGCCGCCCAGATCAACAAGCGGGGCATCACACTGCGGGGCATCTTCGGCCGCCGCCTGTGGGAAACCTGGGAGCAGACGCTGCTCCTGCTGAACTCCGGACGCCTGGACCTGGACTGGCTGATCACGCACCGACTGCAACTCAGCCAGGTCGACCAGGCGATCGACCTGCTCACCGGGGATGCCTGCAAGGTGCTGCTGGTACCAGGGCTGGGCTGACGCTCCGATACCGGCCGGAGCCCGCAGAGGACGCGGCGGTAGGGGGCTGAAGGTGAGCGGTGTAACTCCCGGGCTGGAAGCGACAGTTGATGGCTGACGTGACGAGTGACATCGGGTCCGGGGAGGCCGCTGTGGGTGCGACGAGCGCCGTGGATGACGGGCTGGTCGCCAGAGTCGGTGGCCCGGGCTCAGGCCGGCGGGGTGAAGCTCACCGGGGAGGGCGGCCAGGTGTCAATAGGACGACGCCCGGGCCCGCGTGATGTATCTGGGCAATACCGGTCCGGTCCGTTAGCGGTGTCTGTCGCTGCGCTGGGCCCATGCGAAGGGGACCGCCCAACTTCAGCGTGTGTCCATACGGAGTGCTGGAGCTGAACGATGCGCGGATCGGCCGTGGGGTGTTGTCACACCTGACTTCGGGGGACTCGCATGGCTCTGACCTGCGTGAATGCCGAGTGATCTGGATCGGGCGGTCCCAGGCAGAGATCGAACAGGCGCGGGCGGACTGGATGACGGGTTCACGCTTCGGTGAGGTGAAGGGGTACGACGGTGATCCGCTGTAGGGATGTTTGCGTTTTGGTGACGCTGTCGAGTGGGGCGCGGTCGGGCGATGCCTCCCGCGGTCGGCCGCTTGCTGTCTCGGCCTGGGGTGGTCGGCGGTTCCACAACGTGGCCGTCCGCAGGCAGCTGTGGCAGACCTCTTGCCGACTTTTCCGACGCTTGGTCAGGCCAGGTCGCGGCCCGGATGAACGCTGACCTGACGCGTAGTTGAGGCAGGTGTCGTCGCTGCTCGCTGCGCACCGCACTATCCGTCTTGGCGTCGCGGTTTCCGGGTGGCCGCCCCGCCAGGGGGCGTGACGCCGTCGCCGTGGCATTCGACGAACTTGTTCACCATGCCCTCGGCGCGCAGCAGTTCGGTCAGGGCGGGGTGAGGTCTGCGGCCCCGAGGCCCTGGGCCCTCGGACGCCCAGCTGATGACACCCACCCCTCCGCGGACATCTGCGGTCGCAACGGGGGCGGTGTGCAAGCCGGGCGCCGCCTCGAATCGGCGGAGCGGCGGTCTTGACAGGGGGCTGCGGGTCGGGCTTCCTTAAGTCTGTTGCGTATCAAGATACTGTTGTGTAATTAGCAACAGGCCTGCCTTGGTGGGGCGGCTCCCCGAACGGCGGCCGCGATGCCCGGCGATGGAATGGCTCTGTTTCCCCTATTACCGCGGAGTAGCGCTACAGATGACTCGCAAGCCACCTGCCGAGGACCCCGGTGACGCCCGACTGGGGGTCGGCCCGCCGAAGGAGTACGCCGCCGGTCTCCCCGCGGTCACCTCCTCGTTGCGGCACGCCGGCGAACAGATGGGGGCCCGTCGCAGCCTCCTCACTCTGCTCCGGGTCAATCAGAAGCAGGGCTTCGACTGTCCGGGCTGTGCCTGGCCCGAGCCGGAGCACCGGCACAGGGCGGAGTTCTGCGAGAACGGTGCCAAGGCGGTGGCCGAGGAGGCCACCGTGCGCCGGGTGACCCCGGACTTCTTCGCCGAGCACACCCTGGAGGATCTGCTTCCGCGCAGCGACTACTGGCTCGGGCAGCAGGGACGTCTCACCCACCCCATGTACCGCCCGCCAGGCGCCGACCGCTACCGGCCGATTTCCTGGGACGACGCGTTCGCCGTGATCGCCCGCGAACTCGACGCGCTCGACAATCCGGACCAGGCCGCCTTCTACACCTCCGGGTGAAGTTTCCCCGTGATCTCGGACACGTGATCGTTATGCCGCGAGGGCGTGCTGATGCCGCTGCCTGGTCTCGGCCGGGGTGAGGTAGCCGAAA
>NZ_JBEZKG010000069.1:0-4000 GCF_040651535.1 Streptomyces sp. NPDC048420
GTCATGCTCGTCACCCCATCTCTGCGTCGTCGTGTGTTCGCCGGTGTCCGGGCGGCGCCCCTTCGTGGACGCCACCCGGACTCGCCTCACGGCATCAGCTGGTACTCGGGGAAGTTTCCGGGCAGCCGTTCGCCGGCCGGCCCCTGGGTGACCGCGCGTACGAGCAGCTCGCCGCCGACGAAGGCGCCGTGCCAGGAGGCGCCGAACCCGCCGAACAGCTCGTCGCGGTCGCCACGGGAACGCGGCTTGCCATGACCGACCTTGAACGCGCGGATCTGCGGGGCGAGCCGTTCGAAGGTGGCCCGGTCGTCGGTGGACAGGGTGGCCACCAGCGCGCCGTTGGAGGCGTTCATCGCGGCCAGCAGTTCCGCCTCCGTGTCGACCAGGACGATGGTGTCGACCGGGCCGAAGGGTTCCGCGTGGTGCAGCGGTGAGGACGGGGGCGGGTTGAGAAGGGTGACGGGCTGGACGTACGCCGAGGTGTCCTGGCCCGGCAGGAAGCGGGCGTCGGCCTCGCTGCCGCGGTGCACGGGGACGGCTCCGCGGTCGATGGCCTCGGCGACCTGGTCGCGGAGTTCCTTGGCCTTGGCCGCGTTGATCACCGGCCCGAAGTCCAGTGCCGGGTAGGGGTCGTCGGGGTTCGCGACGGCGAGGGGATGTCCGAGGCGCAGGGTGCGCACCGCCGGGAGGTAGGCGGCCAGGAACTCGTCGAAGAGTTCACGCTGGACGACGAAGCGCGGGTAGGCGGTGCAGCGCTGCTTGCCGTAGTCGAAGAGCTTGGGGATGACGGCGGTGAGGGCGTCCCAGTCGGAGTGGTTCCAGATGCCCCAGGTGTTGAGTCCCTCCTGTTCGAGTACATGGCGCTTGCCGAGGTCGGCGACGGCCGTGGCGACCGCGGCGCCGGTGTCGCGGCCGCCGACGAAGGAGACACAGCCGATCTCGGGCGCCCGCACCAGCGCCTCGGACAGCTCTCCCCCGCTGCCGCTGACGAGGGTGACGGGGATTCCCTCACGGGCGGCGAGCGCGCAGGCCAAGGTGAGACACGCGACGCCGCCGTCGGTCGGGGTCTTGGCGATGACCGCGTTGCCCGCCAGTGCCTGCACCAGCATGGCGTGAACGAGCACGCTCATCGGGTAGTTCCAGCTCGCGATGTTGGACACCGGGCCGTCCAGCGGGGCCCGGCCCTCGATCATCGGTTCGATGCCGTCGACGTACCAGCGCACTCCGTCGATGGCGCGGTCGACGTCCGCCTGGGCGAGCCGCCACGGCTTGCCGATCTCCCAGACCAGCAGGAGGGCGAGGAGTTCGCGGTGCTGGGTGAGGGCGTCGAGGGTGGCCGCGACCCGCGCCCGGCGCTCTTCGAGTCGTACATGCCGCCAGGCGCGGTGCTGGTCGAGGGAGGCGCGGACGGCCTGGTGGGCTGCGTCCCGGTCCAGCCGCGGCGGGCCGGCGATCGGGCTGCCGTCGACGGGGCTGGTGGCGGGCAGGGCCCGGCCGTCGGCCCGCCAGGCGGAGCTCCAGAGGTTGAGGACGCGGTCGTCCCGGAAGGCCTCAGGGGCGACGGCCAGGCAGCGCTGCCAGGCTTCGTTCCAGGACGTACCGGACTTCAGCACGAGTTGGGTGGAGTCGAGGGTGGTTGTCATGTGATGTCTCCGCTCTCGGTGCACAGTCGGGGGCGGGGTATTAGGGGTATTAGGGACGCGGCGGCACCGGACGGATCTCCGTCCGCCGCTGTGTGGTTCCGGGTCAGGTCTGAGGGGCTTCGCGGACCGTGTCCAGCAGGGAGAGCACGAGGCGGGCCGTCTCGGTCGGGGTGTTGCCGACCTTGACGCCGACCGCCTCCAGCGCCTCTTTCTTCGCCTGTGCCGTGCCCGCCGAGCCGGACACGATGGCGCCGGCGTGGCCCATGGTCCGGCCCTCGGGCGCGGTGAATCCGGCGATGTAGCCGACGACCCGCTTGGTGACGTGCTCGCGGACGTACGCGGCCGCCCGTTCCTCGGCGTCGCCGCCGATCTCCCCGATGAGGACGATCAGTTCGGTGTCGGGGTCGTCCTGGAAGGCGGCCAGGCAGTCGATGTGGGTGGTGCCGACGACGGGATCCCCGCCGATGCCGACACAGGTGGAGAAGCCGATGTCGCGCAGCTCGTACATGAGTTGGTAGGTGAGCGTGCCCGACTTCGACACCAGTCCGATACGGCCCGCCCTGCTGATGTCCGCCGGGATGATGCCGGCGGTGGACTGGCCGGGGGTGATCAGGCCGGGGCAGTTGGGCCCGATGACCCGGGTGCCCTTCCGCGTGGCGTACGCGGTGAAGGTGACGGAGTCGTGCACCGGGATGCCCTCGGTGATGACGACGACGAGGCCGATCCCTGCGTCGGCGGCCTCGACAACTGCCGCCTCGGCGCAGGCGGGTGGTACGAAGACGACGCTGACGTCGGCTCCGGTCTCCCGTATACCGTCGGCAACCGACCCGAAGACGGGTACGACACGGTCGTCGAAGTCGACGGTGCGGCCGGCCTTGCGCGGGTTGACGCCGCCGACCACGTTGGTGCCGGCCGCGAGCATGCGCCGGGTGTGTTTCATGCCCTCGCCGCCGGTCATGCCCTGGACGAGGATCCTGGACTCCTTGGTCAGGAAGATGGCCATGCCCCGCTCCTTCAGCCCGCGTTGGCGAGTTCGGCGGCACGGCGGGCCGCGCCGTCCATGGTGGTGGCCTGCTGGAGGAGCGGATGGGCGTGTTCGTCGAGTACGGCCCGGCCGCGGGCGGCGTTGTTGCCGTCGAGGCGCACGACGAGCGGCTTGGTCAACCGGACCCTGTCCAGGGCCTGCACGATGCCGTCGGCGACCGCGTCGCAGGCGGTGATCCCACCGAAGACGTTGACGAACACGGACTTGACGGCCGGGTCGGACAGGATGACCGACAGCCCGTCGGCCATGACCCGGGCCGAGGCGCCGCCGCCGATGTCGAGGAAGTTGGCGGGCCGGGCGCCGCAGCCGGCGACCACGTCGAGGGTCGACATGACCAGCCCGGCGCCGTTGCCGATGATGCCGACCTCGCCGTCGAGCTTGACGTAGTTGAGGCCCTTGGCGGCGGCAGCGGCCTCCAGCGGATCGTCGTACGCGAGGATCTCGGCACCCCAACGGGCCTGCCGGAAGCGGGCGTTGTCGTCGAGGGTGACCTTTCCGTCGAGCGCGACGAGGCGGCCCTGCCGGGTGCGGACGAGCGGGTTGACCTCGACCAGGACGGCGTCCTCGCGGACCAGCACCTCCCACAGCCGTACGAGGATGTCGACGGACTGCGGTGGCAGCCCGGCGGCGCCCGCGATCTCGGCCGCCTTCGCCGAGGTGACACCCTCGGCGGGGTCGACGGGTATGCGGGCGACTGCCTCGGGGCGGACGGCGGCGACCTCCTCTATCTCCATGCCGCCCTCCGCGGAGGCGATGGCCAGGAAGCGGCCCGCGGCGCGGTCGAGGACGTAGGCGACGTAGAACTCGGTCTCGATGTCGACGGGTTGGGCCAGCATGACCGTGCCGACCGTGTGCCCCTTGATGTCCATGCCGAGGATCCGGCGTGCCGTCCGCTCGGCCTCGGCCGGGTCGGCGGCGAGCCGCACACCGCCCGCCTTGCCCCGGCCACCGGTCTTGACCTGCGCCTTGACGACGGCGCTGCCTCCGAGTCGGCGGGCGATCGATCGGGCCTCCTGGGGCGAGTCGGTGACCTCGGCGCGCGGCACCGGGATTCCGTGTTCTTCGAAGAGGGCCCGCGCCTGGTGCTCGTACAGGTCCATGATTCGGCTCCCGTCTGAAAGTCATGCGCGACTTAAAAGTGGTGCACGCCCCCTGGACATCACCCATCGGATGCGGGATAACAATCTTCATACAGTATTCGTCGACTGTATGCAATGTGCCGAACGGGAGCCAGGACCAGTCAGAACCAGCCAGTGACCTGCAGCGCCAGGACGCTCAAGGCAAACGGACAAGTGAGGTGGCTTGTGTCGAG
>NZ_JBEZKG010000070.1:0-3403 GCF_040651535.1 Streptomyces sp. NPDC048420
CACGCCGATCGCGCGGCAGCGTGGGCGTCAGTCCTGGATCGAACACCGGGCGCTGATCGCCGCGATCGCCGACCGGGACCAGCAGCGCGCCACCGCTGTCATGCGGGAACACACGGAACAGACGCGGAAGATGTACCACGACCACGAGAAGTAGGGGACGGGCCGGACGGGTTCAGGCTCCCTGACACCGGGTCCAACCAGATCAGGCGCCCCTCCCCGACTAACGCCGTAGGAGGGCCGCCTGACAACCGAACCGCTCTGCTCAGGCCGCGGCCTGTGGCTGTGGGGCCGGTGTGCTGCCCCGTGGCCGTCCCGGCTGCCGTAGCAGTAGGGCGATCGCCGCCGCCAGCATGGACGTGGCGCCGGCCAGGGCGTACGCGCCGTCGTAGCCCCACGCCGCGACGACCATGGAGCCGAGGCCGCCGCCGAACAGACCGCTGATCAGCTTGCCGCTGTACACCAGCCCGTAGTTGGAGGCGTTGAAGTTCTCCCCGAAGTAGTCCGGGGTCAGCGCCGCGAACAGCGGGTAGAACGCACCGCCGCCGAACCCGGAGAGGAACGCGAAGAACAGGAACAGCGACTCGCTCTTGACGTCACCGGCCCAGATCACCCCGAACTGTGCGAGACCCAGGACGACGATCACGAACACCAGTGTGGACTTGCGGCCCCACTTGTCGGACAGCCAGCCCACCACCCCGCGTCCGATGCCGTTGATGACCGCCATGACACCCATCGATGAGGCCGCCACCAGCGGACCGAATCCCACCTCCTTGGCGTAGTCGACCTGGAAGGAGATCCCGAAGATCGACACCCCCGCGGTCATGACGAGGGCGACCCACATGAGGGGAAGCATGCCGGTCCTGACGGCCTCCTTCGGCGTGAACTGCCGTACCGCCGGAGGGTTCTTGGCGAGCACGACGGCACCCTTTTTGCTGCCGCCGTACGTGAGCGGGTCGATGTCCGCGGGCCACCAGTTCTTCGGCGGGTCCTTGAAGAAGAACGCGCAGCCCACGACCACGATCAGGATGTAGCAGCCGATGAGGTCCAGGACACGGTGGTAGTTCGCCGTGTCGAAGCCGTAGTTGAAGATGAAGATGAAGGGCAGTGATCCGTACGCGAAGCCGCCGTTGACGAACCCGGTCTTGGCACCCCGGCGTTCGGGGAACCACTTGCCGACCATGTTGATACAGGTCGCGTAGACCAGTCCGGCGCCGATTCCGCCTATGACGCCGAACCCCAGGATCGCCAGCCAGACGTTGCTCAGGTGCGACAGGGCGAGGAACCCGACCAGACACATGCCCGAGCCGATGTACATGGCCTTGCGGGCGGTCAGGATGCCCTTCTCCCGCAGCCAGCCCGCCGGGAAGGCGATGCCGGCCTGGAAGAAGACCCAGACGCTGAGGATCCAGAAGGTGTTGCTCTGCGTCCAGCCATGTGCGTGGGACAGGGTGTCCTCCGCCGAGCCGTACGCGTACTCGAAGACGCTGATGGCCATCATGGTGAGCCAGGGCAGATACACCATGAGCTTGCGCGAGTGGCCGAGGATGTCCCGGTCGGTCTCGCCGACGCGGTAGACGCGGCCGTTGGCGTCGGTCACTTCTCGGTAGGGACGTTGTGCGGCGGTGGAGTGTGCGGTCTTGTCGGTCTCGCTGTGTGCTGCGTACGGATCTGCCGTCATGTCAGGCCATTTCCTCGCCGAGCGGTTGCGGGTTGGGGACGGTCCTGCGACTGGTCTTGGGCCGGCCGGGCGCTTTCAGGAACAGCGCAAGCACCGCGGATCCCAGGCCGATACAACCGGCCAGGACGAACGCCCCCTCGTAGTCCCACACGCCGACCACGATGGAGCCGACACCGGAACCCACGAGGCCCGAGATGAGCTTCGAGCTGTAGACCATGCCGTAGTTGGAGGCGTTGTTGTTCTCACCGAAGTAGTCCGCGGTCATGGCGGCGAACAGCGGGAAGATCGCGCCGCCGCCGAAGCCGGAGACCATGGAGCAGAAGAGGAAGAACGGCATACTGCCCATCTGGCCGGAGACGAGCACACCGAACTGCGCTGTACCCAGCACCAGACACACGATGATCAGGGTGTTGCGGCGCCCGAACTTGTCGGAGATCCAGCCGATGACCCCGCGCCCGGTGCCGTTGACGATCGCCTTCAGGGACATCGCCGTGGCCACGATCCCGCCCGCGAAGCCCATGTCCTTGCCGAACGGCACCTGGAAGGCGATGCCGAAGATGTTGATCCCGGCCGTGCACAGCAGACAGAACCACATCATCCACAGGACGGGCGTACGCGCCGCCTCCTTCGGGGTGTACTGCTTGACCGCCGGCGGGTTCTTCTCCAGCGCCCGACGGATCTTCGGGTCGTCGGTCATCTTGAGCGGGTCGACGTGCGGCGGCCACCAGTTCTTCGGCGGGTCCTTGAAGAACCAGCCCGCGAAAGCCACCACCGAGCAGCAGACCAGGCCCACCGCCACCAGTACGCCCCGGTAGTTGCTCAGGTCCATGTACGAGGTGAACAGGAAGACGAAGGGCACCGAGCCATAGGCGAAACCGCCGTTGACCATGCCGGTCTTGCCGCCCTTGCGCTCCGGATACCACTTGCCGACCATGTTCACGCAGGTCGCATACACGAAACCGGCGCCGATGCCGCTGCACACACCGAAGCCCAGGTACGCGACGATCACGTTCGGCGCGAACGCGAGCGAGAGATAGCCCAGGATCGTGCCCAGCGCACCGACCATCATCGCGTAGCGGGCCGGCAGCTTTCCGCTCTCCCTGAGCTGCCCGGCGGGGAAGGCCACGGCCGCCTGGAAGAACACCCAGACGCCCATCAGCCAGAAGATGTGCCCACTGCTCCACAGATGCGCCTCGTGCAGTGTGTCCTCGGCCGACGTGAACGCGTACTCCGAGGAACTGATGCCCAGCATGCCCATCCACGGGAAGAGCACCATGGTCCATCGTGGCCGTCCCATGATGTTCCGGTCGGTCTCGCCGATCCGGTACACGCGGCCGTTGCGGTCCGTCACCTCCCTGTAGGTGGCGGACGACGAGTAGTCGATGGCTGTCATAGTCTTCAAGCACTCCTTGCGTCGAAAGATCTGGCCAGCGCCCCCTGTCCAAATGCCTTTCGTGCGCGCACGGATCTCCGGGGTCGGCCGACGCGCACCGTCGCCGGACCCCGTGCTCGTTCACGTCATGGACCACCGCCCAACGGCCCGGGGACGTGGCTCCGCTTCACCACGTCAGATCACCCCGCCCGATTTGAGCAGCCGCAACTCCTCGTCACCGAGACCCAGTTCGCCTATGTAGATCTCTTCGTTGTGTTGGCCGAGGAGGGGTGGGGTGGTGATGGTGGTGGGGGAGTCGGAGAGTTTCAGCGGGTTGCCGACCGTGGTGAAGG
>NZ_JBEZKG010000071.1:0-3182 GCF_040651535.1 Streptomyces sp. NPDC048420
TCAAGCAGCAGACTGCCCGGCGCCGGCTCCCAGCACCTCACGAACTGAGCACGTTCATCCGTACGTGACTGGGCACGTTCACGTGTACGCCGACAGGCGGCCGGAGGGGTATTGCCACCGCGTGATACTCGACGCAGTGCGCTACGTGGTCGACAACGGCGTCAAGTGGGCCAACCTCCCCGCGGACTTCCCGCCATATCGGCGCGTGCATGCTTTCGCCCGCCGCTGGCAGGTCACGGGTCTGCTCGCCGAGCTCCACGACCGGCTGCGCGACAAGATACGCCAGAGGGAAGGCCGTTCCCCGGATCCGACGGCTGCCATCGTGGACTCACAGATCGTGGACTCACAGTCGGTGCGGGCAGCGGCGAACATCCCGCGCTCCACCTCCGGCTGGGACGGCGGGAAGAAGGTGGGCGGCCGCAAGCGGCACCTGGTGGTGGACTGCCTCGGCCTCGTCCTGGCCGTCGCGGTGACCGCGGCGAGTGTGGACCGCGACGCCGCCGTCCCACTGCTGGAGCGGCTTCGTAAGACGTACTTCTCCGTCCGCCTGGTGTGGGCGGACGGCGGCTATGCCGGGCGCCTGGTCGACTGGGCGGCCGGGAAACTCCAGCTCACCCTCGACATCGTCAAGCGCACTGACGACACGACAGGGTTCGTGGTGCTGCCACGCAGGTGGGTGGTGGAGAGGACGCTGAGCTGGCTGATGCGCTCGCGCCGCCTGGCGCGCGACTACGAGAGGCTGCCCGCCATGCACGAGGCCATGGTGCTGTGGTCGATGACCATGCTCATGAGCGGCCGCCTGGCCGGACGCCGCCGCCCAGCCGGTCTCAGTCGGCCGACACCGCGAGCGCGGTGAACACCCCCGGCCGCATCTGCAGCGCCCAGCCCCGCTCCACCAAGCGTTTCGCCTTCGACCGCACTCCCTCGACCTTCGCCGGGACTGCCTGAAGGCCCAGGGCCACGGCCAGCTGCTGGCAGCGCATCCCCTCCCGGCCCGCCGACTCCAGCACCGACACGATCCGCTGGTAGTCCGCCGCGAGCACCGACGCCGCCATGCCTTCACTCCGGTGCGGCACCGGCGAACCCGCCATCGCGCCCCGCTCCGTCTCCGCTACTGCCGAAGATGGCTCGGCCAGCACCTCGGCCACCGTCGCCCGGGTATCCACCAGCCGCTGAAGCGAGCGTTCCGCCTCCCCGAGCGCGGCCTGCACCCGCTCGGCCTCCTCCCGCAACCCCGCGATCTCTTCCCGGACCCTTTTCTCCCGGGCCTCCAGCAGACCGAGCACCGACGGCACCAGCCACCTCCACGAGCCAGACGAGCGGACGAACCACGCCCATCTCTCCCGCCCCTGATCGGAGTTCATGCCCACACACCCCGAACCAACCGACCACGTTCGGAAAGCGGATGGCGTCTGATGTCAGCTCAACCGGCGAAGGACCGTTACCCCTCGCGGTCCCTGCCGCATCACCTGGTGTCCTCGCTCCTTGCAACGACGGCGCGGTCACCACGTACAGAGTCGGTCCGGAGCCCATCTGCACGTCAGCCGGCGACAGTCAGCCACGACGGCGGGTGCGCCGACCGATCAGGCGTTCGGGGCGGGGGCTCTGCTGCATCGCTCGGCATCCAACTCGAGAGGGGCGGGATGCTCCCGTTCGGCCTCGGGCTGGGGCTGGGGCTGGGGCTGGGGCGAAACATGTTGACAGCGGGGTCAGCTGGTCTTGAGAAGTTGCCCGCCGCTGTCGTACACCTGCCCAGTCACGGCGTTCACGCGGTACATCTCGACCGCCGCCTGCTCCTGCGAATCATTGCTATTTCCGCTGCTTGGCCATGTCGTATTCACAAGCCAGTTGGGCTGCCAATTGCCGTCTGTCTCTACCGCTTTTACGGTAACTGCTTTGGTGCTGAATTTTGCGCCACTAGTTCCATTGGCTTGGAGTTGCGCCATTACCGCCTTGTTTACTGCCTTTTCGGCCTGCCTGGCGTCAACCTTGGCTTCGGGGAGCTTCACATGGGTCGGGCCAAGGGTGACGTCAATCTGAGATACACGCCCGGCCCTGTCTACCTGGACGTCCAACATCCTAGGCATCAGAACGTCGCTGTGAGTCCATCTCCAGTTCGTAATCCAGCCAAGTTCGGCCTTTGCGCCCACGGGGGATGTTTCGCTCATGGTCGCGCTCATCGCCCACGGATAGTGTCGCCGGGCATACGACTTTGCGACTTGAGAGGCTGCTACATCGTTAGACGGGGCTTCCGCCCCTCCCACCGGGTATCCCATGACAGTGGGCCGGTCGCTGTTCTCCAGCTGTACGTTCAGGTGCTTCTTGTCCGGCCAGGAAAGGCTGCCACTACCGAATTCTTTGGAGTTCCCTTTTTCGCGGCTGAGCAGGATGAAGATGATGTTGGTGCATGGGGAGTCACCACACGGCTGCTCGTACTGCTTGCCGATCTTGTATCGGTCGCCGAACGCCTCCCTGACGGCGGCCTCAACGGCCTGCTCTTGGTCCGAACTTGCGTCGGCGAGACTGCTGCCATCCACGTTCGTGAAGGCGAGCATCGGACGCGCCACTCCCGAGCCCAGGAGGAGCAGCGCCGCGAAAGTGATCAGAGCACCCTTGACGCCCGCCTGCCAGGCGAGCGAGTGGCGGATGGTTAGCCTCGCGCTTTCGCGAGGTGGGTGTCCGATGCTTGATTAAATAAGCGGAGAGTGCTCCTGACCTGCAACGATGGGACTTGTCGAGGGTCCTGTTGGCTGCACGGAAAGAAGCACTCTCCAGGTGAAGAAGCGTATCGGGTCGTACCCGCGTGTCCGCATCGAGGGCGGCGGCCGGGCGGTGGTCTCGCAGGCGGGGGGCGTGCTGCTGGTCGAGACCGTCCGCAAAGCCGACTTGGACACCGCGATATCAGCGGCGCTGACGCCGTGGCGGAAGGCTCGGGCGGTGCACGATCCGGGCAAGATCCTGCTGGACGTGGCTCTGGCGGTCGCTCTGGGCGGGGACTGCCTCGCGGATGTCGCCATGCTGCGGGCCGAGCCGGCCGTGTTCGGGCCGGTGGCCTCCGACCCGACGGTCTCCCGCCTCATCGACACCCTCGCCGCGGCCGGGCCGAAGGCCCTGACCGCGATCCGGGCCGCGCGGGCTGAAGTGCGCCAGCATGTCTGGCGGTTGGCCGGCCGGGAAGCGCC
>NZ_JBEZKG010000072.1:0-2826 GCF_040651535.1 Streptomyces sp. NPDC048420
TGTCGGCGTACTCGCGAAAGTGCTCAAGTAAGTACGGATAAACGTGCTCAGCCGGATGTTCGCCTGTGGGCTTGTCAGAAGTAGCGTGCGACGATCGTGGGGTGGAGAGTCCTGATCCTTCGTTCCGTCGGCGCCTGCTGATGGAGGCGTTGACCGTGTTGGCGGCTGATGCCCAGACCCAGGTGACCTGGCTGGTCAGGCATGCGGTGATGACGGATGAGATCGCCCTGGACTTCGATCACTCCTTCCGCATGGCCGAAACCCTGGTGGCCGAGGGACAACTCGCCCGCGGAGTCATGGCTGACCTGCAGGAGATCGATGTGATCCTCAGCGGGATGAGCGGTGGCGAGAACGCTGATCGGTGGACACGGGATGCGCTGTCCACTGATGAGGGATGGGCTCTGGCCCGGCGGCTGGCCCGGCGGCTGGCCCGCCGGGTTCTCGTCGCGGAACTGGGTGATTGGCAGCAGCCGCTGCCGGAGATATCGGTTATCCGGTGACGGGCTCCGCTGTTCTCGCTGGTCAGGCCACCTGGATGTCCCGCTCGATGGCGGCGAGCCGGTTTTTGAGCCGGTAGCTGGGGCCGTTGATCGAGATCACGTCGCAGTGGTGGAGAAGCCGGTCGAGGATCGCGGTGGCCAGCACTTCGTCGCCGAAGACCTGGCCCCATTCACTGAAGGTCTTGTTCGAGGTCAGGATGATCGAGCCCTTTTCGTAGCGCTTGGAGATCACCTGAAAGACGAGGTTCGCTTCCGCTCGTTCCAGAGGCTGGTAGCCGACCTCGTCCACCACCAGGACACTCGGGCGAAGGTAGGTGCCGAGCTTGCTGGTCAGACGGCCTGCGGCTTCGGCGGCTGTGAGGTTGCGGACCATGTCGTCGAGGCTGGTGAAGTAGATCGAGTAGCCGGCCCGGCAGGCCGCGAGGGCGACGGCGATGTGGGTCTTGCCGACTCCAGGCGGGCCGAGCAGGGCGGCGTTCGCCTTGGTCTCGACGAACGACAAGGTGGCCAGGTCCTTCACCTTGCGCGGGTCGAGGTCGGGCTGGAAGGAAAAGTCGTAGTCCTCAAGTGTCTTGTGATGCGGGAGCTTCGACAATCGCAGGCCCTGACGGAAGCGGCGGTCGTCGCGGACGGCCAGTTCCTCGGACAGCACCAGGTCGAGGAAGTCGAGATAGCCCATCTTGGCCTCGTCAGCCCGCTGAGCGTACTGGTTCAGGGCCTCGGCCAGGTGGGGCAGGCCGAGCTTGCCGGCCGTGGTGCGGATGCGGGTGGAGACCAGCTCGCTCAAGACGATTCCTTCTTCATGGGGGCGGTGGTGAACGGGCGGGTGCCGGTCAGCTCGTCATAGACCGACAGCGGACGGCGGCCGACCTTGACGCTGGCAGCTGCGGCCCGGGTCAGCAGGGCCTGCAGCGGCCCGGCTTCCTCGCCCAGAGGTGCCTCATGACGAGGCAAGGGCACGATGTCGCCGGTGGTGACACGCCGGTTCCTGCCGTCGGGCAGACCGTCCCAGTGCTCTTCGTCGACGACCCGAACGCCTTTGCCGACCGCTCGCGGGTGAGCGGCCAGCAACGTTGAGCCGTCGGCATCGGCGATGGTGGAGTGCAGCATGACCTGGGACTTCGTGGCCCGGACCTCGATCAGCTGGCGGGAGCGAACCTTGCGGGCCGGCACCGAATAGAGGTTTCCAGAGAAGGCGACGAGGCAGTCCTTGCCGACCGGCCGCAGATGCCTCTGGGTGACCACATAGGGCGTCTGGGGCAGCGGCCGCAGGGCCATGTGGTCCCGCACGGCCCGCAGGCCGATGACCTCGCCGTGGGTGCGGTGAGTCCGTGCCCGCCGCAAGGGAACCCAGGCCATGAACGCAGAGTCCATCTCCTCGATGGAGGCAAAGGCCCGGCCGGCCAGGACGTGGTCCCGGACGATGTCGACCTGCCGCTCGACCCGGCCCTTGCCGGTGGGACGGTAGGCCGCCAGCACATCGATGTCGAAGTCGTAGTGCCCGGCGAACGCGACCGCTTCGGGATGCAGCGGCACGGCCTCGCCAGGGGCGACATGCCGACGGACCACCGTCTTGGTGCGGTCATAGACGATCGACATCGGCACCCCGCCGAAGTGGGCGAATGCCTGGCGGTGGCAGTCGAAGAAGGTGGCCATGTCCTGGCTCGTGGTAAAGCAGCAGAACGGGTCGCGCGAGTAGGACAAGACCATGTGGAACGAGTAGACCTTCGGGATCCCGACGTGGGCGAGGATCCTGCCCTCGTCGCCCCAGTCGACTTGCGCTTGGGCTCCGGGAATGACCTCGAACCGGCGGTGCAGACCCGCCAGTTCATCGGGAGCAATGCCGAGCTCTTCCGCGATCCGGGGCCGGGCTTCCTGCAGGTAGAGCTTCACACGCTGGTAGTTTCCGGTGAAACCGTACTCCTGGACCAGCCGTTCGTGGATGACCGCACCCTTGATCGTAATTTCCGCCCGCAGCATCGCGTCGATCAGCGGAGCGACCTCGTCAACCACCCGCTTCCGTGGCCGACCGCTGGACGCCCGTCGCGGCGGCGCCACCGGAGCTTGCCCAGACAGGTACTTCCGGACCGTCCGACGGTTCAGCCCGGTTTCCTTCGCGATCTCCGACAGGCTGATCGCGCCGGACTCATACAGACCGCGATACCGGCGAAGCTCCAACCACCGATGTGGGTCCAAAACCATGACCAGCCGCCCTCTGCCGCCTCAACAGATCAAGCAGCAGACTGCCCGGCGCCGGCTCCCAGCACCTCACGAACTGAGCACGTTCATCCGTACGTGACTGGGCACGTTCACGTGTACGCCGACA
>NZ_JBEZKG010000074.1:0-1659 GCF_040651535.1 Streptomyces sp. NPDC048420
AATGACACGACTTCGGCGGTACGCTTGAGCCCCGCTACATTGTCGGCGCGGAATCACTAGACCAGTGAGCTATTACGCACTCTTTCAAGGGTGGCTGCTTCTAAGCCAACCTCCTGGTTGTCTCTGCGACTCCACATCCTTTCCCACTTAGCGTACGCTTAGGGGCCTTAGTCGATGCTCTGGGCTGTTTCCCTCTCGACCATGGAGCTTATCCCCCACAGTCTCACTGCCGCGCTCTCACTTACCGGCATTCGGAGTTTGGCTAAGGTCAGTAACCCGGTAGGGCCCATCGCCTATCCAGTGCTCTACCTCCGGCAAGAAACACACGACGCTGCACCTAAATGCATTTCGGGGAGAACCAGCTATCACGGAGTTTGATTGGCCTTTCACCCCTAACCACAGGTCATCCCCCAGGTTTTCAACCCTGGTGGGTTCGGTCCTCCACGAAGTCTTACCTCCGCTTCAACCTGCCCATGGCTAGATCACTCCGCTTCGGGTCTTGAGCGTGCTACTGAAACGCCCTATTCGGACTCGCTTTCGCTACGGCTACCCCACCCGGGTTAACCTCGCAACACACCGCAAACTCGCAGGCTCATTCTTCAAAAGGCACGCAGTCACGAGAATGAAAGCAAGCTTTCATTCCGACGCTCCCACGGCTTGTAGGCACACGGTTTCAGGTACTATTTCACTCCGCTCCCGCGGTACTTTTCACCATTCCCTCACGGTACTATCCGCTATCGGTCACCAGGGAATATTTAGGCTTAGCGGGTGGTCCCGCCAGATTCACACGGGATTTCTCGGGCCCCGTGCTACTTGGGTGTCTCTCAAACGAGCCGCTGACGTTTCGACTACGGGGGTCTTACCCTCTACGCCGGACCTTTCGCATGTCCTTCGCCTACATCAACGGTTTCTGACTCGTCCTGCCGCCGGCAGACGACAGAAGAGAGATCCCACAACCCCCACGACGCAACCCCTGCCGGGTCTCACACGTCGTAGGTTTGGCCTCATCCGGTTTCGCTCGCCACTACTCCCGGAATCACGGTTGTTTTCTCTTCCTGCGGGTACTGAGATGTTTCACTTCCCCGCGTTCCCTCCACACTGCCTATGTGTTCAGCAGCGGGTGACAGCCCATGACGACTGCCGGGTTTCCCCATTCGGAAACCCCCGGATCAAAGCCTGGTTGACGACTCCCCGGGGACTATCGTGGCCTCCCACGTCCTTCATCGGTTCCTGGTGCCAAGGCATCCACCGTGCGCCCTTAAAAACTTGGCCACAGATGCTCGCGTCCACTGTGCAGTTCTCAAACAACGACCAGCCACCCATCACCCCCAACCTGAGCTGGAGTTCACTGGGGCCGGCATCACGAGGGGGTTCATTCCCTCAGACACCCAACAGCGTGCCCGGCACCCCCACCACTCGTGATCAGCGTTCCACGCTCCGAAGAGCAGTACTGGCAGCCCGAGATGGCTGAGAGTGCCGAATAATCAACGTTCCACCCATGAGCAACCACCGCAGAACGTTTGCCTGCGTAGTGGCCTCTGAACCAGCCCCGAAGGACAGGCTTAGAAGTGCTCCTTAGAAAGGAGGTGATCCAGCCGCACCTTCCGGTACGGCTACCTTGTTACGACTTCGTCCCAATCGCCAGTCCCACCTTCGACA
>NZ_JBEZKG010000075.1:0-1548 GCF_040651535.1 Streptomyces sp. NPDC048420
GCAACGCCGTTGCGTTTAGCTGGGTGGTGCCTTGTCAAGAATGCCGTCCGTGATGATCGCGGTGTGGAGCTTGTAGCGCATGCACCTGCGGGGATGACGGTGGTGGGTGAAGGAGTACTTGCCCTGCCGTTTGCGTAGCCGCGCCTTCAACCGGTGGCGAGGTCGTGGCGGGTGAAGGCCGGCCAGGGCGGCCCGGCCGATGGAGCCCACCAGCGAGGCCGGAGCCGTGATCGACGGGAACTCGCCCGTGACGATGGTGTCGGCGGCGGCCTGCAGCAGGACCGTGAAGCTGACGCGGCGTGCGGATAGTTCCGCGTGGACGAAGGTGAGGTCGTCCGCAGTGTGGATCAGGGCCTGGTAGACCGTGAGGAGGGCGTACAACTCCTGCTCGATGCCAGGAACGGTCCTGGATCGCAGGATGCGGCCGTCCAGGAGGGTGGACTTCAGCGAGAAGTAGCAGGTCTCGGCCTCCCAGCGGCGGTGGTAGATCTCGATCAGCTCCCGGGCGGGATAGCGGTCGGCGTCGAGCAGGCTGGTGATCAGGCGCCACAACTCGGTGCGCTGGGTGCCGTCTTCGAGGCTGACGGTGATCCAGGCTTCGATGATCCGGACCTGGAGGCGTCGGCCGTATCCTCGGCCGGCGCGGTAGTGCTGGGAGCGGATGAAGGTCAGATAGGAGCCGTCGGAGAGTGCCAGCCGGGTGGTGGGGCGGCGTTTTCGGGTGGAGCGGAGCAGGAACGCGGCGCCGGTCTCGGATACTGCGTTGAGGAAGTCCACGGCGTCGTAGTAGGCGTCGGCCAGCAGCAGCATGGAGGAGTCCAGGCTCGCCAGGAGGCGGTGCGCGTAGGACAGTTCGCCGATGCGATCGGGGCCGAAGGCGGCGTCGAGCAGGGCGCGGGTGCCGCACTCCACCAGGGCCACGAGGCGGAGCATCGGATAGCCGAACTCCTTCACCTCGCCGACGTGTTTGGGAAAGTGCCAGGTCACAGCGGGATTGTCGGGGACGCACTGGGTGGTGCCGTCCAGGGCGACCAGGCGCCGTCCGCGGTAGAACGAGTCCTGTTGTCGGGTCGGAGAGGCAACCGGGCCTGCCAGGACCTCGAAGAGCCGACGCAGCGGTGCGGTGCCCACCCGGCGTCGCGCACGCGACAGCGACGACGCACACGGGCATGCCGCCACCGCCTTGCCGAGACCGGCGGTCAGCTTCGCCCATACCCCTGTATACGAGACTCCCTCGAACACGGCGAGCGCGAGCACGAAGTACACCACCACCCGCGCAGGAAGCAGCCGCAGCCGCTGTTCCCGGGCGGCGGTCTCGTCGACAACGGCGTCGACCAGGCAGGGATCGATGATCTGGGTCAACTCGCCCAGCTGGCCCGGGGCATAGACATCAAGGGGTGTCGGGCGCCGCCCGACGCTGGCAGACTGCTGCGGCACGGGACCTCCGAGTGCTCGTTCCTGGGCTCGACACCACAGGAACTACTCGAGGTCCCGCCCCATGACCAGGTACTTGACACCCAGCCCGAACTGCTAAGGCAACGGCGTTGC
>NZ_JBEZKG010000076.1:0-1484 GCF_040651535.1 Streptomyces sp. NPDC048420
CTTGGGTTCTAACGGTCCTCGCAACACCCGCGATCTGTGGGAGTTGCGAGGACCGTGGGCGTTGAGCGTGATGATCTTGCGGGATTGAGGGATCGCTTTCTCGCGCGGCTGGATGCTGTGGGGAACGTGACCGTGGTGGCCCGGGAGCTGGGGGTGAACCGGAACACCGCTTTCGGCTGGGCCCGGAAAGCCGGACGGACCTCGGTGCGCCTGCCGCGCAGGCATCCCCGGCGTGACGAGTACGAGCGCCTGCGGGACCAGGGCGTCGCCCGCCGGGTGGCGGCCCGGCAGGTCGGCGTGAACGAGCGCACGGCCAAGGACTGGGACTGGGGCGTCAGGAAGACCCGCTCTTCGCGCACCTACGCCGACGGGCGCCGTGTCGACTACGCGGCGGGCACCGTCACGATGTCCGGTGTGACCATGGCACCGGTGGGCCTGACAGCCCTGGAGAAGCAGCTTCACCCGCGGTTTCTGACGCTGGCCGAGCGCGAACGAATCCGCGATCTTCGCGCTCTGGGCCGGTCGTTGCGGGCGATCGGGCGGGCTCTGGGGCGGCCGGCGAGCACAATCAAGCGGGAGATCGACGCGAACTCGGGCAGCGAGGGTTACCAGCCCTACGCCGCCCACCGGGCTGCGGCAGCGCGCAGACCCAGGCCCAAGGACCGCAAACTGCTGCGCGAGGACCGGCTGCGCCGCTTCGTCCAGGACGGACTGCGCAGGCGGTGGTCGCCGGAACAGATCTGCCACGCTCTGACCATGGAGCATCCCGACGACGAGAGCATGCGGGTGAGCGTGGAAACGGTCTACCAGGCGCTGTACTTCCAGGCCCGCGGCGGCCTGAAACGGGAAGTCCAGGCAGCCATCCGCTCCGGCCGGACCCGCCGCAAACCACGCCGGGACCCCGAACGGCGCACGCCACGGTTCACCGACCCGATGGTGATGATCAGCGACCGCCCCGCCGCCGTCGAGGACCGGGCCGTGCCCGGTCACTGGGAAGGCGACCTGATCATCGGCGCGGGCGGCCGTTCCGCGATCGCCACCCTGGTCGAGCGCAGCACCCGCTACACCATGCTGGTCCACCTGCCCGGCGGAGCCCACGACGCCGAGACCGTCCGCGACGGCCTCGTCCGCACCATCCAGACCCTGCCCGACCACCTGCGCGGCTCCCTCACCTGGGACCAAGGCAGCGAGATGGCACGCCACAAGCAGTTCAGCATGGCCACCGGCATGCCCGTCTACTTCTGCGACCCGGCCTCGCCCTGGCAGCGCGGCTCCAACGAGAACACGAACGGGCTGCTGCGGCAGTACTTCCCGAAAGGCACCGACCTGAGCGTCCACAGCCCCGAAGACCTCGAACACGTCGCCCAGGAACTCAACGGCCGCCCACGCAAGACGCTCGGCTGGGTTACTCCAGCCGAGCGTCTACGTGATCTACTCACCACCTAAAACCAGGCGGTGTTGCGACGACCCCTGGAACCCAAGGA
>NZ_JBEZKG010000077.1:0-1483 GCF_040651535.1 Streptomyces sp. NPDC048420
CAATACCGGTGACTTTGGGGTTTTCGGGTCGTTGGGTGTGGTGTGCCAAGGCCCGGACAGGTGAAGTCGTCGTCGGATGACCGGTTTTCGGATCGAATCGCGATTGGGGTGCTGACCCGCGCGTTTCCGCCGGAGTTGGTGGATGAGGTGGTCGCGGGATGTGGCCGGGTCGAGCAGCGCCAACGGCTGCTGCCCGCCCGGGTGGTGGTCTATTTCGTGCTGGCGATGTGCCTGTTCTCTGGGCAGGGCTATGAGGAGGTCGCCCGACTCCTGACGCACGGACTTCAGCGGATGGGCCGGTGGAAGGGGACCTGGCAGGTGCCGACCACCGCGGCGATCGGCCGGGCCCGTCTGCGGCTGGGCCCGGAGCCGCTGAAGGCACTGTTTGCCCGGGTGTGCCGGCCGGTGGCGACCGAGGACACGAGCGGGGCCTGGTATCGGGGGTGGCGGCTGGTCGCGGTGGACGGCACCACCTTCGACGTGCCGGACACCGAGGCCAATGCCGCCTTCTTCGGCCGCCCGGGAGTCAGCCGCGGACAGGAGAAGAGCGCCTATCCGCAGGTGAGGGTGGCTGCGCTGGCCGAATGCGGCACCCACGCTGTCTTCGCGGCCGAGGCCGGACCGCTGGCTGTCCATGAAACCGAGCTGGCCCAACGCCTGTTCAGCTCACTGACGCCAGGGATGCTACTGCTGGCCGACCGGGGCTTTCGCGGCTTTGACCTGTGGCGGGCCGCCGCCGCAACCGGCGCCGACCTGCTGTGGCGGGTCAAGAACGACGCCGTACTCCCCGTCCGGGCCCTGCTGAAGGACGGCTCCTACCTCTCGGAGATCGTCGCGGCCCGGGACAAGAACCGTCGCGCCGACCCGGCCCGGGTCCGGGTGATCGAGTACACCCTCGGCCGCGACGGCAGCGACACGGTGTACCGGCTGATCACCACCATCCTGGACCCGAAGGCCGCCCCTGCCGCGTCGCTGGCCGCGCTGTACGCCCAGCGATGGGAGATCGAGAGCACGCTGGATGAGATCAAGACTCATCTCGGAGGCCCCCGCCTAGTCCTACGCTCCCAGCACCCCCGCGGCGCCGAGCAGGAGATCTTCGCCTTCCTGCTGGTACACCACGCTCTGCGAGACCTAATGCACCAGGCCGCACAGCAATCCGAGCAAGACCCGGACCGGATTTCCTTCACCCGCACTCTGCGCGTCGTCCGCCGCCACGTCACCGACCAGGCGGCATTTTCCCCCCTCTCGGCTGGCCCGGGCACTGGTCACGGCCCTGCATGAGATCCGCGAACGGCTCTTGACACCCCGGCGGTTGCGCTCCAGCCCGCGCGTCATCAAGCGCAAGATGTCCAACTGGAAGCTCAAACGCGCCGAGCACCACGATCCGCCCCGGCCGGACACTCCCCGCGTGACCCTGGTCGGGCCGACCAAGACCAGGCCGACCCGCCGGAAGACAACCTAAATCACCGGTATTGCCTCTAGC
>NZ_JBEZKG010000078.1:0-1361 GCF_040651535.1 Streptomyces sp. NPDC048420
CGCCAACCTCGCCCGAACACGGTTCACTTCATGTGCGTCCACCCAACCCAACATGCACCCGAACAGGCCGGACAGGAAGACCTAACGGAGTCCTAGTAAGGGCTGTCCCGTAAATGACCTTCGAGCCGCCTCGGCGAGGTCGGCCGTCGTGCGAGGCAGCTGGTCTATCCGGCGAGGGCGAGGTTGTGTATCCGTGCGATGCCGAGCATGGCGTGGTGGACTCCGTCGCCTTTGAGGCGGCAGTCGCGGAGGATCTTCCAGGTCTTCATGCGGGCGAAGACGTGCTCGACGCGTGCGCGGACCTGCTTGTGGGACCGGTTGTGCTCCTCTTTCCAGTCCGGGAGTTCGGCCTGGCCTTTCGCTTTTCGGTGTGGGATGACCAGTCCGGTGCCCTGGTAGCCGCCGTCGGCGATCGTGGTGGTCTTGCCGACGGCGGCCTTGGCGCCGCACTCCTCCCAGCCGCGGGAGTCGTGGCGGTTGCCCGGCAGCGGCCGGCCGACCACCACGACGCGGCGGGTGTCCGCGTCGATGACGATCTGGTGGGCGGTGGAGTACCGGTAGTTCTTCGACTGCTCGGCCACCATGTGGTCGCGGTGGTGACCAGCGTGCCGTCCACGATGAGCACGGCGTCCTTGGCGAACCGCTTGCGGGGCTGGAGCGCGAGCATCGGCCCGAGGTGGTCGATGATCCGGTCCGCCGCCGACTTCGACACCCCGAACAGCGGAGCGAGCTGCCGCATCGTCAGGTTCGTGCGCCAGTATGCCGCGACCAGCAGGGCCCGATCCTCCAGAGGCAGGCTCCACGGCCGGCCCTTGCGGACCGCGTCCGCACCCTCACGTCGCAGAACCGTCACCAGCTTGCCGAACTGCCGCGGGCTCAGCCCGGTGAACGGGGCTATCCAGGCCTGCTCAGACGCGGTGATCACACGAGGCACCGCAAGATCATCGCATCTGAAGTCGGCAGCTTTGGAGGTCAGCCGGGTTTCAGAGCTCCCACCAGAGGTCGATGTTCGGGTCGACTCGCTCGCGCAGACAGCTTGAGTGCGAGTAGGCCTTCCGCCGCACATGACCGCCTCGTTCCGGGTCAACGGCACCAAGCGTGAGCGCGGTCGCTGCCCTGTCCTGAGCTAGATCGATGATCTGAAGGCAGAAGCAGCAGGTGGGGTTCGGGTCCACCGATGTCCTCCTGTACGGCCAAGGCTACGGCGCCACACTTGCCGCCCGCATACCCTACGTCGAACAGGCCGCAGCTATAGCGGGACAACCCTTAAAGGGTGTTGCACAAGACTCTGAGCTGGGCATCTTCCTTGTATGGCCGGGGTCTTACGCGCTGAGCGGGTGTGGGTGGAGACGTTCACGGGG
>NZ_JBEZKG010000079.1:0-1285 GCF_040651535.1 Streptomyces sp. NPDC048420
TGAAGTTTCCCCGTGATCTCGGACACGTGATCGTTATGCCGCGAGGGCGTGCTGATGCCGCTGCCTGGTCTCGGCCGGGGTGAGGTAGCCGAAAGTCCGGTGCTTGCGCAGGCGGCGGCGGTTGTAGAAGGTCTCGATGAAGTTGAAGACCTCGGCGCGGGCGGTGGCCCGGTCGGGCCAGGTACGGGTGCCGATCTCCTCCTTGAGTAGGGCCCAGAAGCTCTCCGCGGCAGCGTTGTCGAAGCATGATCCGGTGCGTCCGCAGCTCTGCCGCAGCCCCAACTTCCCTATCCGTTCCCGGAACTGGGTCGACGTATATTCACTGCCGCGATCGCTGTGAACCACGCAGCCGGGCTCCAGTCCGCCCCGGCCGCGGGCCATGTCGAGAGCGTCGACGACGAGCTCGGCGCGGTGGTGGTCGGCCATGGCGTAGCCGACGACCTCGCGGGTGGCCAGGTCCAGCCAGCAGGCGAGGTAGAGCCAGCCCTCGGCGGTGGGCAGGTAGGTGATGTCGCCGACCAGCTTGGTCCCGGGGCGCTCGGCGTGAAAGTCGCGGCCGATCAGGTCCGGGGCCGGCTTCGCCTTCGTATCCGGCCGGGTCAACGAACGCCGCCTGCGCCGGGTGACGCCGCGGATGTCGCGCTCACGCATCACGCGGGCGACGCGCTTGCGGTTCACCCGCCGGCCCAGGCGGCGCAGTTCGGCGTGGATGCGCGGGACACCGTAGGTGTGCCGGGAAGCGATGTGCACAACGGTGATCTCGTGCGCGATCGCGTCGTCGGCGGCCTGCCGGGCACGGCGGGCGGCCTCGCCCTCGCGCCAGGCGTAGTAGGAGGAGCGGGCGACCTTCAGCACC
Source organism: Streptomyces sp. NPDC048420 (assembly GCF_040651535.1). NCBI lineage: Bacteria > Bacillati > Actinomycetota > Actinomycetes > Kitasatosporales > Streptomycetaceae > Streptomyces > Streptomyces sp. NPDC048420. The sequence continues at coordinate 857 of NZ_JBEZKG010000079.1, forward strand.
CGGCACAGCAGGACGATCGGGTAAGTCGCCTTCTCCGCATGGATCAACCGGTACAGCTCGCTCACCGGTCGTTCTCCTTCACGAAGAAGGCCGTCGCTTTTTTCAGGATCTCGATCGTCTGCTGCTGTTCGCGGACCTCCTTGCGCAGCCGCTTGAGCTCCACGCGCTCGGCGCTGGTCAGCTCACCGGACTCGCCCTCGCCCCGGTCTGCCTTCGCCCGGCGGTACCAGCCGCGCAGGGACTCGGAGCTGATGCCGAGTTCCCGGGCGACGGCGGTGACCGTCTTGCCCGAGGAATCGACGAGCGCGATCGCGTCCCGTTTGAACTCCTCGGTGTACCGCTTCGTGTACTTGCTTCCCACCTGGTGCTACTTCCTCTGGAACCTCAAGATCCCAGTCTCCAGGTGTCCACGATCAAGGGGAAGCTTCA
>NZ_JBEZKG010000080.1:0-1227 GCF_040651535.1 Streptomyces sp. NPDC048420
CTCGCCGCGGCCGGGCCGAAGGCCCTGACCGCGATCCGGGCCGCGCGGGCTGAAGTGCGCCAGCATGTCTGGCGGTTGGCCGGCCGGGAAGCGCCTGATGCGGGCGGGACGGTGACCGTGGACCTTGACGGGGTGCTGGTGATCGCGCACTCGGACAAGGAGGACGCCGCACCCACGTGGAAGCGAACCTACGGCCACCACCCGCTGATGGGGTTCGTCGACCACGGACCGGGCGGCACGGGTGAACCGGTCGCGGCCCTGCTCAGACCAGGCAACGCGGGATCGAACACGGCGGCCGACCACATCACCGCCACCCAACTGGCCTTGGCCCAGCTGCCGAAGAAGTACCGGCGCGGGCGCCGGACCCTGATCCGCACCGACTCCGCGGGCGGCACCCACGACTTCGTCGCCTGGCTCGCCCAGCGGGGACGGTGGCTGTCCTACTCGGTCGGCATGGTGATCACCGAGCAGGTCCACCAGCATGTGCTGAAGGTTCCGGCATCGGCCTGGACGGCGGCCGTCGAGGCGGACGGCCAGATCCGCGACGGCGCCTGGGTCGCCGAACTCACCGGCGACGTCCTGGACGGCTGGCCCAAGGACATGCGGCTGATCGTCAGAAAGGAACGACCGCACCCCGGGGCCCAGTTGCGGCTCACGGATGCGGACGGCATGCGGCTGACCTGTTTCGCCACCAACACCTTGGGCCGGCCGATCGCCCAGCTCGAGCTCCGTCACCGGCTGCGGGCCCGGGCCGAGGACCGCATCCGCGCCGCCCGGGCCACCGGCCTGCGCAACCTGCCCTTGCACCGCACGGCCCAGAACCAGATCTGGCTGGAGATCGTGCAGATCGCTCTCGACCTGCTGGCCTGGATGCCGATGCTCGCCCTGACCGGCAAGGCCCGTCTCTGGGAGCCCCGCCGACTACGGCTCCGCCTGTTCACCGCGGCCGGGCAGCTCGTGACCACCGGCCGTCGGCGAATCCTCCGCCTGGCCCGGCACTGGCCCTGGACCGATCACATCACCGCAGCCCTAGACCGGCTCGCCCAACTGCCCGACCCTGGCTGACCAGCGGATTCCCCGTCCCCTTCGACAGCACCTCAACACCCGGAGCAGTGGAATCCGGCGCCATCCCGAGGCGTCACTCGGCTCTTCGGCCTGCACAGCCTCAGACCACGGCACGAAAACGGTCCACCGACTCCGTCGGCGGACTGTCACGAAACTTTGAGG
>NZ_JBEZKG010000081.1:0-1125 GCF_040651535.1 Streptomyces sp. NPDC048420
AGAGGTCGTTTTCATCTCAATTACGGTGATAGCTCCGCTATTGCACCCGCCGATGAACTGGTGCGGGAGGGGGCGTCGGGGTGGTCTTGCTTCCTGAGGCCGATGGTGTGATGTTTGGGGTACGAGTCGGCTTACGCCTGTCTCGTTCCAGGACGCCCGTATCTGTTCCGTGCTTCCGCCAGGCAGGATGCACGCCTGGGCGCACGCCCCCGACCGGCGGTACGTCCAGGACATGGCCGACCGTCGTGCGTATCCGAGTGATCTGTCCGATGCCCGCTGGGAGTTGATTGAGCCGGTCCTGTCCGCGTGGCGCTTCGAGCGCCGCGGCCGGGCCCTGGACTTCGGCCGGCCGCCCGAGCACGACCTGCGCGAGATCATGAACGCCATCTTGTACGTGGACCGCACGGGGGTGCAGTGGCGATACCTGCCGCATGACTTCCCGCATTGGAACACGGTCTACGGCTACTTCGCCAAGTGGCAGTCCGACGGCATCTTTGCCCAGCTCAACGGCCTGCTGCGGGAGTTGGTGCGCCAGCAGGAGGGGCGAAACGCCAAGCCGTCGGCGTGCGTGATCGACGCGCAGAGCGTGAAGACCTCCACCAGCGTCCCCGCCACGAGTCAGGGCACGGACAACGCCAAGAAAATCGTGGGCAGGAAGCGCAGCATCGTGACCGACACGCTCGGCCTCCTGCTCGCGGTGCTGGTCACCGCGGCCAGCGTCCAGGATTCCGTGGCCGGCACCCAACTGCTCGGCCAGGTCGCCGCCGCCCAGCCCGGCATCCGCAAGGCGTGGGTCGACGGAGGCTACCGCAAGCACTTCGTCGAGCACGCCGCCACCCTCGGCATCGACATGGAAATCACCACCCGCACCCCCGGGACCAGAGGGTTCACCCCGATCCCGAAACGCTGGGCTGTTGAGCGAACGTACGGCTGGCTGATGCTCCACCGGCGCCTGGCCCGCGACTACGAAACCCACCCGCACCGTTCCGAAGCCATGATCCACCTCGCCATGACCGACCTCATGGCCCGCCGCCTCACCGGCGAGAACACCATCTCCTGGCGCCACCCGACATCACCGGATCAAATCCGCATCCCTGGATGAAACAACGGGAGAAAACGACCTCT
>NZ_JBEZKG010000082.1:0-1069 GCF_040651535.1 Streptomyces sp. NPDC048420
CTGACCGCATCGCGGCCCTACGGCCGGCCGAAGAACTCGAGGGCTGTCGGCACGAACTGCTCGTGGTACTGGAAGATGCCGCCGTGGCCGCCGTCGGGGTAGATCACCAGCTCGGCGTTGGGCAGGCGCCTTGCCAGGTCGTGTGAGTTCGGCGTCGGCACCATGCGGTCGTCGTCGCCGTTGGCGACGAGGACGGGCTGCTTGATGACGGACAGGTCCTGCGGCTGTGCCAGTCCCCAGCGGTGGATGGCCTTGAGCTGGGAGAAGTAGGAGGCGGGGCGGATCGCCTTGTCCCGGTCCTGGGTGCGCTCCTTGAGGCGGGCCAGGAACTCCTTGCCGGCCCGGATCCCGTTCGGGGTGCGGGTGAAGAAGAGGAACTGCTTCACGTCCTGCAGGGTGAGCAGTGCCCGCAGGGTGTCGTAGTGGGAGATCCGGGTGACGTTCTTGATGCCCTCGCCGCCGGCCGGGCCGGTGCCCGCGAGGATCAGCCTGCGGATGAGCTGCGGGTCGGTCTGGGCGATCACCTGGGCGATCATGGCGCCCATCGAGAAGCTGAGGACGTCGACCTGCTCGAAGCCCAGGGCCCGGATGAAGGTGACGGCGTCCTTGGCCATCTCCTCGATGGTCTTGGGTGTCGTGCCGGTGGAGGCGCCCACGCCCCGGTTGTCGAACGTGATCACCCGGTGCTTGGCGGCGATGCCGTCGACGACCCGGGGGTCCCAGTTGTCCAGGACCGCGGCGAGGTGGGTGATGAAGATGACCGGCATGCCGGTGCGGGGGCCGAGGTCGCGGTAGGCGAAGGTCACTCCGTCGGCGGTGACGGTGCGGGTCTGCGCGTTCTTGTACGACGTCACCACGTCGCCTCCGGTTTCGCGTGCGTTCATGGTCGTGCCCTTCGATGTGAGGGTTACCGCCACTGTGCGCCCATGTCTGCTTCCTCACAGGTGGGCGCAGAGCGGTTCCCGGTCTCCCGGCTGCGGCTGCAGCCGGGGTCGGCGGTCAGAGGAGGCCCAGGGAGAACCCCCCTCGATCGGGTCCCTGAGCAACCCGCCGACCATTGAAGTATGAC
>NZ_JBEZKG010000083.1:0-1014 GCF_040651535.1 Streptomyces sp. NPDC048420
GATGGCTCTTGAGGGTGTGCGGGTGCTGGATATGACGCATGTGCAGTCGGGTCCGTCGGCGACGCAGTTGCTGGCGTGGCTGGGGGCGGATGTGGTGAAGGTGGAGGCTCCGGGCGGGGATGTGACGCGGGGGCAGTTGCGGGATGTGCCGGGCGTGGACTCGTTGTATTTCACGATGCTCAACTGCAACAAGCGCAGTATCACGCTGAACGTAAAGAGCGAGCGGGGGCGGGAGATCCTTGCCGCGCTGGTGCGGGGTGCGGATGTGTTGGTGGAGAACTTCGCGCCGGGCGCGGTGGATCGTATGGGGTTCACCTGGGAGCGGATCCGGGAGATCAACCCCAGGATTGTGTATGCGTCGATCAAGGGCTTCGGGGAGGGCCCGTACACCGGCTTCAAGGCGTATGAGGTGGTCGCGCAGGCGATGGGCGGTTCGATGGCCACCACCGGTTTCGAGGACGGGCCGCCGCTGGCGACCGGTGCGCAGATCGGGGATTCCGGTACCGGTGTGCACGTAGTGGCCGGGATCCTGGCCGCGCTGCTGCAGCGGGAGAGGACCGGGCGGGGGCAGCGGGTGAACGTGGCGATGCAGCACGCGGTGCTGAACCTGTGCCGGGTCAAACTCCGTGACCAGCAGCGTCTGGCGCACGGCCCGCTCGCGGAGTACCCCAACGAGGACTTCTCCGACGAGGTCCCGCGTTCGGGGAATGCGTCGGGGGGCGGTCAGCCGGGCTGGGCGGTGCGGTGCGCGCCGGGCGGGCCCAACGACTACGTGTACGTCATCGTCCAGCCCGTCGGCTGGGCCCCGCTGGCGGCGCTGATCGGCCGGCCCGAACTCGCCCAGGACCCGGAGTGGGCCACCCCGCAGGCCCGGCTGCCCAAGCTGGCGAAGATGTTCCAGCTGATCGAGGAATGGACCACGGCCCTGCCCAAGTGGCAGGTCCTTGCGCAGCTGAACGCGCACAACATTCCGTGCGGGCCGATCCTGTCCCCGAAAGAGATCATCCAGGACGC